>JALHSP010000005.1 GCA_022865305.1 Bacteroidales bacterium | reverse complement strand
GATGGAGCAAACCGGTTAGAGGGCAACAAATTTTAAATCCCGCTATAACATGAGAAACTATCAACTGGCACACCCTATATTTTGTTGAAGTAATTCATTATCAAGGTTAACGCAAATACTTATTAACACTAACGGCCCGGCGGTATAATTATGTAAGCGTTACTCGACGAAGCATCCGGGCAGAGTCCTGATACTTTAGCCAGAAAGCTGTCACGGTGCGAGGAGAGTACGGCATGCGTTTTTGCAGTCAGGGTACAAAGTTTCCGAACTATACGAGTGTCGCGGTACAAGTTAAGTGGAGAGCCAGTATTGAGTCAAGGTATAGAAAGCTATAAAGGGAGCAGGTGCGCGGTCAGGTTAAAGACTAACCAGTTCACTGTCAAGGTACCAGAAGCAAAAGCAAAAACCATGACGAGCTTATTAATTATACCGTCCGTGTTAGGTTTTCGTGCTGTTATTTTTATCTTCTTCCTGAATCTTTTTCCATTCCTTATGTGTCAGTCCATAGGCAGCTCCACCGGAAGTGTACCCCATTATAAAACCAAAATAATGGTCTGATTCAATAGGGAACTCATCACCTTTTGGGATATATGGTTTAAAATGTTTTTTACGCTTACTTTTTTTACTCATGTCTGGATCATCCAATTTTCTATTTCAAATATACCCGAAAACTGTCAAACGATCAGAAATTATGGGTCTACTTAAAAATACTATAGATGCCGTTAGGTTTTCGTGCTCGGTTTCAAGTCCCGGTAAACAGGTAGGAACAAGGCTTGGGCGGGAGGGCAAAACTTGCAAATGATTCTCATGAACCGGTTTTGTATATTTTAAAGAACAAAACCGTGAATTATCATTTGCAAGGAGCGTTGGCCAAGCCGGTCTCGTCAAGAAAAATATGGTAAATGTCGATGTCCCAATAGATGGCTGGGAATTATGAGTCATGATAAAATTAATAAGTGGCTCAAATGTCGGTCGGCCCGAGCATGAAACCTAACGGCCCGGCAATAAAGGGCGTTTGTGTTAGCCGACGTAAGCGCCGGGCAGGGTCCTGGTACTTTAGCCGGTAAGTTGTCACGGCGCAAGGAGGGTATGGCGCGGTTTTTGGTGTCATGGTACAAAGCTGCTGGCCTTTACGAGTGTCGCGGTACAAACGAACTAAGTGATTGGTATTTAGTCACCTTACAGATGCTTTATAAATGGGCACTGGTGCAGTGTCGCGGTACAAGCTGACAATGGAGCCAGGAATTTGTCAAGGTGCAGAATTACAATTACGAGCACTGGTGCGGAGTCAGGGTGGTGCGATATGAGGGTCATGGTATAGAAAGCAGTATGTTCAAAAACCGTGACAAACAAATGTCCTTTATTGTCCGTGTTATAGTTAGTTGTTTGTTATTGTCAAGTTTAAAACTCTATTTCAATTTTTCAGCAAGCAAAGTTTCGAGTTTCTTAAATTCCTCCTTATTGTATCCTATATTTTGGAAAATAATCCTGCCGTCTTTCCCGATTATTATATTTCTTGGGATGAATTGAGTTGCATAAAGTTTGTAAACCAGCCGATTAGGATCAGGTGCAAAAGGCATTGTATATTTATTACTTTCAACAAAGCTCCTGACTTCAGATTCATTATGCTCCCTTCCTAGAATTATAAGTACAAAATCGCGATTGTCTTTGTACTTATCCCAGATATTTTTTTGTAATAATGGTAGTTCCATTTTACATGGGCCACACCAAGTAGCAAAGAAATTGATCATTACTATTTTACCATTAAGTTTGCTAATATCTATAGTATTCCCATCAATAGTTTTACAAGAGAAGGCAGGAGCTTTGTCACCGACCTTTAAAAGAGTTGTAGGATCTGTCTGTGCAGTTGTCGTAGTTATTACTGCAAAAATTATAAAGAGTGAAACCAATACTTTATTCATATTCATATGATTGAGTCTGTTATTTTAACGTAGATGACACTATAAATATTTTAACTTTAGCGTTATAGTTAGTTGCTAATCAGTTTTTTGTCAAGGCAGGATGCTAACGCAATCGAGTAGGTAAAGGGGAGTTTCACCCCTAAACCTCTCACGGAACCGTACGTGATAGTCTCCCATCATACGGCTCTTCAGTTAATACTCTACTAGGTCAAATCCTCCCGTTCTCACGGTTGTTCTATTTAGTAGTAT
>JALHSP010000042.1 GCA_022865305.1 Bacteroidales bacterium | reverse complement strand
GAAATCATTAACTGATCGCAGATAGCAGTGTGATTTTATAGGATTTTTAAGAAGTTTATAAGAGATTTTTTTTGCTTAATTTTGAGTTAACCCGGGACTCTGCTTTTCATAGCATTGTCCGTGTTATGGTTAGATCTGTTATTTTTAATTATCTGGAAAAATGTTCTGATGAATGTCAAGGTTTTTTTGTGCATCTCAGAATCTCAACCCGAGTGCTATCTTGATTAGAATATGTGTTGCTTTTTATAATGTGATTCATCGATTCCTCGGAGGTCTCACAAAAGAACATCTGAGTCTTCCAAAGTTCATTTGGTGCTTTGTGCTCTTGCCAACATTCCCAATAGAAGAGTGGATCTTCAACTGAAGGATTATTAATCTCACATGAAAAGAAAATTATTATTATCCAAAAAATGAAGAGAATCTTTTTCATTAGTTAATTCACAAGATATACAGAGAGTTAACAAACAATTTTACTAGAGGTAATGCAGAGTGACAAAAATGCAGACCTATTGAACTCCCCTTTTAAGAGATGTTCATTCCAGGGCACTCCAGAATAATTCTTTATATTCTGGGTGCTCGGCTAACTGCCAGGTTGCGCCAGTATTCACATTTAATAAAAATGTGAATCTTACTCCTAATCCTGATGTGAAAATTTGATAATTAACTTTGCCCGGGGTAGCTTTATTTTGGGTATGTTTTTCTACAGCCATTAATTGCC
The DNA here is from genome assembly GCA_022865305.1 of Bacteroidales bacterium. Lineage (GTDB taxonomy): Bacteria > Bacteroidota > Bacteroidia > Bacteroidales > VadinHA17 > LD21. Next base: position 2,400 of record JALHSP010000042.1, on the reverse strand, counting down.
AAGACAACTTTTTCCCACTTTCTACTAACAAATAAACCTGCCCATCATATTTGTCAATTTTAAGTGTAATCCTCGCTCCTAATTCAGATTGTATGATTTCATACCGAGCGGTATCTGGTGCACTAGAGAATTGATTACGATAGGTTTCCTGTGTCCAGCCCGGACATGCTAAAGAAACGAGCATCAGGGTAAAAAATATTCTTTTCATCATTTTTGCTTTTTTTTTGCCAAACATAAGATTATTTAATTTATCAATGAATTGTCCATTGGAAAGAACGAGTTGGTAAAATTGTCTGATACCTATTGAATTAGCTGCTGATTTTGAAATCAATCCTTGTTGATGGGGAGGTTGAATCACCTCATGCGACATTTGTCAAGGTTACCGGAACCGATTGATCGGCAGGTATTGTCTCTAAGAAGCGAATTTGGTTTTTCTGTTATGGTTAGTTTTTAAGGCAGTTGTCTAACGTGCAGGTAATATTTGAATTCTGAATAACGGCCCGGCAATAAAGGGAGGTTGTGTTACCCGACGCGAGCAACGGGCAGAGTCCTGGTACTTTAGCCGAGAAGCTGTCACGGTGCAAGGAGGGTATGGCGCACTTTTTGCCGTCCGGGTACAAATTTTATTTAACATTACGCGTGTCGCGGTACAAGTTTGATAAGTGGCCGAAAACCTGTCTCGGTTGCAGGAAGCATGTAAATTGGCACTGGTGCAGAGTCGCGGTACAAGTTGTCTCGGAGCCAGAAAATTGTCATGGTGCAGTATTATAATTACGTGCAGATGAGCGTGTCCGGGTGCAACGGCCATTACAAATTTGTCTTGGGAGTAGGAGCAAAAGCAAAAACCGTGACAAACAACTTACCTTTATTGTCCGTGTTATGTGCTGCCCTATTTTTTTAAAGATTGTCCTTATCTTTTGAGGGCGAATCTTTGTCCGATTCATTTTCTGTCATAGTAAAAGCAATCATAAAATTATTTTTGATTTTAAATGACAGACTTTCTGTATTGACTGTAGGCTCAGAATAATTTTGATTAACTGCAGATGTAGAAGTTGTCATGTAATTAACCAAATTCTCATTGTTTTTAAACATATTGTCCATATAATCAATATATTAGGTAAATATAGGAATTTTTTTTTATTCGTGACGCCATCCCTCAAATTTTCTTTGGTCTTCTATAGCAATTCGTTGAAGTCCAGGGATATTCGGAATACCTGGAATACCCGGAATGCCTTGTTGTAACGGAATTTGAGTCCTCATAATTGTTCCTTCTGAGTTAAAAACGTCGGTACCTCCTTCAATACTTTCTATTATTACTCGTCTAAACACGTAATTTGCAGTATTGTTTGCTCCAAGAATCACATTTGGATCATAGTGTTTTGATAACTCAAGTTCATTGTGGATGCTGTCATATACTGACTTAATAATTTTGTAAAAATCAGGAGTAGGGGTTTCAATAGCTAATCCCAGGTCGTTTCTTGCTTCTCTTCTGTAGATGGGGTAGTCATGGCTGCCTGAATCGGAACATAAGAAAGACATTATCTTTTTTATTTTTTTCTTATCTTTAAAATGTTCATTCAGTAATTTATTTCCCAACATCTGAATTTGAGATCTTGATCTGAAAACATTTCCTACCACAATTGGATGAATCTTTTCTGATAGTCCAAGAAATATTTTTGACAGGTCGTTTTCATTTTTAATCTTCAATTCCTGTTTTGCATATTCAAAATAACCTTTAATTGACTCCACACTTACTGGTATTCTTGCCTGAGGGTTTTGGGGAAATGTGGGATTCTGAGGGTTTAATGGGCTATTAAGTGTAGGGTCAATGGGTCCCAAAGTTGCCTGTTTAGTCATAACGACGTTCTTTGCTCCAAGGCATATTAATGTTCCAGCACTTCTTGCTTTTGAAGGGACAATAACCTCATATTCATCGCAAAATTGCTTAATAAGATTTATTAAGCTCCAAGCTGCCATTGTATCACCGCCTCGAGTGTACAAATAAAGAGATAGCTTTTTTGGAAGATTAAATTTGTCAAGGTGATTTACAAAATAATCTTGCATTTCTGGAGAAATTTGTGTCTCAAGATTTAGTCGATCACCAGTGACAAATACTAACAGTTTTGAATTTCTTTCTTTCTCAATCTGTTTGTAGAGTTCAATTCGATCTCGTAACATAATGATTCGCTTTTAAGGTTTGATTAATCAGGAATGTATTTTTATTTAATTGAATGCTAAGTTGTTGTCTCGGGTTGCACATAACGGCCCGGCAATAAAGTAAGTAAACGTTGCTGAGCGAACGGAGGCCGGGTGGCAGAATCCCGAAATCAGGGTACAATTTTTCTGAGGTCGGAATGAGCGAAGCATGGCGCGGTTTTTGCCGTCATGGTACAATTTTTC
>JALHSP010000041.1 GCA_022865305.1 Bacteroidales bacterium | reverse complement strand
TGGTAATACCCCATCAACGATGCACTAAAAGGTATTGATAACTTGCTGAAAATGTGTTAGTTTTCAGCCATGAAAAAATGTACTCGCTGCGGCAGTCAAAATTTTTGGGTTTTATCCACCGGTCAGAGACGTTGTTGCTCATGTGGACTGACGCGAAAAGAGCAAAAAACTTTTTGGCAATCAACCAAAATATCACCATATTGGAAAGGTAGACTCATTGAATTCTTCTGTCTTGGTGTTCCGGCTTATCGGCTACGATTTCAAGTACCTCTGAATTCCAAGACGGTTGAACGTTGGTTCCGGCTGATGCGAGAAGCAATATATCAATATCAGACACATGAATTGGAGAGCCTTTCAGGTGAAATTGAGATGGACGAAACGATGTTTGGAGGTAAAAGACCGGGGAAAAGAGGTTGGGGAGCTGCTGGTAAACACATCGTCTTCGGCATCTATCAAAGGAACGGTAACGTATTGACTTTTCCGATATCTACGAGAGGTAAGGAAGATCTCATCCCTCTCATGACAGCCTATACAAAACCTGGTTGTCTTTATTACACCGATGAATATCATGCGTATACGTTTCTGAAGGTACGGGGGGATCATGTTGTGATTAAAAAAGAGAAGGGTAGACCGACAGGCCGAAATCACATAAATGGGATCGAAGGTTTCTGGTCGTATGCTAAGCATTGGTTATATCATTATCGTGGTGTCCCGAAAGGATTCTTTCCGTTGTATATGAAAGAAATTGAATGGCGATTTAATAATCGAGATCAGAATCTTGTAGAGCTTCTCAGAAAATGTTTAACTCAGCCGGTTGTCAAAGAACAGTTTATTACTATTTAGTTAGTGCAGTTTTCCTGGGGAATTACCTAATTTATTCTATACAGATTTTATTAAAATTTCAGACCCTCGAACTTCTCCCCCCATCGATATCAGATCTTCTCGGATATTTCAAGTTGAAGAGTTGCATTCTGAGTGTTCACTCCTTCCCTGAAAATGCATCTAAAATGACACCATTGGCAGTAATTGTAAAGTTAAAACTGCCGGAAGACAGTTCATATTCTGCAACTGTAATATCATTATAAGTCGTTTTTCCAACAAAAGATGCACCATGAACTGCACCAAAGTTCTCTAATGCTTCATTCACCGGAAGATAGAGAGTCGCTGTGGTATTAGCCGGCACTACGGCACTGTAAGAAGTCATATTACCTTGTCCATCAGCAGTCCAGCTGCTGGAGATCACACCGTAGTTGGAGGTATAACTCCCTTTCAATGAAATGAAGTTTCCTCCTGCAGTAGGTCGAAGTATAAAATGTTTATATCCTGCTTCGCCATTCTCATGATCATTTGTAATGCCCAGCTGGTATTCATACATCCATTGTCCCACCGCACCAAGCGCAAAATGGTTAAATGAATTCATGCTGTTCTGGTTGTTTGCTCCGAAAGCTGCTTCATAACCGTTCCAGCGTTCCCAGACAGAGGTAGCTCCTTTTGTTACAGGGTA
>JALHSP010000004.1 GCA_022865305.1 Bacteroidales bacterium | reverse complement strand
TTTTCTTTAACGGGTTGTAAAACAACCACAACCACTGAAACCACAGCAGCAGCAACTACAGCAGCAGCAACTACAGTAGCTGAAACAACAGCAGCAGCAACTACAGCAGCTGAAACAACAGCAGCCGATATTCTTGCCGGAAAAGCTGTTGATGAAAATGGCAAACCGTATCTTCTTGGTTATGAAGCCAATGAAGTAGGTAGCGGATGGATGTCCTCATCAGTAGGATATGCTGAAAGCATTTGGAAACGTATGGGCGGCGAGTTTGTATCGTTTGTGTCTGGTCAGGATCTTGCAAAGGAACTGTCACAGATGGACGATCTTTTACAAATGAAACCAGACGCCATTCTTCTGCATGCCAGTGACAGCAAGGCAATTGCTCCTGCAGTCACTAAAGTTCAGGCTGCTGGGGTACCTGTATTTGCGATAGACATGGGAGTAGAAGCAGATGTAGTGTCTTTCGTAACTATGGACCAGAATACCATGGGTATCGCAGCCGGCAACTATATTAAGGATAATTTCTCTGCTGATAATCCGGCGAACATACTGGTAATTGCAGGTAGTTTGAAGCAGGATGCTGCCATAATTCGTGAAGGAGGTTTTGAGTCAGTTGTAAAAACCCTGCCTTATGCGAAAATTTCTCAGATAATCGATTGCAATTGGACAGCTGAAAAAGGTCTGAACGGTGTATTGGATGCATTCCAAAGAGATCCTACTATTAATGCAATTTTTACACATTCCGATCTTTATGATCAAGCAATCGTTCAAGGTTTAAAACAAGTTGGCAAACTGTTCAAGGTTGGAGAAGCAGGACATGTAGTAGTCCTGGGTATAGATGGTGCTCCCGATGGTGTTGCACAAATAAATGCCGGTTATCTTGATGGGTCCGCAGAAAACAATGCTTTAATGGATGTATGCGGTTCATTCAGCGTGATTTTAGGCCATTTATATGGTCAAGAAATTCCTAAAAAGATCATGATTCCATCTCAGCTAATAACAATTGCTAATGTAGCAGAATGTTGGGGTAGCCTGCCAGCCGGCCAATTTGATTCATGGCCTTGGATTCCAAATGATGCAGCATATACGCTTCCGTCAAGATAAAAAATGCATCTTCTATTTGATGGGAATTGATACTGACATTAAAGAAAAGGATTAGAGTTAGCTGGTTATAGTAGTTTTTATATAACTTTTAATCCAGAAAGAGTGAGTCCAGTAGTGTGGTTAAGTTAAAAATAAAAATCACATTACTGGACTAAAAAAAATGCTTTTTAATAAAGAAAATATAATTGGTGAAAATTTCAGCCTTTATTAAGAAGTGTTTGTATTATCGTACATAGAATAATAATTAAGAACATACAGTATAAAAAGATAGTAATTTTTAATTAAAAATTAATTCACTTTAGCGTATTTGATTTTTCTAAGAAAAGTACAATATGGGATATGATCCCTAAAAAATTGAATGGAGTGTTTACATGGAATTATTAAATAAAGTATGCATGATAACCGGTGCAACATCCGGCATCGGAAAGGCGACAGTACTCAGATTCGCCGAGGAAGGAGCAAAAGTCGTATTTTGCGGAAGAAGGGCCGAAAAGGGACAACAAGTATTGAAAGAAGTAAAAGATGCAGGATATCCTGGAGATGTTCGTTTTTTTCAATGTGATATAAGCAACGAAAAGGAAGTCAGCGCTATGGCCGAATATGTAAAGAAAGAATTCGGTAATTGCGAAGTTTTATTTAATAATGCAGGCACGCACCTGGCGGGAAAACTGCACGAAACATCACTTGCGGACTGGGATCGTATAATGAATGTTGATGTTCGCGGTGTCTATCTTGCTTCATACTATTTCATACCTCAGATGCTTGAGAAAAAATATGGAACTATAATCAATATGTCATCAGTATCCGGATTGCTTGGCGATACCGACATGGTTGCATACAATACCGCAAAAGGTGCCGTTACCAATATG
>JALHSP010000040.1 GCA_022865305.1 Bacteroidales bacterium | reverse complement strand
TAACAAAATGGGCTGAGATATTAACCGGATCTTGGCCTTTTATTACTGAGTGATGGTTTTTGTTGCGAAAAATCCCCCTGCGCATCAAAAAATCTAGCGTTTATTAACAAAATGGGGGACATTATGGACAGACACTAATTAGTCATTTAAAACTTAAAATATCTATCATGAAACTAAAGTCTTTATTTCTAGTTCTTTTTGTCCTGGTCAGTTCCCGGAATATCCAGGTTGTTTACGGACAATCCACTGGCAGGATTGTAACCGGTTTTGATACAGGCTGGAAATTCTATCAGGGAGATGCAGAAGCTGCTCATGAAACAGGCTTTGATGATAAAACATGGCGTATGCTCGATCTGCCTCATGACTGGAGTGTTGAGGGTACTGTAAGTGAAAAAGCACCGACAGGAGGATCAGGGGGTTATCTGCCTGCCGGTATCGGGTGGTATCGTAAGCATTTTTCAGTCAGGAAGAGTGATATGAAAATGAATAATTATATCATTTTTGACGGAGTCTATATGAACAGCGATGTATGGCTGAACGGAAAGCACCTGGGAAATTATCCGTTTGGTTATAACACCTTTTATTACAACCTCAATCCATTTCTAAAAGCAGGGGATAATATAATAGCTGTGAAAGTTGATAATTCAAAACAACCCAATTCCAGATGGTATTCAGGATCAGGAATATACAGAAATGTATGGCTTTTGAGGACAAATCCTTTGCATATAGCACAGTGGGGAGTCTATATAACTACCCCTGTAATTACGGAAAACAGTGCAACAGTTGCTGTAAATGTACGTATTGAAAATCCTTTGACTTCTGCAGACAAGGTCACTTTGGTATCTTCTGTTATTGATGAAAAAGGAGGTAGTTCAGGAATGGTTGAATCTCCTGTTCAGGTTCAGTCAGGAAAGGAACAGACAATTAGCCAGGAGATATTAGTTCCGTCTCCCAAACTATGGTCTGTCGATACACCGGTTTTGTATTCACTTGTTACACAAATAATGGTTGACGGAAAACCTGTAGATGAGGTGAAGACACCTTTCGGGATCCGCAGTATCCGGTATGATGTTGACAAAGGATTTTTTCTTAACGGCCTGAACATAAAGATGAATGGCGTCTGCCTGCATCATGACGCCGGTTGCCTCGGTGCGGCAGTCCCGGTTAAGGTGTGGGAGCGCCGTCTTCAGGTTCTGAAGGAAATGGGATGCAATGCCATACGTACCTCTCATAACCCTGTTGCTCCGGAATTCCTTGACCTTTGCGATAAAATGGGGTTCCTTGTAATGGACGAAATTTTTGATGAATGGAAAAGAGGCAAGGTAAAATACGGCTATAATATTTATTTTGATCAGTGGGCAGAAAAGGATGTCGTTTCCTTTATTCATCGTGACCGTAATCACCCGTCAGTGGTAATGTGGAGCGCGGGGAACGAAATACGTGAGCAACCCGTTGAAGGCGGAGAGAAGGTTCTTCAGAGAATGCTGGACCTGTTCCATGCAGAGGATCCCACACGTCCTGTAACAGTGGGATGTGACAATATTGCTGCTGATGACAATCCCGCCAGGATTGAATTTCTCAATCTCCTGGATATCGTTGGTTACAATTATGTCGACAGGTGGCATGAGCGTCGTGAGCTCTTTTTCAGTATCGACCGGCACAATCACCCTGACTGGAAAATGGTAGGAACTGAAAGCGTTTCAAACGGAGGTCTGAGGGGTGATTATAACTTTGGCCGTGATACAGCCAGATTCAATCCTAATTACAACACCAGGATGATCCGTGCTGAGCAGCTCTGGAAATTTGTCGCCGTAAATCCTTATGTGATAGGTGATTTTATGTGGACAGGAATCGATTACCTTGGCGAGGCATTCTGGCCAACAAAAAGCGCTTCAAGCGGAGTTATTGACCTTTGCGGGTTCCCGAAGGACGGTTATTATTTTTATCAAAGCCAGTGGACAAAAGAACCAATGCTGCATATTTTCCCTCACTGGAACTGGGAAGGCAGGGAAGGCCGGGTAATACCCGTCCTTGCATATACAAATTGTGACGCGGTGGAACTTTTTGTAAACGGGAAATCATATGGAGAAAAGCGGCTTGAATTTCCAAGGCAGGGCAATTCGGGGAGCTGGAACAGGTACGAATTTCCGCAGAAATCTGCTACTACGGCCGATTTGCATATGGCATGGGATGTTCCATATGAACCCGGGATTGTTAAAGCTGTAGGTAAGAAAGACGGTAAAGTTGTATGTACGGAAGTTATTGAAACAACCGGAAAACCTTCAGCCATTAGATTAATTGCTGACAGTAAACAGATTAAAGCTGATAATCAGGATGTGGCACATGTCAGGGTTGAAATTATTGATTCTAAAGGTAATGTTGTACCAACAGCCGATAATTTGATTCAATACAGGATTACAGGAAGCGGCAGGCTCATCGGATTGGATAACGGTAATCCGACTGACCATGAACCGTACAAATCAGATAAGCGAAAAGTATTTAATGGTCTTGGGCTGGCAATAGTTCAGGCAGGAAAAACACCAGGAAAAATAACCCTTACTGCATCGTCTGAGGGTTTAGAAGTCTTAACTGTTGAAATTATGGTCACTGGAGGAGATTGAGCACGAGTTAATTAAATAGAAAATTACAATTGAAGTCAATTAATAAAATACTTAAATAAAATGAGCATAAAATCTGTTTTACGGACCGGTGTTTTAATGATCTTATTTTTAGTTACCTTGTCTGGAGGAAGGAAATTAATGGCGCAGGTAACCATTTCAGAAGAGAAATGGGTTATACCGACTTATAAAGTGAATCCCCCGGATAAAAATCCTGCATTTTTCAGGGGTGAAGGTTACCAGGGGGCTGCAAGATATATTTACCCGTATGCCCTGATGGATAATCTCTCAGATGAAAAAGAGGAGAGAGCATGGAAAGCATTAAAGCTCAGAAACGAGTATATTGAATTATGCATCACACCTGAAATCGGAGGTAAGCTCTATTATGCAACCGATAAAACAAATGGGTACAATTTTGTTTATAAAAACAATGTTGTAAGACCATCCAATATCGGGATGACAGGAGCCTGGGTTTCCGGAGGGATAGAATGGTGTGTACTTCATCACCACAGGGCTTCCACTTTTCTTCCTGTCGACTATGAGCTGGATGAAAATAAGGATGGAAGCAAAACCATCTGGATCGGGGAGACCGAGCCCCGTCAGCGCATGAGATGGACTATAGGAATTACAGTTTTCCCGGGTAAGTCTTATTTCGAAGCACAGGTGAAAATCCATAATCCGACACCTTATACACATTCGTTTTTGTACTGGGCTAATGTGGCAGCACATACAAATGATAATTACCAGGTAATATTCCCGCCCAGCGTTCAGTATGCTACTTATCATGCAAAGAACAGCTTCATCCACTGGCCTGTTGCCGAAGAAGCTTACAGGGGTCAGAGTTTCACTAAAGGGAATGATATGAGCTGGTGGAAAAATTCTCCGGTATCTAACTCTTTCTTTGCATATGATCTGAAAGAGGATTTCATGGGAGGATATGATCATGGAAAGGAGACCGGTACTGTGCATATCGGCGATCATAATATTGTGAAGGGGGCAAAGCTGTGGGAATGGGGATCCGGAGAAAGAGGTCAGGCTACGGAAGCAAGACTGACTGAGAATGACGGACCCTACGTGGAAATAATGGTCGGTGCATTTTCCGATAATCAGCCTGATTACAGCTGGATAAAGCCGTACGAGGTAAAAACTTTCAAACAATACTGGTACCCTGTGAAAGCTATCCAGGGATTCAAATACGCCAATCTTAACGGGGCGGTAAATCTTGAAAAACGGGAGGATAATAAAGTATTCCTGGGATATTGCTCAACACAAAAGATCAGCAAGGCAAAAATCCTTCTTAAGAACAAGGATGAGATTATTTTTGAAAAGAATATGGAGATTTCACCTGCCATGGCATTTACGGAATCAATCCAGATTAACGGACCTTTTAAAATCACAGACCTTTATACTGAACTGATAAATTCGGAAAAAAATGAAGTTTTGGTTGCATACCGGCCGGTTGAAAAGAAATATGATCCGGATCTCCCTGAAACGGTTGAACGTCCTGCTTTGCCTGCGGATATAAAAACTATTGAAGAATTGTATATTGCCGGAAGCAGGATTCAGCAGTTTTATAATACCAGCCTGAATGCAATGGATTATTTTCAGGAAGCTCTGACCCGTGATCCTGGCGATATCCGTACCAACATCGCAGTCGGAAATATCTTTCTTAAAAATGGTGACTATACCCGGGCAAGAGCAAATTTTGCGAAAGCGGTTAAGCGGCTGACCAGGGATTACACACGGCCATCAACATGCGAAGCACTTTACCTCCAGGGATTAACACTTAAATCACTGGAGCTTTATGATGAAGCTGTTGACACTCTTTACAGGGCAACCTGGGATTTAGCATACTACTCAGCAGCTTATCTGGAACTGGCAAGGATCTCCTGCATCAAGGGCGATCTTACTAAAGCTCTTGGTCAGGTTGAAGAATCATTAAAAACCAATGCAGTTAATAACAGTGCAATTAATCTGAAAGCATCTGTACAGCGAAGGCTTGGAGATTTTGAGGGTGCCCGAAACACACTGACAGACATTCTGCAATCCGATCCTCTCGATTTCAGGGCATGTAACGAAAGTTATTTGATTGCCAGGGCTGCTGGTGATTCTCCGAAAGCTGACGGGGAGCTTGCAAGCCTGGATAAAAGAATGAGGGATTTTGACCAGAATTACCTTGAACTGGCTGTCGGATATCTGAATGACGGAATGCTGACTGAAGCTGAAGATGTGCTTCGCCGCTTTAAGGGGACAAACCCGGAAATAAGCTATTATCTGGCATATATTCAGGATAAAAAAGGAAATAAGGAAGAAGCGGGAAGATTATTCCGGGAAGGATCAAATCAGTCGGTGGATTATTGCTTCCCTTATAGGCTTGAATCTGTCGGAGTTTTTAAAACATCTTCAAAATATTTTCCGGACGATGCAAAACCGTATTATTACCTTGGCAACCTGCTTTATGATAAGCAGCCCCAGAGAGCAATTGAATGCTGGGAGAAAGCTGTAAAACTTGATCCTTCCCTGGCTATCGCATATCGCAACTTAGGCTGGGCATATTACAATGCCAATCATGACATTCCTTCTGCGATAGCTGCGTATGAGAAAGCAGTATCAAATAAAAAGGATGATCCTGTCTATTATGCCGAGCTGGATCCGTTATACGAAATGAACAATACTCCAGTAGAAAAACGTGCACAACTTTTTGAGGGCAGTAATGAAGTTGTTAAAAACCGTGATGATTCTTTTGTACGGCAAATAATTGTTTTTACTCTTGCCGGGCAACCTGAGAAAGCTCTGGAATATTTGAAAAGCAGATATTTCGGTTATCGCGAGGGAAGCTCAAGAGTTTCGGATGTCACCATTGATGCATATCTGATGCTGGGCAAAAAATATTTTGCTGAAAAAAACTACAGGAAGGCTCTGGAGAATTTTCTTGCTTCATCAAATACGTTCACAGGAGAAGAGAATAGCAGAAGGAATCCGCAGATAAATTACTACACCGGTCTCGCATATGAAGCCCTTGGCAACAGAGCAAAGGCAAAAACGTACTTCACAAAATCGGTTGATCAGCCTGCCGGCGGATCGGGCTATATCAGTTTCTACAGGGGATTAAGCTGGCAGAAATTAGGCAATGTTTCAAAAGCATCTGAACTTTTCAATTCTCTTATTGAAGAGGGAGACAGAAGAATTAAACAAGGCACAGAACTCGATTTCTTTGCGACTTTCAGGGAACGTCAGGCCGAAAACTCACAACTTTCGGATGCTTATTTGCTGAAAGGACTCGGTTATAAAGGCCTTGGCAAAAATGATATGGCCACGGAAAACCTGAAAAAAGCTGTTGAATATTCAAACAGCAATTTATGGGCAAATTCCGAGTTGTAAAGTCTGTAATTTACTACCTTGGTTTTTATTGAACCATAAAATATCTTCTCATGAAAAATATAATATGGTTAATACTTTTGCTGGCTGGTTGCAGTATAAAGCAAAATGAGTTTACCGGGAAACTGTCTCTTGCAGGCGACTGGCAATTCAAAATCGATTCTCTCGATCAGGGGATTGATAACAAATGGTACCTGAATACATTTGAAGAGAGCGTCAGGCTGCCGGGATCAATGGCAGAGAATGGCAAAGGGTATGAGGTTACGGTCAATACTGACTGGACGGGTGACATTAATGACAGGTCTTATTTCACTGAAAAGAAATATGAAAAATACCGTCAGACTGGAAACATCAAAATTCCTTTCTGGCTTAAGCCTGTGAAATACTATAAAGGGCCGGCATGGTACCAGAAAGAAGTTGAACTACCCGACGGATGGACAGGCAAAAGAGTTGTTCTTTTTCTAGAGAGATGTCATTGGGAATCAACGGTATATGTTAATGGAAATAAAGCAGGTACCAGGAACAGCCTTGCAACACCGCATGAGTACGACATAACTGATCTGCTCGTCAATGGAAATAACCTGATAAGCATCCGTATTGATAACAGAGTCATTATTCCAATTGGTGTTAACTCCCACAGCATCAGCGACCATACACAGTCGAACTGGAACGGAATTACCGGAAATATAACTCTCCTTGCGACATCAGGAGTATTTATTAACGATATAAGGGTCTTCCCGGATATTCAGAAAAAAAGTGCAAAAGTTATTATAAGTGTTAAAAATCCTGGGAATATAGATTTTAAGGGAAAATTGAAAATCCGGGCCCAAAGTTTTAATACAGAACATAATCAGAAATTACCGGTAAAAAATGTAGCAATTGTTACAGATTCCGATGAGCAACAGGTAGTGTTGGAGTATAAAATCAGGAAACCACAATTATGGAGTGAATTCACGCCTTCCCTGTATAAACTATCGGTTACCTTGCTCAGTTCAGATAAAAATGCATCTGATTATAAATCTGTTGATTTTGGAATGCGTGAGTTCAAAACCAATGGAACCCGTTTTGCAGTCAATGGACAACCTGTATTTCTGAGAGGGACCACTGAATGTTGCATTTTTCCTCTTAAAGGTTATCCGCCAGCAGATGTAAAATCGTGGGGAAAACTATTACAGACCTGTAAAGACTATGGTTTGAATCATGTAAGGTTTCATTCATGGTGTCCTCCTGAAGCTGCCTTTATAGCCGCGGACAGACTTGGGATCTATTTTTATGTTGAATGCAGCTCATGGCCAAACCAGGGAAGTTCCATCGGGGATGGCGGTCCTGCAGATAAGTTCATTTATGATGAGGGTGACAGAATTATTAAAGAGTATGGGAATCATCCGTCGTTCTGTATGCTTGCATCCGGAAATGAACCCGGGGGAAGAAACCGGGAAGAATATCTGGGTAAGCTTATATTATATTGGAAATCAATAGATAATCGGAGAGTTTATACCTCCGGCGGAGGCTGGCCGATCATTCCTGAAAATGAATATAACGTCACGTCGGAACCCAGAATTCAACATTGGGGAGAAGGACTGAAGAGTATAATCAATGCCGGCCCTCCCCAGACGATGTTCAATTACCATGATTTTGTAAGCAGGTACAACGTGCCCACTGTTGGTCATGAGATTGGCCAGTGGTGTGTTTATCCTGATTTTAAAGAGATAGCAAAATATACCGGAGTTTTACAGGCGACAAATTTTGAAATATTCCAGGAAACACTTGCTGACAATAATATGGGGGATCAGGCAGAGGCTTTCCTGATGGCTTCAGGAAAGCTGCAGGTTTTATGCTATAAAGCCGATATTGAAGCAGCTCTGCGAACACCGGATTTTGGTGGATTTGAACTCCTGCAACTTCATGATTTTCCCGGACAGGGTACTGCCCTTGTGGGAATTCTTAACCCGTTCTTTGAATCGAAGGGATATGTTACACCTGATGAATTCAAAATGTTCTGCAATGAAACAGTACCACTTGCCAGGATGCAGAAGCTGATTTACAAAAATGGTGAAACATTCGAAGCAAGAGTTGAGATAGCACATTTCGGGGCAGAACCGATCAGGAATGCTGAAATAGAATGTCAGGTTACAGATCCCGGTGGACAGATTATTCGCAAGGAAACAATGACGATGGATGAAATAAAGATCGGGAATGGAGTGCCTGTTGGATTGTTCGCGATGGATATTGCAGGGATTTCAACTGCTCAGAAACTAACATTTGAAGTCTCGATTGCAGGTACACCTTTTATTAACCGCTGGGATTTCTGGGTTTATCCCGACACAGGCAAGGTTGATCCGGGCAAGGTACTTGTTACCGATAAATTTGATAAGAAAACAGAGGAGACACTGAAAGATGGCGGATCTGTATTACTGCTGACTTATGGTAATGTAGGCAAAGATAAAGGAGCACAGGTAGCAATAGGTTTTTCGAGCATTTTCTGGAATACATCATGGACAAATAATCAGCCGCCTCATACACTTGGTATTCTATGCGATCCCGAACATCCTCTATTTGATGATTTTCCGACGGAATATCATAGCAACTGGCAGTGGTGGGACCCGGTTACACATTCACAGGCAATGATACTTGATGGTTTCCCTGCTAGTCTGAAACCGCTTATTCAGCCAATAGATACTTGGTTTGAGAACAGAAGACTGGCTCTGGCGTTTGAAGCAAAAGCAATTAATGGAAAGCTTCTGGTTTGCAGTATTGACCTAAAAGATAAGATTGAAGAGAGACCAGTATCTGAACAACTTCTAATTTCTATTTTTCAGTATATGAATAGCGGATCATTCAACCCTCAGACTGAGGTTGACAAGGATATGATTGAAGATCTTATGAAAAACTAAGAAACGGTTTCAGGCTTGCTGCAGCTCAATTTTCTTGCCGACTACTGAGAGGTTCTCAAGTAACATCTCTTCATTTGTCATTCCGGAGACAACAGCAGACAGATCAGGATTTTGCAGAGCCCATAAATAAGCTTTGACAGGTAGTTTCATCTCTCCCGGGATGATTTGGTTTAGTTTCTGGATCCTCCATTCCGGGACAGGAACCTGTTCAGGAGGATAAGGAGTAAAGACTGCCATTGCAGCCTTCATTGCAATTATTCCTACATTATTCTCTTTGGCTTTTTTTATCACATGGTCCATAAATCCATAATTCACAACATTGTATGCCAGCATTACGACATCAACGTGACGTGCTTCGATAGCTGTATTTAAAAGTGCTGCCATGTTGTGATGAGTTGAAAATCCGAGAAATCTCACCTTACCCTGTTTTTTCAGCTCATTAACAGCTTCAGCAATAAATGGATTATTTATCTCGCTTGGACTTGTTGCAGCATGAGGACAATGAAGAATGTCGAAATAATCAGTGCCAACTCTTTTTAAAGACTCTTCAACAGAGCTTATAATAAGCTTCTTAAATTCGGGATTACCTTCCACTTTTTCACCATACTCCTCCATCATTGCATCGCTGAGGAAGACTCCGTCGAGCTGACGCGGATGTCCGGGCCAGTAGACCAGGAAATACCCCGGCTTCTCTATACCGCTCTCCTTTCGCATTTCAAGTGCTCTCTTTTGAATGGACTCCTTTTTTGCTGATGGCAGGGTGTCGAATATCTCACGATAAAGCCTGTTTCTCAGGGATGGGTATGGACTTATTTTTGTGGCAAGGAAGACCTTTTCTCTCTTTGAAGGAGTGTTCAGCGCTTTCCCAATGGCTGTTTCAGAGGCCCCTTTACCATATTGAGGTGCTGTATCAAAATAGTTAATACCTCTTTCAATTGCAACCTCGATAGGCCTGATATTATCTGAAGTAATTCTCTCACTACCGAAAACCAGTTCTGAGACCATGAGACCGGTTTTTCCCAGCTGACGGTAGACCATTCCATCCTGTTTATTCCGCCATTCAGGATTAATTGCTGCAGGTTTCTGCTTTGTTTTATCCTGCAGGAATGGTTTTTCAAGGCTGTTTGTGAAAGAGACTGATATTGCTGCCAATGAACCAAGTTTAAGGAAGTCTCTTCGTCCAATTTCTTTTTTTCTGTCTTTTTTATTCATGATATGATATTTTCGTTAATCCTGAAGATGAAGAATCCGGGAAAACCTTTGTTTTTTTGAACGGCTCACATAAAGTTACTTTATATAATTATGTGTTTTTAAAATAACAAATTAATTACATTTTTACATTGGTTTTATTGTTTTTATTTGTAGATTTTGATAAATTTTTTTTGTAAGCCTTGAGGAACAGTTGGTTTTTCAAATATCATCTTAAAATCATTAAAATATGGATCGCAGATCATTTATTAAAAACTCAGCAATGGGATATTCAGGACTCGTACTTGGAGGTCTTGCATTTAGTCCCTTTAAATCCTTATCACGTCCTGCCAACCTGAGGATCACTGATATCCGGGGTTGTACCGTTGCATCCAATTATGATTATCCGATTATTAAAATCTATACCAATCAGGATGTTTACGGACTTGGAGAAGTAAGAGATGCAGGATTCCTGGGGCAGGCGCTTATGCTCAAACCTTATCTGATAGGGAAGGATCCCCTTGACATTGAGAGTATACTGCATTCAATAAGATCGTTTACCGGTCATGGAAGATACGGAGGCGGTTACAGTGCAGTTGATATTGCATTAATGGATATTGCCGGAAAGGTAATGGGATGGCCCTGCTACAAACTGCTTGGCAACAAGCTGAGAGATCAGATACCTGTTTATGCAGATACATTTGGTTCTGAGGATAAAGAGGCTTTCGCACGGTTTATGGAAGTACGTCTCAAACAGGGGTATAAGCATTATAAAATGGATTTGCGTCCATGGTATCTTGATGGAATTGAAGGTGCGCAATCGGGTAGTTATCCTACAGAAAAGGGCCTTGAAATATGGGGCACCTATGTTGAGAGGATCAGAGATGTCATAGGTTATAAAGTATCTCTTGGAGCTGACCATTTCGGGCCAATGAATATCCAGACCGGGATCAGGCTTGGAGAGTTCATGGCACAGTCAAAATACGGCCTGGCATATATTGAAGATGTGGTTCATTTCTCACAGTTTAATTCGGTAAACATCAACAAGGCAATTACAGCAGGATCCCCGACACCCACTCTGGGATTTGAGGATATTTTTGGATTTGAAGGATTCCGGCCATTTATAGAAGAAAATGCTGTTGATATAATTCATCCTGATATGCTTACTTCCGGGGGGATGATTGAAACAAAAAAAATTGCAGATTACGCAAGGAATTTTGGAATAAGAACCATGTTGCATTGTGCCGGTTCTCCCATTGCCACAATTGCTATGGTACATTGTGCTGCGACAATACAGGACTTTATCTGCCAGGAGAATCATGCACTTGAGATTCCATGGTGGTCCGATCTTATTACAGGGATAGAAAAACCAATAATTCAGAATGGTCATATAAAAGTCCCTGAAAGACCGGGATTGGGAGTAGAGTTAAATGATGAAGCAGTTAAGAAATACTTAAGAGAGCCTCAGTACCTGTACAAATCAGGATATTTTGAACCAACCCCGGAATTCGACAAACCTGTCCTGTGGCAGGAAGCAATCGACAAGAAGATAATTGGACGCTGGGCAAGTATGGGCCCATGGTGGCATATTAACGATAAAGGTGAATATGGATATACAACCGATAAAAGATAAAAATAATTCTGTAATAAATTGAAATAAAATGAGATACTTAGCACTTTGTCTCTTCCTGTTATTAATTTTTTCACCCCGTACCAGTGCGCAACCCAGGGGATTTTTACTACGTACATTGAATGACATTAATGCCATTGATACAGATCTATCAGGTAAGTCATCCCGTTATCAGCCAATATTTGGAGAAGGAGATAACGATTACCTGATTGTAAAAGGGATCTCAAGGTACGGATATCTTACTATCGATTCAGGTGGCTCCAGCAGTATCGTAAAATATGATAATGAGGAACATATACTTTTTGTACTTGAAGGAACCGGTACCGTTCATTATGAAAAAATCACTCTGCCCGTATCAAAGAATGATTTCATTTATGTGCCGGCAGGTGTAGCACACGGGCTTTCAAATCCACGTGAACGACCGCTGAAAGTTATGATTATGGGATTCAGAATACCTGCCGGTACACGAATCATACCAACACCAGATCTTATGATTGCCAATACTGATGAAGCATCATTCCAGGTGCTTGGACAACACGGCCCTACAACATTGTTTCAGCTATTGATGGGGACTAAAGAAAGCAAAAGGGATATACTGGCTGCTGCTATCCAGGTTAACAGTCTCTTTATAATGGATTTTGCAGCTGGAGGTACAAACATTCCACATCGCCACGCAAAGGAGGAAGAGATATATTTTATACTCACAGGATCGGGCGATATGGTAGCAGGTGATACACTGGACGGAAAAGAAATGCGATATCCGGCAAAAGCTGGTGATGCTTTCTATTTTGCTCCAAACACGCTTATTGGATTTTATAGTGCTACAAAAGAAGGAGAGGAGCACGCCCGTATACTGGCTGTACGGTCAAAATATATTTTTTAATTTTACTTGAGCTCCTTCGGAAAATCTTCTTAATTTATTATAAAAGATTCTAATTGCAGCGATTGCTTGCACCGGATGGTTATTGGTTCTCATTAATTATGCTGGTAAAAATGATCAACAGGTTTTTTACTACAGACTCATGAATTCGTATTCAAGGGTGCTGTTTTTCATACATAGCTGCAAATAACCCGGATCATCAGCTCCGTCTACTAAAGGATCCAATATAATATAAGTGGTTATTCCAAACAATAAAGCATCCTGCTTATGGTCATGTCCTGTAATTACCATTTCCACGCGATGCCTGGTGAATAAATCTATTAAAACCTGCAATTCTTCAACTAACAGATTGGTGGATTCAACATGTCTGGGACGAAATAAATTATTGTGTGTAAATAAGATACAATGTCTATAATCCGGACGCTCTGTCTCCAGTATATTAGTGAGCCAGTCCAGTTGCTTATTTCCTAACGTACCCCCTCCGGTATCCAGGCAAATATAAAGATCACTGGCTTCCGGAGTTTTTACTGTGAATATATAGGTAGATGAACCAAACCTGGAGTGAAATTCATTCCAGCCATCAAAAAACAGGTCATGGTTGCCTGCTATTTGAAAAGTAGGCAATGAATCCTGGTTAGGAAGGTGCTGTTGAAAAACAGAATAATCTTCTGAATATCCGCTGGTCAAATCACCGGCCATCACTACCGCTGAGGCTTTTGTGGTTTTAGCTATGCCAAGAACTAAATCCAGATTTTTTGTACCTCCTACGTGGCAATCAGCCAGGGAAAGGATGAGATAATCATCAGAAGGAACAACTATTTCACGGAAAGGGTGCAGGGCATTCCATTCGTCAGATTGCTCAAAGCGCTGATTTACGGGTACGTCAGATACAATCATATCGACGAGGTCTAATTTCTTACATGCTGAAATGGAAAGAGGCAATGTCAATAACAGAGCCAATATCCTGTTTAATTGATGTTCCATATTATTCCTGTTCTAAAGAAAAATCCAAAATTATTTTTTGCACAATTAAGCACTCCGGAACTCTTATACCACGACTCAACAAACAAATTCAGCCGGGAGCTTAGTTCATATGAAGCGCGTAAGTTAATGACAGGATTAGATTCCTGGCTTATAACAAAATTGTCGATGTCAGTTAAGGACAGGCTTATATTCCAGGGATTATCCAGAGGTTTAAAGTAATAGCTGAATGAATACATCAGATTCCAGATCTCATGAAATTTGTTCTTTGTATTTATCTCATATAAACTTTCTATGTTTTTAGTAAAGGAAGTTGTTCTGAAATTCGTACCGGCGCTGATAGCAACATGATTTAGTTTAATATTTAACAAAAAGCCCCAGTTAGTTTCACGCAGAATATCTGAGAAAGGTATCAAAAGAAAGAAGCTTTGTATTTCTAAAGGAAAATTTTTAATCATGCAATTCCTTGAGAAATAAAAATTATATCCTGATAAAACATTTTTATTATTGCTTTTAAGGTCAATCTGAATACCTGCCCCGGCTTCATACTTTCCAAACTGATACTGTGCCAGACCTGCTGATTTAATAAACAGGCCATCAGATACATTATTCCAGCCTAAATCGGTATAAGCTGATACCTGTGATTGTGCCATCAGATTTCTTCCTGTGACGAAGCAAAGAACAGAAAAGAAAATACTTATTGTAATATTGGTTTTCATAGGTTGCTGGTTTATACAGATGAAGTGATTCAACAACCGGGCCAATCGTTGTAACTATAAAATAATCAGATATATAAGATTCAGAAGGTGTATGAGCCTGAATTATTTTTGTAGCGTTTTGCTACAATGCATTGATTCATAACGCAACACTTATTATCTTTACTGATATTTGCTGGTTGACAGCTAAAAATCATTCATATGTCCCTTTTGAAATCGGACCGGTCTGATAGCATATTGGTCATTGACGATGATAATGATGTTTTATACACTGCCAGACTTGTATTAAGAGGACTTTTTTCAAAAGTCGATGTATTGGATCGTCCCGGTTTGATACCTGAATATCTCAAAGCCTGTAAATATGATGTTATTTTACTGGACATGAATTTTACCCGGGGCAGTACCTCCGGAAAAGAAGGGCTGGAGTGGCTGGGTAAAATACTCCGGATTGATCCTGAAGCCTGCGTATTAACAACCACTGCCTATGGTGAGATCGACCTTGCTGTGCAGGCAATGAAAATGGGTGCTGTCGATTTTCTTATAAAACCATGGAATAAAGAGCAGCTTGTCGCATCAGTTCACAATGTACTCAGCCTCAGGCATGCTCAGACGGATGTCAGAAAGATTAAAAGCAAACACGTAAGTGATATTAATTCCAGGAAAACAAAATCCCCTGAAATAATCAGCCGGTCACCAGTAATGGTGCAAATCCTGGAAATCATAAAAACTGTTGCTCCTACTGATGCCAACGTTTTGATGATGGGTGAAAGCGGTACAGGTAAGGAACTTGCAGCCCGGGCTTTGCATAATGCATCATTAAGAAGTCAAAAGCCTTTTGTTCATGTTGACCTGGGGGCAATTCCTGAGACTCTTTTTGAATCTGAATTATTCGGGCATACACGCGGTGCATTTACTGATGCCAGGGAGGACAGGGCAGGAAGGTTTGAAATTGCCTCAGACGGAACTCTGTTCCTGGATGAGATTGGAAATCTTAGCCTGCCCCTGCAGGCAAAAATCCTTACAGCAATTCAGAACAGGGAGGTGGTGAGGATAGGCAGCAACCACCCTTTGCCTGTAAATGTCCGGCTGATTTCAGCCACCAATATGCCTCTGTACAAGATGGCTGATTCGTTCGAATTCAGGCAGGACCTGCTCTATCGTATTAATACGGTTGAGATAACGCTCCCTCCTTTAAGGGAGAGAAGAGAAGACATCAGTCCCATAGCAGATTATTACCTGAAGTTTTTTTCGGATCAGTATGGCAAAAAGGGAATAACAATAAAAGAGGAAACGATAGAGAAGCTAAAAGAATATCACTGGCCCGGAAATATAAGGGAACTGGCACATTCCATAGAAAGAGCTGTCATTCTGAACAAAAGCGGAACACTGGCCCCGGATGACTTTATTCTGAAAATAAAATCAGCACCTGCCGTCCTGAATGATGAAACCGGAATCAGTGTTGAAGATTATGAAAAGAAAGCGATAAGCAATGCCCTGAGCAGACATAATGGTAATCTTTCGAAAGCAGCAGATGAGCTGGGTATTGCCAGAAGCACTTTGTACCGGAAGATTGCACGTTTCGGAATAGGGCAATGATTTTCCGGCATTCTTTTACCTGTAATGATTAATATTTTATTCTGAACAGCAGAAAATAAATTTTATATGGGAACAGGCAAAATCCATAATATCTGGAACTATATTTCCAGCCTTGGCATTGCCGGACAAGACAGGCAGTCAGATCAGAGAACAATTGTTCTGAGCAATCAGCTTAATTTTGTGATGTTTATGTCAATGCTTTTATTGTTTATAGCTGTTATTGCAATACTTCTGCTTACAGCTGATACAGCGTCTTATGGAACACTCAGGGTATTAAATCTCCTTATTGTTTGTTTTCTGAATCTGGTAATTGCACGATTGGGTTTTCCTCAGTTAAGCAGGCTCTCTTTAATTTTTCTTCCTCCAATTGTTTTCCTGCTCGGCCCGACACTGATAGGATATGTTGAAGAGGAAAGTTATACCTATTACCCTTATGTAGTGATATCTGCTTCGTTAATCCCACAGTTTTTAATACATCCCAAAAAGGAAAAGTTTCTCTACTGGTTTTCCCTGGCTTATTATTTTGTTCTGGTATTAAGTATTGATAAGATAATGGTCAATTTTGCGGCAGACCATTACCCCATTGTTGACAGGATAAATACTTTCTATCCCTGGTACAAGATTGCTCAAATAAGTATCTTCCTGTTTATTAATGCCAGCATTTATTACCTGCGATTGCATAATTTCCGTTTTGAGGAGGAACTGAACAGGAAGAATAAAGAACTTGACTTGCAGAATATTGAGTTAAAAATGCAAAAAGATGAGATTGAACGGCAAAAGGATGAACTGGTAAACAAGGAGATAAGTACGTGGCAGAAACTGGTTAATATAATATCTCATGAGATAGTGAACTCAGCTATTCCGATTACAAACCTGGCAGGGATGAGCAGTCAGATGCTGGAAAATGAATCCGGTACAGTATTAAAGCCTGAAATGATAGATGAGGAAGTTACCGAGGATATTCATCACAGCTTAAAAATAATTGAATCACGTACGCAGGGTCTGATAAATTTTGTAAATGCCACCAAAAGCCTTACCCATATTCCAAAACCGGCAATCAGGAAAGTCAATCTTCATGAACTCCTGGAACGGATCACCATACTTTACCATGCCAGGTTTAAGGAAACGGGCGTTAAGTTCGAGAAACAGATTATTCCCCCGGATCTTTATATTGAAGCCGACCTGGAGCTGATTGAGCAGGTAATCATAAACCTTATACAGAATGCGCTTGAAGCTATGAAGGAAACCTCAGATCCCCGGATTTCAATCATTGCTCTGAAAAATGAATCAGAACAGGTTCAGATATCTGTTTCCGATAATGGGATTGGAATCAGCAATGAAGTACTTGAGCGGATATTCCTTCCTTTTTATTCTACAAAAGCCAATAGCTCCGGAATCGGATTAAGTTTGTCCCAGCAGATTATGATGCTGCATCATGCACGGCTCGAGGTGAAGTCAGAACCAGGCAAAGGAGCGACTTTCATAATGATATTTTAAAGAATAATAATCCGCTGAGGAACTCATGCAAAGTTTATTTGCTTTATTGTCCGCGTTGGTGTTAGTAGCGATTTTTTTAGTCATCGGACCTTCACGCAGTTTGGATAAGTAACTTAATCTTTCATCAATTATTTTTTCTTGTACCATTGGATATATTCCAGGATGTTATTATCCGGATCGGAAAAATAAACCCAGGTTTCTTCATCTTTTATCTCTAATGGTCCTCTTATTATATTTATATTATTCTTTTTCAACAATTCCATCCCTTTTTTCATATCATCAATTTCCATACAAAAATGCGGACAAAATGGTTTTACTATTTCTTGTTTTTTAAATGGAGTAATTAAATCCTGAATCAATTCTATTCGCGCTTCACCCAATTCAATAAATGCGTATGCTTCATGTTCTTCTTCATTAATTGATTGAGATTTTAATTTAAATCCAAGCTTTTCTATATAAAACTTTATCGCTTTATTAATATCTGACACCTGAAATGCTCCATGATCAAATTTCATAGTCTATCCTCCCTGAAATAATTATTTTGATTTTTATTTTACGTAAATATCTGTATTCTTTTAATATTTAATTCTTAAATTTTCTTTGTTATTGTCAGGATTGCATATGACGGCCCGGCAATTAAGTAAGTAAGTGATGAAGCGCAGGGCTCAAGGCTAAAGGCTCAGGGCGCAGAGATCCGAGTTAATTATTGATTTTTGGAGGATTCTCCTGCAGCCTGTTGCCCGTTACCTGTCATTAAGCTTTTTTACTTTATTGCCCATGTTAGCCAAAGTAAATTTATATTAAAACCATCCCGTTAAAAACAAGATTTTTCTATAAAAGCAATTTTAACCCTAAAACAAATATACGTGTTACAGGATATGAGTTACTTTTATAAACTCCTGGTGATGTGCCTGTAATTCCGGCCATTTCAGGATCCCAACCTGAAAATCTGGTAAATGTAAGTACATTATTACAAGCTATATAAAATCGTGTAGTGGGAATATATTTATGCCTTGGTTTAAAGTTATATCCCAGCGAAATATTATCAACCTTTATAAAATCGCCCTTTTCTAAAAAGTAATCGGAAAAGTATAAATTAACATTGCTGATAGCTCTTGGATCAATTGTTCTTATCTCTTCCGTGAAATTACTGTCGAAATTGTGATATGCTAAATGGTTGGTCAATCCTATATATGACTTCGGCAGTACATTTCCAACAACCGGACGGGGCCAGGTATTCTCCACAATATTTCCATTTTCATCATAGCTTAATATTTCCCCATCAACCGTAAATCCCGCAAATTTACACCCATAGAACGAACCAATGGCATCGCCTTCCTCAGGCTTTTGCAGATTAAAGCTGGACAATAGAGAACTGTTAGTTTTTGTGAAATTGAAATTTAACATCCATTTAAAACTTGCAGACTCAACCGGTTGTGCATTTACAGACAATTCCCATCCTTTATTCCGTATTTTGGTGTCATTACTGATATATCCCGGGCCCGTATAATTAGGAACGCTCACACTCCATTCAACGATACCGTCATAAGTATAACGATTGAAGCAATCCAACGAGATCATAATTTTTGAAAGAATACCAAGATCAACCCCAAGATAGAATTCTGTAATTTTTTCACCATGAAGTCCGGGATCTGGAGTGTTTTGATATAAAAATGTATATTCAAAGGACTTATAAAATGCTGTTAATCCCCTATAGCTTTTCCCATAACCTGCCCTCAATTTCAGGTTATTAATGATAGAGGATTTTTTCAAAAAATCTTCATTGCTTATAAGCCATGCTGCTGAAATTGAAGGATAAAAAAGATTTTCATTAGCATGTTTATATAAAATGTACGTATTTGATGTCTCAAAGGACCAATTTGCGATGAGGTAATATTTTTTAAAGTAATTATAACCAAAACATGTTGAATATGAAGTGTAACGCAGATCTATCCCTGAATAATAACCTCCATAATTTATATTATTGACTGAAAAGGACGTATCTCTTCTATCGTATTCTTCAGAATTTTGGGAATAATCAAAATTCAATGAAATGTCGATCTGATGCAAACCAAGATTCTTATTATAGTGCAGACCGGATGAAATTGTTTTTTCTGATCTGTCATTAGTCCTCAGACTTAGAGATTTATCAAAATTCACAGAGTCTCTTTGACTCAACTGTGAAAAGCTGAATTTTTCATTCAATTGATTTTGTGAATAAAGAGCATTAATAGTCAATCCTTTAAGAATTTCATAGGAAGCCTGAATACTTCCAAGAAAATTGGCCCGTTCCCGTCTATCTGTTGTGTTGTTTAACTGAAATACAGGATTATTAAATAAATATAAATATTTATAAGAATAATCCTGACTTGTATACTTATAATCAACTGGCATTGTTGGATTGTAATATTCAGCTTTTGTTACAATATTGGAGTTTGAATATGATATAAATGGATTTGTATTATATTGACTGAAGTTTGTGTGTGTACCGTATACAGAAAAATCTATTTTAAGTTTATTTTGAAACATAAGTGTCGAACCAGACACTAATCCATTGTACGTTTCATTACCGCTTTTCTTTATAACAGCGTTCATGTCCCTGAAATTCAGCGCTGCATAGTATTTTGTTTTATTAATGTTTCCTGAAAAAGATAAATTATGTGCATGACTAAATGTGGCGTGGGTTATTTCTTTCAGCCAATCGGTACTGGCACCAAAATCAACCATATCCCTTGTAATAACAGAATAATCCGGATCCCATATTGAGGGTGCACCTGCTTTGACTTCCCAGTCCTGCTTTATTTGCCTCCACTCCCGTGCTGTTAAAAAATCCGATTTTCTGGATATATATTCAATGTATCCATAGGAGGAATAGGATACAGCAAGCTTTTTCCCGGGCTCTCTTTTTTCGTATTAATCAAAACTACCCCGTTTGAACCTCTGATTCCATAAGGTGCTATTTCAGAAATGCTTTTTAATACTTTGATTGACTCAATATCCTCGGGCATAATTATATTAGGATTTTCAACAATAATACCATTTATCAGGTAAAGAGGTTCTTTACTTAAAAACAAAGAAGATGTCCCTCGCAATAGAATTTGCAGATCCTGATTGGGATCATTCCCCTGGGTACGCATAAAAGCAAAACCCGGCACCTTTCCCTGGATAAGTTGCATAGGTGAAAAAAATGGCGCCCTTGTTAAAATCGTCAGCATTGATTTCTGTAACTGCTCCTAAGCTGGCCATCTTATCCTTTACCTCTTTGACAGACAGACTTGTTGAATCGTCAGGTTTCAGGCTTAAAGAATCCTGGGCACTAATATTATTCAAGAAAAATGCGAATAAACTTAGAAAATAGATCTGTGTCATTTGTATCATTTTCTGGTGTTGGATCAAAATTGGTCTCGAATATATAATTAAACACGTATATGTGCAACCAGTGAATTAGAACGAAAACCTTACATTTATTGTGGCTAACTAGTTTATACGTGAAAAAAGTAAACATGACATACCAAAATAGGCAGACAAAAGCACCATCAGTATATTCGTTACATTATCAAATTTATACTTTATATGATCAGAATGCAATTTTTTATGCATCACCCGGGACCCACAAAGCAGGATTAATTGTAAATTGGTGAAGCTATTCTGATTTTCTTTATCCATCGTAGAATAATTTGAAATTGCAGTTTTAAATCATAATTAATATTGAAGTAATCATGAGAAAGAATTACTCGCGCAGAAAATTTATTAAACAGACATTGAGTGCCGGAGTTGCCATTGCAGGTGCTCAAGTGGCATTTTCTCAGAGATCAGGTTCAGATACAACCTGGGGAAGGGTAAAGAATAAATACGATCCCAAAGGATTACCTACATCTGTGCTGGGTAAAACCGGGGTAGTGATACCAAGGATTGCGATTGGACTTGGCAGCAGGTTCCTCAATATTGCAACACTGGATGAAGCTATCGAAATGTGTAATTATGCCCTTGATAATGGCTTATATTATTGGGACACAGCTCATAGCTATGTTAATTCTGCCACCGGAGCTATAAGTGAAGAAAGGCTGGGTCATATTGTAAAGAACAGGAGGAAAGAGATATTTCTTTCAACCAAAATCACTGCACGCGATCCTGAAAAAGCTAAGCTGGAAATCGAAGACAGCCTGAAAAGACTGCAGACTGATCACCTTGATATGTTAAAAATTCATTCTGTTGAATCAGTTGAAGATGTGAATGGGATTTGCAGAAAAGGCGGGGTACTCGACATTATCTCAAAGCTGAAGGAAGAAGGAGTCACCCGCTTTATAGGTTTTTCAGGTCATGGGAATGCCCGGGCATTAGAAGCTATGGTGGATACCGGAAGATTTGACAGCATGCTGTTTGCAATGAATCATTATGACGCGGATAAGGAGAACAGGCAGGGAACTCTGATTCCCGCTGCAAAAGAAAAAGGAATGGGCATTATGCTTATGAAAACAGTAAGGCCTAAAGAGACAATCCCTGGAATTGATGTAAAAGAGCTGGTGAGGTTTGCCTTATCCCTTGAAGGCCCTGACGGAATTGCAGTTGGGATGGATAGTAAAAAAGTAGTAGATTCAAACCTGGAGATCTTACGGAATTTCAAACCAATGACCGCTGATGAAAAACTAAAATTTGCTATGTTATTATCGCCATATTTCAGACATGAAAACCTGCCCTGGATGAAGGCGGGATATCATGACGGATACTGGAGCTGATTTACGCTGACTTATTGCTTCTTCCTCACTTTTACGGCGATCTTTTTCCGGATTTTATCAAAAGATATGGGAGGTCCCACAGGGATTTCCTTACCATCAACAAAAACAGCGTCAGTTATTCCCCACTCCTTAAGAACTTCTTTGTCAACCGTTTCAAATTCCTGTAGATTTATTTTGCCTGGGAAGTCCAGTGATGCTCTCCTGACCCTCTCGCAGGTGATATTCATTGACTGGCACCAGCCATTCCGGAACAAAGTGACATTTACTTTTCCTTCTCCCTTTCCCGGTTTCTTTACAGGTTTCATAAATTTTGGCGGAACTGCCTTCTCATTGAATGGTTTCCACAATAATCTCATCATACCGCTTTTGCCAACGACTTTATACCCGTGTTTCTTAAACCATGAGGCACGCATAAATACAGGTATTATGAGTCCCCATGTAACCAGTCCGTTTGCACCAAGCTGTTTTGCATCTTCTTCAGCAGCTTTCAGCATCGCTATTCCCATCCCTCTTTTCCTGTAATCACCTCTGCCCTGTTTATGGCCGTGAACCCATATACAGAGCACAACATACAGGTTTTCACCTTCATACATTGAATGCTCTATCGGTATGTACTGGATCATACCTCCGATTATATTATTATCATCCAGGGCAAATTTTACTTTTAAGCCCTTATCTTTCATGATTTCATACCACTTCTGTTTGCCATCTCCTGCTTCTTTCATGTCATCTGACCATTCCTCAAGGCAGCAGAAATAGTGACTTTCATTTTCGGGTGTGATGTCGGTTATTTTCATCTTAATGTATTTTTAACAACGTAATACAAGGAATTACGAGCCTGTGCTTCTATCTTTTAATTTGTACCAATCCTTTTCCTGATATTATCCCAAGTTTCTGTTATCAGAAAGCTTTCTTCCATGTAGCCGACCATTTTCTCAAATCTTTTCATCGGAACAGCGAAAGTCAGAACATCTTCAGGAACACAAGGTCTGGCAGAGGGGTCAAACATTCCGATAACAGCCCGTTCTCTTTCAGATTTGCTTTCAAGATATGGATAATATACTATTGAACCACAACCGGCACCAAATGGAGTGAATGTTCCGTTTGGCTCAACCTGATCGAAATTGGCAAGAGTGAAAAGTCCGGATAATACATCCGGCCTGGTGAAAAAGATAACCACGTCCGGGTCATCGTTATCAGTCAGGTTATCCCATCTTTTGAAAACAATATTCCTGCCTGCACGGGGTAATTTTCGCTGGTGCTTCATAAATTCTTTTACCAGTTCAGGCGAACGTAAATATCTTTCTCCTTCGATCCTGTCATTACCGCATGACAGGAAATATTCGAATCCCGGTCTCATCTTTTCCGTATAACCAAGATATCTTCTGGCGCCACCGCACATAACTCTTTCGGCATCATAAACAATGGATCTGCCGCTTCTCACTTTGGCAAGCTCACAAATAATACAGCTTCTTCCTTTGGGTTTCTCTGCCCATTCAGCACCTCCGTCACCATTAGTATAATAGAAGACAATCGGGAGATCAGCATTACCAAAGTATTTCTTCCATAATCCGAGAAATTTTTCTTTAAGTTCCAGGTTCATGATTGTAATTAATTATTATAACAAATTTAGGTAATACTTTTTACTGATCAGCAAAGAATTCCTTAGTATACATTTTGGTGTGTGAAAAATGTTTGAAAGAAATTACCCTTTGTGTGGTATCAACGTATTAAAAAACGTATTAAAAGTCGTATTTCAATACGTTTATAATATATCAGGGTTACTTCACTCAGGTAGTTATATAAGCCCCTCCCTCCTGGGGGAGGGGCAACCCCGAGCAACGTTGAGGGGTGCGGAGAGAGGGGGATTCGAACCCCCGGTACCCTTTTGAGGTACACACGCTTTCCAGGCGTGCCAGTTAAACCACTCCTGCATCTCTCCTTATTGCTGTGCTCCTTGATTAATTCAGCGGCGCAAATTACAAAAAAATTCAAAGAATCTGATCTCTTACGTGATTTCTCCGGCAAGCGACCTGCTTAAACAATTTACTACCTCCTCCTTAGATGAACATCTGCCCAAAAGATGCATCAGCTTGGTGACAGAAGCTTCAGAGGTGATATCTTTCCCGCTTACCACTCCTGCTGAAAGAAGCTCACGACTCGTCTCATACAAACCCATCTCAACACTGCCGCCATGACACTGGGTGACATTGAAAATGATACCTCCTTTAGTAATAAACTGCTTAAGATCATCAATAAACCATTTGTAGGTAGGTGCATTTCCTGAACCAAAAGTTTCAATGATAAGGCCCCTCAGTTCCCTGGTATTGATAATTGCCTGTAAAAGATTCCTGTTGATGCCGGGGAATAATTTAAGTATGGCAACATTGGTATCGAAGTATTTATGTACAAGGATTTTCTTATCCGGCGAAGGATAACGGATAAGGTTTTTGTTATATTTCAAATGTAAACCCACCTCCGCAAGCGGTGGATAATTCGGAGAATTAAATGCATCAAAATGTTCGGCACTGAACTTGGTTGTCCGGTTGCCGCGTGTAAGCTCATTGTCGAAATAGATACACACTTCAGGCACTAAAGACAATCCTTTTTCCAGTGTTGCTGCAATCTCAATTGATGTTATCAGGTTTTCCCTTCCGTCTGTACGGAGAAGGCCGATCGGTAACTGTGAACCGGTAAAGATAACAGGCTTGCCCAGGTTCTCCAGCATAAAGCTTAAAGCTGATGCGGAATAGGCCATTGTATCGGTCCCATGCAAAACAACAAATCCGTCAAAATCATTATAGTTCTTCTCAATGATCTCTGCCATCTTAATCCAGGTTTCCGGATCGATGTTCGAAGAATCCTTAACCGGATCGAAGGAAACGGATTGCAGGTTGAAACCAAACTTTCCCAGTTCCGGAACATGGTCAGTGATATGCTTGAAGTCGATAGGAACCAGCGAACCTGATAAAGGATCATGCACCATGCCAATGGTTCCGCCTGTGTAAATAATAAGAATGGATATTTTTTTGTTTCTTTTCATACAATAAGTATCAGATATTGAAAAGTCCTGCCGAGTTTGCAAAGGTAATCGAAGCAACCTTCTCCTCGCTCATTCCGAAAATTTCAGCCAGTTTTCTGTTTATAATATAAATATAGGCACTCTCATTTCGTTTGCCCCTGTGTGGTGATGGTGCAAGGTACGGAGAATCAGTTTCCAGTACAATATGTTCAGGTCCGACTTCTTTAACTATTTTATCAAGACCTGAATTTTTAAATGTGACTATGCCACCGATTCCCAGCATAAATCCCATTCCGATCGCCTTTTGAGCATCATCTAAATCTCCCGAGAATGCATGTAACACACCCTTCAGCCCTTTCCCTCCGAATTCTTTAAGAACAGAAAAGACCTCATCCATCGATTCCCTTGAATGTATTACCACAGGCAATCCGGATATTAATGCAAATTCAACCTGTCTTCTGAAAGCATCGAGTTGTTCTTTAATAAAAGTCTTATCCCAGTAGAGGTCGATTCCTATTTCCCCGATGGCAACGAATTTATGTTTTGATGCTACAGCTTCAAGTATATTCAATTGTGAAGGCCAGTCTTCCCAGACTGATGTAGGATGCAGACCGATCATAGGATAGCAGATATCTGGATACCGGTTGACAGCAGAAAGCATATGATCAACCGAATGAGTGTCAATATTCGGCATAAGGAGCTTCACGACGCCTCTGCTTACAGCCCTCCTTACCATCTCATCCCTGTCTGAATCGAATTCCGGCAGGTAGAGATGTGTATGTGTATCCATCAGCTCCATCAGACCACACCCTGTGCCATCATGGCATTTGCAACCTTCACGAAGCCTCCAATATTGGCTCCGTCAACATAGTTTATGAAACCATCTTCTTTTGTGCCATATTTAACGCAGGTAGAATGGATATTTTTCATTATGAAATGAAGTCTCTGGTCCACCTCCTCGCGTGACCATGGAAGACGCATTGAGTTTTGTGTCATCTCAAGCCCTGATGTTGCAACACCACCTGCATTCGCAGCTTTTCCGGGCCCATAGAGGATCTTTGCTTTCAGAAAAACTTCCACGGCTTCAGGAGTAGAAGGCATGTTAGCCCCCTCTGCCACACAAATGGAGCCATTCTTTACAAGTGTTTTAGCTTCCTCTTCATTTATCTCATTCTGAGTCGCATTTGGCATTGCAATATCACACTTTATGATCCATGGCCTTCTGTCTTCGAAATACTCGACACCATATTTATCAGCATATTCCCGAATTCTTCCTCTCCTTATATTTTTTAGTTCCATTATGAACTTCAGTTTTTCCTTATCAATGCCCTTCGGATCATATATAAATCCGTTCGAATCAGAGGAAGTAACAACCTTACCACCCAGTTCAGTGACCTTTTCTGTTGCATACTGAGCGACATTTCCTGAACCGGAAATACAAACTGTTTTGCCTTTAATACTTTCTCCCCTTGTGGCAAGCATTTCCTCTGCAAAATATGTGGCACCATAACCTGTAGCTTCCGGTCTGATCAGGGAACCGCCCCACTCAATCCCTTTTCCGGTCAGAACACCTGTAAATTCATTCTTCAGTCTTTTATACTGGCCAAAAAGATAACCTATCTCCCTGCCTCCTACACCAATATCACCGGCAGGAACATCCGTGTCGGCACCTATATGACGAAAGAGCTCCGACATGAAGCTCTGACAGAATCTCATCACTTCATTATCGGATTTCCCCTTTGGATCAAAATCAGAACCACCTTTTGCTCCACCCATAGGCAGGGTCGTCAGGCTGTTTTTAAATACCTGTTCAAATGCCAGGAATTTAAGGATACCAAGATTGACAGTAGGATGGAACCTGATTCCCCCCTTATAAGGACCGATGGCGCTGTTCATCTCAATCCTGTACCCGCGGTTTATCTGAACCTCACCTTTATCATCCAGCCAGGGAACCCTGAATATAATTGTCCGTTCAGGTTCAGCAATCCGTTCAAGGATTTTTGCATGCTTATACCTGGGATTCTCCTCGATAAATGGAATAAGAGATTCTGCAACCTCCTGAACAGCCTGATGAAATTCATTTTCACCGGGATTCCTGGCCTTTATCATAGCCATGAATTGTTGTACTCTGGGATCCATAAGGAACAGTTTTAGTTAAAGTTTTTTGGAAGGTCAAAATTAGAAAAACAAAGGACATCTGGTTCACTGTAGCCGATAAATAATTACTAACCGGCAAAAGGACACTTAAGTACTCAGGAAATCCTGTACAAATTCCCGGGATAACATTTAACTAAGCCTTTGAACTCCATCTGAAGAAGGAGCGGGGATAATTTATTTATAGGAAGATCGAGTGTCCTGCAGATTACATCAATGATTAATTCTCCCTCACCGGACAACAATTCAAAAATTTGCTTTTCATTTTCATTCAGCTCAGAGAACAGTGATCTCTGAACAGGAGGTTTTGATTTTTCCGGTTTCCAGTTAAGGAAATATTCAATATCATCAGAGGTTTCTGTCAGTATTGCTTTATTGCTTTTGATCAGGCTGTTGCAGCCAGCCGACCATTGGTCTTCCGGCCTGCCCGGGACAGCAAATACATCGCGGTTATATGAGTTTGCGATGTCAGCGGTAATGAGTGCACCGCCCTTTATTCCTGATTCAACAATCAGTGTGGCATCTGATAACCCTGCAATGATCCTGTTCCTCTTAAGGAAATTATTTCGTTCAGGTAATGCGTCTGACAGGAAATCTGTCAGAAGACCGCCATTTTTAACCATTGAATCAGCTGCAGGTTTATGGATTGCAGGATAGATAGTTTTAAAACCATGCCCCAGCACCCCTATCGTCTGCAGATTATTTGAAAGAGCTGCTTTGTGAGATGCAATATCGATGCCATACGCCAGTCCGCTGACAATTATCAGGTCAGGATGACCTGAAGCAAGACCACCGATTATCTTCTCGCAAATCTCTTTACCCCTTGGTGTTGCGCTTCTGGTACCAACAATACTCAATATTTTTGGAGCATTCAGATCACTGGTTCCCTTGAAAAAGAACACTACCGGCGAATCATCACACTGGCGGAGCCTGAAAGGATAATCATTATCAAGGTAAAAAAATGTCCTGATATTATGTCCGGAAACATATTCTGCCTCTTTTTCTGCAATTTCAAGATACGACCTGTTGCTGATATTTTTTGCAAGCTCCGGACCAATACCGGGTATTCTGGTAAGATTTCTGTAAGATTCCTGGAATATTCCCTCAACACTTCCGAAATGTGAGACAAGCTTTCTGGCATTAATATCACCGATTCCCGGAATAAGGCCTAAAGCAATTTTATGCTTTAGCGATATTTCTTCAGGCATAGCACAAAGAATTGAGACATGTAAATATAAGAAAAAACACCCCCAATCCCGCAAGGCGGGACTAATTTTCGTAATTTATTTTAATTTTCCTGGAGATCAGGGTTTTGTCCCCCCTTCAGGTCGCATGTACTCAACCCCCCAGCCCCCTTCTCTTGCAGCGCAGAGAGGGGGAAATAAAGGGGGTGAGTATATTAGGAAATTATATCACTCCCATATCCAGCATCGAATTGGCAACTTTCAGAAATCCTGCAATGTTAGCACCTTTTACATAATCAACATATCCATCGTCATGCTTGCCATATTTTACACATTGACTGTGGATATTGCACATAATTTCATGAAGACGGCTATCAACCTCCTGGCGATTCCAGCGGAGCTTCATCGAGTTCTGGGTCATTTCAAGCCCTGATGTTGCAACACCACCGGCATTAACTGCTTTCCCAGGTGCAAATAATATTTTGTTTTTAGCAAATTCTTCAACTGCTTCAGGAGTGCAACCCATATTTGATATTTCAGCTACCAGCATAACGCCATTGTTAATCAGGGCTTTAGCATCATCACCATTGAGCTCGTTCTGTATGGCACAGGGTAATGCTATGTCTACCTTCACTTCCCATGGTCTCTTTCCTTCGTGGAATTCAACTCCTTCAAATGCATAGGAATATGGTTTAACAATGTCCTGATTGGATGCGCGCAGATCAAGCATGTATTCTATTTTTTTCCCTGAAATGCCGTCTGCATCATAAACATAACCATCTGGTCCTGAAATGGTGACGACTTTACCTCCAAGTTCTGTAGCCTTAAGGGCAGCACCCCAGGCTACATTACCAAATCCTGATATCGAAATAGTTTTGCCTTTAAGTAATTCGTTTTTAGTAGCCAGCATCTCCTGTACAAAATAAATTCCTCCGAAACCAGTGGCTTCAGGTCTTATCAGTGATCCCCCCCAATTGCTCCCTTTACCTGTCAGAACTCCTGTATGGTCGCCTGCAAGGCGTTTATACATTCCATAAAGGAATCCGATTTCCCGGCCTCCGACTCCTATATCACCGGCAGGTACATCGGTTTCGGGTCCGATATATTTCCAGAGTTCAAGCATAAACGACTGACAGAAACGCATTACTTCTGCATTTGATTTCCCCTTCGGATCAAAATCGGAACCACCTTTGCCGCCACCCATCGGAAGGGTTGTAAGCGCATTCTTGAAGATCTGCTCAAAACCAAGGAATTTAAGAATTGAAAGATTTACACTCGGGTGAAAGCGAAGTCCGCCTTTGTACGGACCAATAGCATTATTGAACTGGATGCGGTACCCCAAGTTGACTTTTACATTACCTTCGTCATTAATCCATGGTACTTTAAATATCAATACACGGTCTGGTTCAATAATCCGTTCGATAATATTAGCGGATTCAAACTGGGGATTTTCATTGTAGACTCCTTCGATTGACTCCAGTACTTCCCTCACTGCCTGTAAATATTCAACCTCGCCTGGATGTTTCTTCTCGAGGTTGTTCAAAATTTTATCAACATTCATGATATTATAATATTTTAGGTTAATAATTGAAAATCAGGAATCCAAAGTTGGGTTGTAATTTATTCTCTAAAAATGATTTAACTCATGTTATTGATCAGATTACTTTACACCCCGGGGAAATACTGACTGAGCGATTTATAAACTTTAACTCTTTGTTCACGGCTAAGGGCACTGATATAAATTGGGGGGTACTTTGCTATACCATTGTTTATTTTCTGAAAAAGAATAAGGCTTACATTAAGACCAAAAAGTTTTGTTTCAGTTTTATAGCCGGAAAAGGTTCTTTTATTTATTTCAATTGTATTTTTCTTACCGCCCACTATGCCTGCATAGAAATACCTGAATACAATATTTTCCCCATCATCAGAGAAAAAGACGAACTGATAATTAAGAAACATCGGAATAAATGCTATAAAAAGCCATAATCCAATAAAAATTATTGTCCAGACAATATCGCTTAAGCCTAGAAGCGGAAATTTGAACAATTTTGCCACATATGTGAGGACTATATAGACCAGAAATAAAACTGTGGCTACGAATAATTTGATTCTGAAGCTGATAATTGTTTTGCTGTTATCAAAAGTCATAGCTTTAAATTTTAGTAAACTTAAATTGTTTTTTTCATAAAAAATCATCTGTTAAAAACAAAAATTTAAGACAACCTCATCTCCTGGATTTAAAAAATTTTACTACAAGAACGCTGCACTCTTTTTCCATTATGCCTGAAACTACCTTAGTTTTCGGATGCAGCAGCGAACCTGAAATTCTTGTGAAACCTTTCTGTTCATCAGAAGCTCCGTAAACCAGTGCAGTCGCCTGGCTCCACCCTATGGCACCCGCACACATTGCACAGGGTTCAAGTGTAACATAGATTGTGCAACCTGTAAGATATTTACCACCGAGCCAGCTTGTTGCTGCCGTTATTGCCTGCATCTCTGCATGAGCAGTAGGATCCTTAAGCGTCTCAGTGAGATTATGCGCTCTTGCAATTATTGTATCGTTGTAAACAACCACGGCTCCGACAGGAACTTCCTGCTTATTAAAAGCTTTGTCAGCCTCTGCAAGAGCTGCTTTCATGAATACCTCTTTTTTGGTTTTTGCCATACCTTTTTGTTATGGAATCTAAAAATAAGAAGAAATCGTCATTTTTAACCACTAAGAGCACAAAGTTCGCACGAAGAGCACAAAGGATAAGCTGCAAAAATATTTCAATCACCCCCAGCCGTATGCGATACTCAAATTTTCTTATTTTTGCTGAAACTTAAACAACACAGAATGTACAGGACAAATACATGCGGCGAACTCACAATTAAAGATGCCGGGAAAGATATTACTTTATGCGGATGGATTCAGAAATCCAGAGACCTGGGAGGCATGACATTTGTTGATCTCCGTGACCGTTATGGGATAACCCAGCTTGTTTTTAACATGGAAACTGACGGGGCACTATGTGAAACAGCAAGAAAGCTGGGGCGTGAGTTCGTCATACAGGCAAAAGGAACAGTCCGGGAACGCAGCAATAAAAACCTGAAGATTCCGACGGGAGAGATAGAAATAGAAGTAAATGAACTGAATATACTGAACAGGAGTGAAATACCTCCATTTACAATTGAAGAGGAAACTGACGGGGGTGAGGAGTTAAGAATGAAGTACCGTTATCTTGACCTGAGGAGAAATTCTGTAAAGAATAATATAATATTACGACACCGTGTGTCGCAGGAAGTCCGTAAATATATGGATTCCATCGGATTTATTGAGGTGGAAACGCCTGTTCTCATTAAATCAACCCCTGAAGGAGCCCGGGATTTTGTCGTACCGAGCAGGATGCAGCCTGGAACATTCTATGCATTACCCCAGTCACCGCAAACCCTGAAGCAATTACTTATGGTATCAGGATTTGACAGGTATTTCCAGATTGTAAAGTGTTTCAGGGATGAGGATTTACGCGCTGACAGACAACCGGAGTTTACACAGATTGACTGTGAGATGTCGTTTGTAGAGAGAGATGACATTCTTGACACATTTGAAGGTCTGGCAAAATATCTGTTCAGACAAATAAAGGGAATCGAATTCA
Source organism: Bacteroidales bacterium (assembly GCA_022865305.1). Taxonomy (GTDB): domain Bacteria; phylum Bacteroidota; class Bacteroidia; order Bacteroidales; family VadinHA17; genus LD21. The sequence continues at coordinate 89,861 of JALHSP010000040.1, read as the reverse complement.
GTGAACCATTCCTGAAGCTGCCATTTAATGAATCAATGGAAAATTATGGCACGGATAAGCCCGATCTTCGTTTCGGTATGAAATTTACTGACCTGACCGCAGTTACCCTGGGGCATGATTTTGCTCCCTTTGATACATCAGAATATATCGGAGGCATTTGTGCGGAAGGTTGTTCTGAATATACCAGGAAGCAGGTCGATGAACTTACTGAATTTGTTAAGCGTCCTCAGGTTGGAGCAAAAGGACTGTTTTATATCAGGTATGGTAAAGACGGTCTCTTAAAATCATCGTTTGATAAATTCTTTTCACAGGAGGATCTTGACAAACTGGCTGTTGAAATAAATGCAAAACAGGGCGACCTTATACTTATTTTGGCAGGTAACAAAAAGAAAACATTAACTGCACTTTCAGAGCTAAGACTTGAGATGGGGAACAGGCTTGGACTCAGGACAAAAGACAAGTTCGTTCCGTTATGGGTAGTTGACTTTCCGCTTTTTGAGTGGGATGAAGAGACAAAGAGGTTTTATGCAATGCATCATCCGTTTACTTCACCTAAACCGGAAGATGTCCATCTCATGGAGAAAGATCCCGGGAAGGTCAGGGCAAACGCTTACGACCTGGTTATTAATGGTATTGAGATCGGCGGCGGCTCTGTAAGAATACATGATACGACTCTTCAGAAGCTCATGTTTAAAGTCCTTGGATTCACTGATGAAGAAGCAAATGAACAGTTTGGATTCTTACTGAATGCATTCAGATACGGAGCTCCTCCTCATGGAGGTATAGCTTTCGGATTCGACAGGTGGGTTGCTATGTTCGGAGGTCAGGATTCAATCCGTGATTTTATTGCTTTCCCCAAAAACAATTCAGGGCGCGATGTAATGCTCGACACCCCCTCGCAAATCTCCGATAAACAGCTCGATGAACTGCAACTTAAAATAAATCCAAAGTAAGCACAGAAGTATCCCTTTATTTCAGATCTTTTGCACCGAAAAGAGTGATCAGGATAACTCCATTGGCACCTCTGGATCCATAAATTGAAGCAGCAGAACCTTTGAGAACTTCAATTGATCTGACCATCTGTGGCTGAATGTCATCAATTGAACTGACTGCCATTCCGTCAACAACAATCAGAGGTGCAGAACTAAGATTAATAGAGTTGATCCCCCGGATTGTGATACTCTTGCCCTGTACCTGAACACCCGGGACCTCACCGCTTATCATCTCATAAATTGAAGTGTAGGAAGCATACTTCGTATTCGTTCCATCAATTTTTCCGACTTGTTGTGTCAGGTCTTTTCTCTTTACAGTCCCGTAACCGACATTGATCTCTTCATCGCCAGGATCTTTCTGAATGCCTGTATATGATAATATATCAATTGGAAGGGAAAGATTAATTTCAGTCCGCCCGATAATCAGCTCCTTGGTAATTTGACCTGAAGGGAGGCGGATGCTGATTATTTCAGCATCAGGTTTGATTTTAATTTTATAGAATCCGGAGTCATCAGTTATTCTATTGGTGTTTTTGTTATCTACCATTATCGTAATCCCTGGTACAGGTCTACTATTTATATCTGTAACATGACCTGACACAATTGTTTTCTTTTTACTCTTCTGTCCGTAAGAAGCGGTGACAGCTGTCACAAGACAAAGCAGGACCAAAAAAAATGTCTTTAATCTCATATAATGAATTTTTATAATATTTTATAGCAACAATTATTATGCCTTTTTATTTTTCTGATCCTTTAAAAAGGGTTATACTTATTACTCCATTGGCACCCTCCAATCCATATATTGTAGCAGAAGACCCTTTAAGAAGCTGGATTGATTTTACTTCAGCAGGATTTATAAAATCTATATTGTTAACTTTTGCTCCGTTGACTACAAATAAAGGCTGGCTGCTGCCAAAAAAAGAATTTGGCCCCTGCACCATTATGCTTCTTCCACTAACTACTACTCCTGGAACCTCGGACCGTATCATCTGGTAAATATCGGTATATGTATTCATTTTCTGAGGTTTGGCCACTTTCTTCGTCCTGCCGGATGATTCCTTCATTTCAATATTTTTGATAAATGCCGGCTTCTCTCCGTTAACACCATTAAGAGTGAGATTAATAGTCGTCTGCCCGTTAATATCAGTTTCATTATAACCGGACTCAGGCGAATAAACAAGTATTTTTCTTGCAGCACGACTGATTTTAATTTTGTACTTACCTGCATCATCAGATATATACCTGGTCTTAATGCCATCGATAAAAATTTGTGCTCCTGTCACAGGATTTTTATCAGGTCCACTTATAATTCCTGATATAGTCACTTTCTTTTTTCCCCGGTTGTATGTAATCTGTCCGGATACAGACAAAGTCACACAGATTAATGCACCAACAAGAAGTAAAACTCTGATCTTCATCTTCTGAAAAGAAAATTGATCATGCAAGTTACTCAAAATATATAAAAAAGCCAAACTTTTAGTGTTTCGTAACCTTCCCGAGAAGAGTGGCTGATGTGCATCTTTCAATTAAAACTTGCACATAATCTCCTTTATAATATCCCTTATCTGGAAAAACCACAACTTTGTTCTGAGAGGTCCGGCCTGACATGAAATCACGGGATCTTTTTGAATAATCTTCAATCAGTACCTCAAGCACCTTTCCGACATCATTCTTTTTGGATAATGCGGAAAGCTTATTCTGAAGTGAAATTATTTCAGTCAGCCTCTTTGACTTAACATCTTCAGGAACATCATCCTTATTTTTTCTTGCAGCCCGGGTGCCGGGTCTTTCGCTGTATTTAAACATATATGAAAAGTCAAAACCTGCCCATTCCATCAACGTCAATGACGCCTGATGGTCCTCTTCTGTTTCTGTGCAGAATCCGGAAATCATGTCGGTCGATATAGAACAATCAGGAATAAATTTCCGGATGGCACTGATCCGGTCCATGTACCATTCCCTTGTATATTCACGGTTCATAAGTTTCAGAATCCGGTTGCTGCCGCTCTGAGCCGGCAGGTGGATATGTTTACAAATATTATCATACCGTGAGATAGTCTTTAAAAGCTCATCTGAAATATCTTTTGGATGAGAGGTTGAAAACCTGACCCTTAAAAGAGGATCTATTCCTGCAACTTTTTCAAGAAGTTCAGAAAATCCGATATTAAGTCCATCTTTGTCCCATCTGTAGGAATCGACGTTCTGACCAAGAAGTGTGACCTCCCTGTAACCTGAATTAAAAAGCTCGTTTACTTCTCTTAAAACCGTTTCCGGATCACGGCTTCTTTCAGAACCCCGGACATACGGGACAACGCAATAGGCACACATATTGTTGCAGCCCCTCATTATTGAAACAAATGATGAGACTCCGTTTTTATCCAGTCGTACAGGCGAGATGTCTGCATAAGTTTCTTCATGTGAAAGTAAAACATTAACAGCCTTATGACCCGATTCGGCTTCAGCAAAAAGCAGTGGAAGTTCACGATAGGAATCAGGGCCGGCAACAATATCAACAAAACGGTCTTCTTCAAGGACTTTTTCTTTCAGTCTTTCAGCCATGCAGCCTATTAATCCGATTATGATTCCTTTATTTTTTTTCTTCAGATAGCTGATAGCTTTAAGACGTCTCCAGATACGCTGTTCAGCATTTTCGCGGATAGAACATGTATTTACGAGGATTAAATCCGCATCATTAATATTATCGGCTGTTTTAAAACCGGCATCAGTGAGGATTGAAACAACAACCTCACTGTCAGCAACGTTCATCTGACAACCGTAGGTTTCTATATATACTTTTTTAATCATCGAATATTCTGTTTCACCCGGATAAATGCTCAGAGCTCAAAGTTAAGGGCTTATCGGCATTAAAACCCACCCCATGCCTCCCGTCCTGTCGTTCGGGACCGGCTTTCCCGGGAGGGGATTTTATTGGAATGCCCTTATCCTTCCGCCTGTCAAATTATCCTACAAAAGTATAAAGTATGGATGATGTATTAAAGAAATATTTAATTTTGCATTCGTAATATTTAAAATACATGTATGTCAGGTCACAGTAAATGGTCAACAATTAAAAGGAAGAAAGGGGCAGCTGATGCCAAAAGAGGAAAGATCTTTACAAAGATCATAAAGGAGATAATCATTGCTGCAAAAGATGGGGGTGGTGATCCCGAATCCAACGCCAAGTTAAGGCTTGCCATTCAGAATGCAAAAGGTGTAAATATGCCTAAGGATAATATTGACAGAGCAATTAAGAAGGCTGTCGGATCTGATGCAGTAAGTTTTACGGAAACCTCATTCGAGGGTTACGGACCTTGTGGAATTGCTGTATTTGCTGAATGTCTCACCGATAATAACAACAGGACTGTGGCTTCAATCAGGTCAGCTTTCAATAAGCATGGAGGCAACCTGGGAACAAATGGGTCTCTCAGCTTCCTGTTTGACAGGAAAGGCATTTTTACCATTAAAAACGAAGGACTTTCGCTTGATGATGTCGAACTTGAAATGATCGATGCCGGTGCACAGGATTTCGAAGTTGATGGAGATACGATCACCATTACATGCGCTAAAGAGGACTTTGGTAGCGTCAGCAGGAAGTTAAGCGAGCTTGGAATTGAACCGGAAGAAGCCAGGTTGAAAAGGATACCTAACGATACCAAAAAGCTTGATGTGGAATCAGCAAAAAAAGTCCTCAAATTTATCGAATCGCTTGAAGATGATGATGATATCCAAAATGTCTATCATAATCTTGAAATGACTGATGAACTGGCCGATGAGCTGGGGTAATATTTTACATTATGAAAGCAATATTTTGGGTACTGATTTTAATATTCCTTTTTTCATCCTGCAAAAAAGAGGGCAATGACGATTTTATCTGGGAAAAATCATTTGGTCAGGGTGATGCATTATTTATCCGATCGACACCTGATTCCGGATTTGTAAGCTGCGGAGAGTTAAACAGCAAACCTTATCTTATCAAGCTTTCCAAAGACAGAAAAGTTATTGTTGATATAAGTTTAGATAACGAAGGTTTATTCAGTTCGGCATGGTCCGATAAATCAGGTTACATAGCTGCGGGAAATGCCGGGGGAAAAATGATCCTTGCCCGTTTCAGCCCCAGTGGAGTTAACGTATGGGATACATCAATTACGACTGGTTTTAAGGTTGACAGGACTACTTTATGCTATATGGGCGACGGTAATCTGCTGGCAGTCGCAACAGCTATTCCCGATTCAGCAAATTCCGGAGCAACAGGCCTCTTCTTCATCAGCCTGGATTCTACAGGGCATATAATTCAAAAAAAGGAGATAACTGAAACAAATTTTATATCAGCAAATAAAGCTGATGTTGATAATGCCGGTAATATATACCTTCCTCTTACCAGGAAAACTGCCGCAGCAAAACCCAAAGCCAGTGTTGCCAAGTTTAATAGCGATTTTCAGAAATTATGGGAGACAGAACTTTATAATAATCCTAATTTTGGTGCAGCCACACTTGACATTAATCTTGACGCTTCTGGGAATATTTATGTCTCAGGTAAAACAGAATTATCATCCGGAGAAAGCGTCCTGAATAATTCTTTTCTTGCTTCACTTTCAGGAACCGGGGCAATAAGATGGAAACAGTATCATGAAAATATAAATGAGGGTATAGCCCTTGTTATTAATGATGATGATATCCTGATGATGCTTAATACGAATTGTTTTGCTGTCAACATGGTAAGTCCTCTGGATGGTACTTATTCCGGGAAAATAAGGATATTCGATGCTTGTGATTCCAAAACCACCGATGCTTTTGGCAGGGACATGGATGTTACCCACGACGGGAATATTCTTGTTGCAGGATCGAAGGGAGGGAGCTTTTTCCTGGCATTGAAATCTTCACTATAATGACTTTGTTATTAATCTGCCGTCGAATTGTTATTTTTACTGCATGATCCGGAAAATTTTAATACTCCCTGTTTTTTTGGTGCTTCTGCCTGATTTTTGCGGGGCACAGGCTTTTATCAGGACTACTGATCTTCTTCGCAGACCTGATGGGGATTACAGGACAGGTGAGCTGAATATAATCCAGTCTCCCGGAGTTGACACTCTATTGTACCGGTACATTCTTTCAAACAAAAAGCAAAAAACCTCTGAAGGAAGACAGGGTATGCCGGGTTTCAGGATCCAGATCTATGCCAGTTCGAACAGGAATGCCCGCGAGGAATCAAACAAAGCAAATGCTGACTTTATGAGTAAATTCCCCGATATTATTTCATATGCAATGTACGCTGAGCCCGGCTATTTCAAAATCCGGGCAGGCAATTTCAGAACTAAAACAGAGGGTATGAAATATCTGTTATCAGTACGCAAGGAATTCCCAAACGCAATTCTCGTCCCGGATATAATCAACTTCCCGGATCTGGTTAAAAAATAAATATGAGTGATAATATAAAACATGAATGTGGCATAGCAATGTTAAGATTGCTGAAGCCGATGGAATATTATATTGAAAAATATGGTACATGGGATTATGGTCTCCAGAAGATGTACCTGATGATGGAGAAACAGCATAACAGGGGGCAGGATGGTGCGGGGATTGCTGGAATAAAAATGAATGTCGAACCCGGTAACAGATATATTTACAGGCAACGATCCAACCGGGCAAATCCTATTAAAGAGATCTTCAGGCTCATATATGAGGATATTAATAAAATCGGAGGGGCAAACAGACAGGAGTCCCAAAATCCAGGCTTCATAAAGGAAAAAATTCCGTTTGCATGCGATATTTATCTCGGGCATCTGAGGTACGGAACATATGGCAACTATAACATAGACTATGTTCACCCCGTGAGCCGTGAAAATAACTGGAGATCGAGAAATCTTGTCATGGCCGGTAATTTCAACCTGACAAATGTCGGTGAAGTCTTCAGCAGTCTTGTTGATCTGGGTCAGAATCCTGTGGCATTCTCGGATACCGTAACAATTCTCGAAAATGTCGGACATCGTCTCGATGAAGAAAATGAAAGATTATTCCGGCAGTTCAAGGAACAGGGTTATTCTAAAAAAGATATTTCTCCTCTTATAGAAGAAAGTCTTGACATAACAAATATTCTATCCAAAGCCAGCCGCGACTGGGATGGTGGTTATGCTATGGCCGGGATGGTGGGTCATGGCGATGCATTTGTCATGAGAGATCCGGCAGGCATCAGACCTGCTTTTTATTATATTGATGATGAGGTAGTAGTAATTGCCTCGGAGCGACCTGTTATTCAAACAGTTTTTAATGTAAGGACCGATAATGTCATGGAGCTTCCACCGGCTCATGCGATAATAATTAAAGCTTCAGGGAAAACTTCAATTGAAAAGATCAGGGAAGAGACAGAACAAAGAAAATGCTCTTTTGAAAGGATATATTTTTCGAGAGGAACTGATAAAACGATCTACCGGGAAAGAAAAAAGCTTGGTGAACTGCTGACACAAAAAGTCCTTAAAGCTGTGGACTATGATCTTGAAAATACAGTTTTTTCGTACATTCCCAATACAGCCGAAAGTGCATTTTACGGATTGATAAAAGGGATCGAGGATTATCTGAACCTTTCCAAGATCAATGCCATAATGGAAAATGGGAGAGCCCTTTCAGGCGAAGATCTTGCGAAGATCATTAACCAGAGACCAAGGGTGGAGAAAATCGCAGTTAAGGACGCAAAGCTGAGGACATTTATTACCGAAGATAATAGCAGGGACGACCTGGTTGGTCATATATATGATGTTACTTACGGGGTGATCAGGCGCGGCATTGACAAACTTGTGGCTATTGATGATTCTATTGTCAGAGGGACAACACTTAAAAAAAGTATTATCAGAATTCTCGACAGGCTTGATCCCAAAAAAATTGTAATAGTTTCATCTTCACCCCAGTTGCGATATCCTGACTGTTATGGTATTGATATGGCAAAACTGGGTGATTTTATAGCATTCAGGGCAGCTGTGGAACTCCTGAAAGAAAGTGGAAAAGATTCTTTGATTGAAGAGATTTATCATCATGCCAAAGATGAAGTTCTTAAACCTGTCGGGGAAGTGAAAAACATGGTGAAAGAAATATATAAACCGTTTTGCACAGATGAGATCTCAAAGAAAATATCAGCGATGTTAAAGACTGATGAAATTAAAGCTGAAGTAGAAATTATTTTTCAGTCGATAGAAGGGCTGCATGAAGCTTGTCCCGGTCATTCCGGTGACTGGTATTTCACCGGAAATTATCCTACACCTGGAGGAAATAAGGTTGTAAATCAGTCGTTTATAAACTTTTATGAGGGCAGGAACATAAGAGCTTATTAATAATTTCCACGGGAAAACCATTTTAATTCAAAATCCTTCTTATAGGAAGCAAGATGCCTGTTTATCTTCTCAACGTAGATATCCCGGAGTGTTATCATGATCCCTGTTTCTTCAACATTTCCGAATTTATGGTTAATAAATGTACCGAAGGTGCGCATTGTGGGCGAAAGGTTCATGTAAGCATTGATGAGGGGCGGTATGGATTCCCCCATTTTCCTGACTTCCTGCGAGAGGATTTTGTAATTTTCCTTATACCACAATCCGGTAAACAATTTCTTCATCTCCTCTTCATGGAGATCAATATTGGCTGGTTCAATAGGAGTTACCAGATTTTCCGGATCGTAAAAGTGCTTTTTCAGAAAATAAAGTATCATATTCCTTGCGTTCTGGTTGAAATGGGGATACATCGTCACTTTACCGAACAGATATTTAAGATGATGATTATCGATAATAATTGCACCAAGCCCATCCCAAAGGTTGTCGAGCGCAAAAAGACTCTTCCTGCCCATGTTTCTTGACTGATAATCCGGATGGACAAATGAACGCCCAAGCTCCATCAGGTGCGGATAATATTTTGAAAGGAATTTTTCGGAAAAATTAAAATATATTGATGAAGCAATTTTAGTGACATCACAGTGAACGCAACCTTTCTTTGGGAAATAGAAACGGTAGCCTCCAATAATCTCCATATTTTCAGGGTCCCAGACAATAAGCTGTTTCTGTGGATCTTCTTTGTCAGTATCAAAGTTGTCAATGTCAATTGAATGGCCGGTACCTCCGCCTGCATGCCGGAATGTCATCTCTCTTATCCTTCCTACCTCATGCATCAGGGAAGGAGAATTATTATTATCAAATACATAAACCTCATTGTTCCCATTGTTGGTCCTGCGAAGGAGTTTTTCTTTTGTAAGTTCTGCTACTATCTGATCTTTTGGTAGTTGGCTAACAATAGGTTCCATTTATTTTAAGGGTATTGTAAGTAATTCGAATATTTCAATTAAAAAGTCGAGTGCAAGTTAACTTTTTTCTTTTATTATCAACCGGTAATTAATGATTCGAGTTCGTATGATTTTGATCTGACCCAATCTGCCCATTTAGACGGTGATTTTGTTTGGTTAAAGGTTTGCCATGGGATGGTCTTCCCAAATACAAGTAAAATTTCCTTATTTTTCTGCCTGAACATTTCATCAGGCAGATACAGCATCTCGATATTTGCTTTGATACCGAGAAAACTCCTGATATTGGCCAGGTTATAAAAAAAGTTGGAATTCCTGCCTGAAAAAAAAGTGGGAACTATATCTCTTTTATGTTGTATAGCTTTGGAAATAAAGCTTTTATGCCATTGAAGATCTTTTATTATTCCTTTCTTCTTCCTTGAACATAATCCGGCGGGGAAATAAAGTATCTGGCTTGCGGAAGAATAGGCTTCCTCGATCATCCTTGCAGCCTCCCTTCCCTGGGAGCCATGCTTATTAACGGGCAGAAAGATGCCGGAAAGATTCTTTATGTTCATCAGAATATCATTAACCGGGAATTTAATATCCTTAAAATATTTTGACAGTTCATATATAAAAACAACACCATCAAGTCCTCCGAGGGGATGATTTGAGACAAAAATATACCTGCCTTCTGAAGGAATATTTTCGCTTCCGATGACTTTATATTTTATATTGGAATATTTCAGCCAGGCTTCAATCATTTCAGCATCTTTAAGGTGCCCATGAATTTTGAAAAAATCATTCAATTCTTCCTGATGAACAATTCTTATAAGGTAATTTATAAGAAACTGCGGAATAGTTTTTCTTAATGCCGGATTTTTGGAATTCAGAACCTGCTCTACATCTATTTTCAAAACTTCATTATTTTCAGCAGTAGCGTTCATCCTGGCGAATGATTTTTAAATCAGAGGGTACAAATTTACCAAAATTTTATTTCTTTTATCATCCTCTTTCTCCTCCCTTTTAGCAATTAAACAAAAATAAGATATTGATAATCAGGAATGTCTGATCCTTTAATAATTTATCCTGATTAGCTTATTCCAGTTCTTTCCCTTTATTCTTACGGATTTCATCAAAACTTCATAAATAGATAATAATTTTGTATTTTTATTGCTGGAAATATCTGGTAAACATCAAAGCATAAGATCTTATATTATCATAAAACTAAATATCGATATTATGAAAAAGTATGTTATAATTGTTATTGTGCTTATTGGCCTGATATCATGGCAATGTTCCAAGATGATATCAGAGCCTTCTCTGAAACAATCTGTTGAAGATGGCGTGTCAAAAATAAACAGTGCCATCTCAGTTATTTCAGAAACAAAGGGTTATCAGTTAATGTCAGTCACCGGTGATGAGCCAAAGCTTGAAGCTGAATACAACGACAGCATTACGCTGGACCTGATAGCAGGTGTTTATAATTATCAGCCGGAATCATTTTTTTGCCGTCATTACCGTAAACCAATGTGGCTGTTTAAAAAGACAGGAGAAAGCGATTCTATGATTGTTAACCTGCCTCAACGGATGATCTTTCACCCGTCGAAATACCTGCATAGTATAACCCTGCCTGAATCAACACCCGAAAATGATTTTGTCATAGCCGCCTCGGATTATCATTTCTATTACTCCCTGTGGAGTCGTTATGACTACAAACTTACAGCAGGCTTCACCCTTGCTGATGAAGAAATAGGCAGCCTCGATGTAATGGCAACAGGAAATTCATTCGCAGACCAATCATATTCATCCAAGTTTAATTTTACAGAAGATTACAGCGTGAATGTTTCATACGTAACTGGTGACACGATGACCTCTTCATTTGCTCTGATGGAAACTGATGATACTTTACTGAAAGAGACAGTAATGTTAATATGGAAGGATTTTCATAAAATAGAGAAGAAGTATACCTTAACCATAGGCGATGTTGACATTGTAAAGTCGACCGGTGTTGATTCCATCCAGGTATTTCTTAAAGGTGTCCTGCAGAAGGAAGCCGCTGCCTTTATAACAGATGATTCTGAACCTACCCATTCGATCTGTCATAAGAGAGATATACAGCTTACTTTTGACGATGGAACAACAGCAAAACTCAGCGAACTTATTGGTCCTGCGAAAACAAAATTAAAAACACTGGTAAGTTCAATGCATAGTATGTATTTTGCTAAAAATGTCGTTGATCATATAGCCTTAACCATCTATTATCATTCGCACGATTAACTAAGGTTATTCCTGTAAAGGGAACATCTAATAATCTTATCATTAAACCGCCAACCAGAAGTTGGTGGTTTTTTTTTGAAGAACCCTTCAAAGGCACTATCCAAAAACCTGTTCTTCATAATCCTTCTCAACATCATATCCCCTTTCCAGGAAGGCAGATTATCCTGTTCAGATAGTCAGGCTATTGGGATGCCATGGGAATTAACAAGATGTTAAAAAAGCCAAAAATCTGAGGTAGGGATCATTTAATGCGGTGGAGATGCCGTGATATATTAAAAAAGTTATTAACAAAAAAATAAAAAAAGTGGAGTAAAGTGGAGTAAAGTGGATATTTTTTATATATTTTAGCGTTTTAATCGGGGGAAAGGGATTATGGCCACATTTATTGGTGAATATGCATGTAAGGTGGATGTCAAGGGACGGGTAATTCTTCCGGTGGCATTCAAGAAGCAGATGCCTGCTGATGCATGCGACCATTTTGTGGTACGAAAGGACATTTTTGAAAATTGCCTCGTCCTTTATGCCAGTGAAGACTGGAACAGGCAGCTGCAGAAGATCAGGAAGAGGATCAATCCTTATAACCGTGAGCATAATATGTTCCTGAGAAATTTCTTCAAGGGCACAGCTGACCTTTTTCTCGATAATAATAACCGGATGCTGATACCGAAAAGACTACTTGATCTTATCGGAGCTGAAAGAGATGTAGTTCTAGCAGGCCAGGATGGAAGAATAGAAATATGGGCGTCAGATATTTATGAAAAAATTGAAATGCCTGCTGATGATTTTGCCAACCTGGCTGAAAAACTTATGGGTGGAAGTTTAATTGAGCCTGAAGGATAATGGTCTATCATATCCCTGCACTGCTGGATGAAAGTATTAAAGGGCTGAATATCCGGCCTGACGGGATTTATGTAGATGTTACTTTCGGTGGAGGAGGACATTCAGTGGAGATTCTGAAGCGACTGACCACAGGAAAGCTTATTGCTTTTGATCAGGATCAGGATGCCGAAAGAAATGCCCCTGATGATAAGAAGTTGCTGTTTCTTGACCAGAATTTCCGGTATCTGAAGAACAACCTCAGGTACAACGGAATTTCCTCCATCGATGGCCTTATTGCTGACCTTGGAGTATCATTTCATCAGTTTGATGAACCGGAAAGGGGATTTACTTTCAGGCATAATGCGCCTCTTGATATGAGAATGAATAAGAAAAGTCCGGTTACCGCTGCCACTCTCCTGCAAACTCTGGAAGAGCAATCGCTGGCTGATATTTTTTACAAATACGGAGAGCTGACAAACTCCAGAAGAATTGCCAGGGAAATTATATCCTTCAGAGCGTTTAAGCCGGTTACATCGGCCGGTGACCTGATTTCTGCTATCGGCAGACTTGTACCTCAACGGCAGGAGAATAAATATTACGCTAAGGTGTTTCAGGCTTTGCGGATAGCTGTCAATCACGAGATTGATTCCCTGAAGGAGATGCTCGTACAGGCTTTATCAGTTCTAAATACAGGTGGACGACTTGTGATAATAACATATCATTCTCTTGAGGACAGGATTGTAAAGAATTTTATGCGCAGCGGCAATTTTGATGGCATTGAAAAAAAAAATTTCTACGGAAATTCTGAAACGCCATTCAGGTTAATAAATAAAAAAGGGATAACACCGGGTGCAGAGGAAACAGCAAAAAACAGCAGGGCAAGAAGCGCAAGGTTAAGAATAGCGGAAAAAATTTGAATCGATGGCCGGGATTAAGGAAAACAATAAAAAACAGGTAAAGAGGGGCAGTTTCATGAAGGAACTCCTTAGCGGAAGCATGGTTACTGAAAAGATTATCCTTAAGAACCTGGGATATATATTGCTTCTGACATTCCTGGCGGCTGTTTATATAGGCAACAGGTTTCATGCTGAAAAAATTACCAGGGAAATAGCCGGATTGCAGCGTGAAGTAAAAGACCTTAAAGCAGAATCACTTTCCACCTCAGCTGATTTGATGTATGTCAGCCGGCAATCGGAAGTGTTCAGGCTGGTAAAGGAAAAAGGGCTTAATCTGGAAGAACTGAAAACACCACCATTCAGGTTGCTGGTTGATAAAAAATAAAAAGATGGCAGTAAGAGATGAAATAGTTTGGCGGAGCGGCATTATATATTTTGTGGTCGTCCTGGTTGCTGTTGCCATCCTTCTTGGCATTCTTTATCTTCAGTATATCCAGCATGGTAAATGGTCGGCCATGAGTGAACAATATGTTTACAAAACAGCTGCAATACCTGCTAACAGGGGAGATATTCTTACCCATGACGGACGTCTGCTGGCAAGCTCTGTTCCCTATTATACAATTTACATGGATACCAGGAGTACAGGTATGTCGGACCGGACATGGTCACGCGGTATTAACGGATTATCAGAGGGATTGGCAAAGATCCTGGGTGAAAGATCTGCTGCAGGATGGAAATCGGTAATCAGTGAAGCAAGAAAAAGAGGAGACCGCTATTTCCTCATTAAACGGCGGGTTGATTACGAGACACTCAAGAAGCTTGAACAGCTTCCGATTTTCAGGGAAGGACAATATAAAGGCGGAATGGTTACACAGGTTGAAAACAAAAGGGTCCTTCCAAACAATGAACTGGCTGCCCGCACTGTCGGTTACCTGAATCTTGGAGATGAAGGCACCGTAGTGGGTATAGAGGGTTCCTTTAATAAAGATCTGGCAGGGAGGAACGGGATTGCAGTACAGCAGCGCCTCACCGGAGGTGACTGGATAACCATCGATGATGCCAGCAGTGTTGAATCGAGGGACGGAAATGATGTAATAACAACAATTGATATCGATCTGCAGGATGTAGCAACATCAGCCCTCCGGAATCAGCTCTGGAAACATAATGCACATCATGGTTGCGCCGTCCTGATGGAAGTGGCAACAGGTGATATCAGAGCTATAGTCAATCTTGAACAGAGCGGTGACGGCAGTTATCATGAGACTTATAATTACGCAATAGGAGAAAGCACCGAACCTGGTTCGACATTTAAGCTTCCGGTGCTTATGGCTGCACTTGAGGATGGAGTTATTGATACCGGCGATATCGTTGATACAGGAACCGGAAGTGTAAAGTTTTATGATAAGATCATCAGGGATACAAGAGAGGAAGGATATGGCAAACTTACTGTAAAAGAGGTATTTGAGAAATCTTCAAACGTTGGTACCTCGAAACTCGTTTATGAACATTACAAAGATAATCCCAGGGATTTTGTAAACAGGCTTTACGCGATGAAACTGAACCAGAAGCTCGATATCCAGATAAAGGGGGAAGGGACTCCCCTGATAAGATACCCCGGGGAAAAATTATGGTCAGGACTTACATTACCCATGATGTCCCATGGTTACGAGGTTCAGCTGACACCATTACAGATTCTTACTTTCTATAATGCTGTTGCAAATGACGGGAGAATGATGAAACCAAGATTTGTTACAGCTATCGTGCGAAACGGCATGATAATTAAGCGTTTCGAGCCGGATGTAATTATTAACTCAATTGCTTCCAGGTCAACGATCAGGAAAGCAAAAAAGATGATGGAGGGTGTTGTTGAAAATGGAACAGCCATAAACCTTAGAGATGCCAGTTATAAAATAGCGGGAAAGACAGGTACTGCCCAGATAGCAAAGGACAAGCGTGGTTACCGGCAGGGCGCAAGAATATCTTATCAGGCTTCCTTTGTAGGTTATTTCCCTGCAGAAAACCCTCTCTATTCATGCATTGTAGTCGTAAATGCACCCTCGAATGGGGTTTATTATGGCAACCTGGTTGCCGGATCGGTATTTAAAGAAATTTCTGATAAAGTATATGCCACAAATTTCTTCAGGGATTATAAACCTGAAAATAAAGATGAAAGAATAGCATCTGCTCCTGAAGCAGGCAATGGTTACAGGGCAGATATCAATGAAGTTCTCAGTGAACTGGATGTAAGATACAGGCGGACTGCAAACAACGACTGGGTAGCTACCAGGGAAAGCGGAGATACTGTAAGACTTGTCGGAGTGAATATTAAAAAAGGTCTGGTGCCCGATGTACGGGGTATGAGCCTCAGAGATGCAATTTACCTTCTTGAAAACTCCGGTTACAGGGTAAGGTACGATGGCAAAGGCCGGGTTCTGCAACAATCACCGGAACATGGTGCAAGGTACTTTGAAGGCCAGATAGTTTCTCTTGAAATGAACAGGTGATATGGTTGAACTTGAAAAAATACTGAAAGGCATTGATGTTATTTCCTTATCGGGAGATATAAAGAGAAAGATTACAAATATCGGATTCGATTCACGCAACACCGACAAAAATTCACTTTTTGTTGCAGTAAAAGGATCTAAAACTGATGGACATGAGTATATCAGCAATGCAATCGAATCAGGAGCATCAGCAGTGATCTGTGAAATTCTGCCTGATCATCCAGATAATAGAATATGCTGGATTAAAACAAACGATTCTGCGAGGGCTCTGGGACTGGCTGCTTCAAATTTTTACGATAATCCGTCATCTTCAATAAAACTCGTTGGTGTGACCGGCACAAATGGAAAGACAACCATTGCTTCCCTTCTTTACCAGATGTTTAAAAAGCTCGGATATAAATGCGGACTCTTTTCCACGGTTTGCAATTATATAATTGACAAAGAGCTTCCGGCAACACATACAACCCCTGATCCGGTACAGCTCAACAGGTTGCTGTCGGAGATGGTTAAAACAGGATGTGACTTTGCGTTCATGGAAGTAAGCTCACATTCCGTTGATCAGCAGCGGATTGCCGGATTAAAATTTGCCGGCGGCATTTTTACCAATCTCACTCATGACCACCTTGATTATCATAAAACCTTTAATAATTATCTGGCTGCAAAAAAAAGATATTTTGATACTCTGTTACCTGGTGCCTTTGCACTTGTGAATATTGATGACAAAAATGGCAGGGTAATGCTGCAGAACTGTAAAGCTGATCATTATACATTTTCAGTGAGGGGAATGGCAGATTATCGTTGCGGAATCATTGAACAGGGATTTGAAGGGATGGGATTGCGGATACAGGGTGAAGAAGTGTGGACAAGGTTTATCGGTGATTTTAATGCTTCAAACCTCCTTGCAGTATATGCTGCTTCTGAACTGCTGGGAGCTGGGAAACATGAGATACTTACTTTGCTGAGTGACCTTAATCCGGTTGCCGGAAGACTTGAGGTTATCAGGTCATCCGGAGGTATTACAGGAATAGTGGATTATGCTCATACCCCTGATGCTCTGCTGAATGTGATTGATACAATAAACAAAATCAGGGAAGGGAATGTAAATCTTATAGCTGTTGTCGGCGCCGGCGGAGACCGGGACCGGACAAAACGGCCTAAAATGGCAGCAATATCAGCTGAGGGCAGCACCAAGGTAATTCTGACATCAGATAATCCTAGAACTGAGAATCCGGAAAAAATACTGGATGATATGGAGGAAGGCATCACTCCCGAGCTCAGAAGAAAAACATTAAGGATCAGTGACCGCCGGGAAGCAATTAAAGCTGCTGTAATGCTTGCTGAACCGGGGGATGTGATCCTGGTCGCCGGGAAGGGGCATGAACCTTATCAGGAGATTATGGGAGTGAGGCACCCCTTTGATGACAGGGAGGAACTTAGAAAGGCATTTTTACTGAAATAACGAAAGGAATAATGTTTTACTATCTGTTTGAATATCTTGAAAAGCTTAATGTTCCCGGAGCAGGGGTATTTGTTTACATCTCCTTCAGGTCAGCAGCTGCGGTAATCACATCTCTGTTTATTTCGCTGCTTATCGGAAAAAGAATAATAAGATTTCTTCAGAAGAAACAGGTTGGTGAAGAAATAAGAAACCTGGGTCTTGTTGGACAATATCAAAAGAAGGGTACTCCCTCGATGGGCGGGATAATAATTCTTGCCTCAATTATAATTCCAACCCTTCTTTTCGCAAAACTCGATAATATTTATGTGATCCTGATGCTGTTAACAACTGTTTGGCTGGGGCTGATAGGATTCCTTGATGACTATATCAAAATATTCAGGAAGAATAAAGAGGGGCTGGCCGCGCGATTTAAAATTGCAGGTCAGATAGTGCTCGGACTTATTGTAGGAATTACCATGTTCTTCAGTGATGATATTATTATCAACGAACAGGTAAACATTTCTGATCTGTCCGCACGGGAGAAGATTGAGTTGATTGATCCCTCCTCTCCTTATAATGGCCAGGAGGAGATCTCCATGGATAGAAAATCAACAAAAACCACCATTCCTTTTGTCAAGAATAATGAGTTTGACTACTCCTGGCTTGTGGCTTTTATTAATAAGGAACACAGGCAACCATGGACATGGCTGGTTTTCGTAATAATTGTCATTTTCATTGTTACTGCTGTTTCGAACGGAGCTAATCTAACCGACGGACTTGACGGACTTGCAACCGGTACATCTGCTATTATAGGAACTGCACTGGCGATACTTGCTTATGTTTCAAGTAACATTATATACGCTGATTACCTGAATATTATGTTTATTCCTGGTTCGGAAGAGATGGTGATTTTTGCCAGTGCTTTCATTGGTGCAACAGTCGGATTTCTCTGGTACAATTCATATCCGGCACAGGTATTCATGGGAGATACCGGGAGCCTTGCCCTGGGAGGAATAATAGCTGTTTTTGCTGTAATTATAAGAAAGGAATTATTAATACCGATTTTATGCGGGATATTCCTTGCCGAAAATCTTTCGGTTGTTATGCAGGTAGCCTGGTTTAAAAGAACCAGGAAAAAATTCGGTGAGGGGAGAAGGATTTTACTTATGGCCCCTCTTCATCACCACTATCAGAGAAAAGGTTATCCGGAACCGAAAATAGTCACTCGTTTCTGGATTGTAGCATTAATATTAGCAGTAATAAGTATTGTGACGCTGAAGATCAGATAATTAAATGAGGAGAAAGATTGTAATACTGGGAGCCGGAGAAAGCGGAACTGGATCAGCAGTTCTGGCAATGAAGCATGGATTTGATGTTTTTGTATCAGATAAAGGTCAGGTAAAGGAAAAATACAGGGAAATACTTGACAGTTATAAAATCAGGTGGGAGGAGGGGAACCACACTGAAAAGGAGATAATGGCCGCCGATGAAGTAATTAAAAGTCCGGGTATTAAGGAAGATGCACCGATAGTTGTGACACTTCATGAAAAAGGAATACCGGTAATATCTGAAATTGAATTTGCGGGCAGATATGCAAAGGGTATCAAGATATGTATAACAGGAAGCAATGGCAAGACAACGGTCACAAACCTTATTTACCATATCCTCAATAAGGCCGGTAAAAAGGTGGCTATTGCCGGTAACGTTGGAAACAGCTTTGCAATGGCTGTTGCAGAGGGTCCGTATGATTATTATGTTATTGAACTGAGCAGTTTTCAGCTTGACGGCATGTACAAATTCAGGGCGGAGATTGCAATACTGATGAATATTACGCCTGATCACCTCGACCGGTATGGATATAAGCTTCAGAATTATATCGATTCAAAATTCAGGATTACACAAAATCAGACGAAGTCAGATTTTCTTATTTACTGGGCGGATGATCCGATCATTAAAGCTGAACTGTCGAAAAAGCATTATGGAATGACCCTTCTTCCTTTCTCCGACACTTCTAAGGAGAATATGACTGCATATATCGAAAACAGGGAATTAATAATTGATTACCAACCTAAAACCTACCTTATGACCATTCATGAACTGGCGCTTAAAGGTCGTCACAACATTTACAACTCAATGGCAGCTGCTATTGCAGGTAAAGTACTGAACATCCGGAAGGATGTGATCAGAGAAAGTCTCGCTGATTTTCAGGGAGTTGAACACAGGTTGGAACCTGTTATTAAAGTCAGCGGAATTAACTTCATTAATGATTCAAAAGCTACAAATGTTAACTCGGCATGGTATGCTCTTGAATGTATGGAAACGGATATTGTCTGGATTGTCGGAGGTATAGATAAGGGCAATGACTATTCTGAACTCTTTCCCCTGGTTAAACAAAAAGTCAGGGCAATAGTCTGTCTAGGAAAAGACAACAGGAAGATTATCGAAGCTTTTAAAGATAAGGTGCCGACAATAGTAGAAACAGGGTCAATGGAAGAGGCTGTCAGATCCTCATATTACCTGGCGAAGAGAGACTATACGGTATTACTTTCCCCAGCCTGTGCAAGCTTTGATCTGTTCAGCAATTACGAGGACAGAGGCCGTCAGTTTAAAGCAGCAGTAAGAAATCTTTAAAAGGCAATAAAATGCAGCAGGGCTGGCTTACAAAGACATTCAAGGGAGACAGGGCTATATGGGGCCTTGTAGCTATTTTTATGGTCTATTCACTGCTGGCTGTTTACAGCTCATCAGCAAGTGTGGCATTTATAAAATATGGAGGTAATACAACCTATTTTCTCCGTAGCCAGTTTTTTATGCTTTTGATAAGCCTGATAATAATTGTTGTTGTCCATTATCTGCCTTACAGGATCTATTCATCAATGGCAGGATTAATTCTGTTAGGTGCTGTTGTCCTGCTGATTCTTACATTATTTTTTGGTTCCACGATAAACGAAGCAACACGCTGGCTTGAAATACCGGGAACCGGATTCATGATCCAGACATCGGATCTGGCTAAAGTAGCACTGGTAATCTACCTGGCAAGATCCCTTGCAAAATATCAGTATGAGCTTAATAATTTTATTCTTGTTACAAAATATTTTTTTGTTCCGGTTGCAGTTGTCTGCGGACTGATCTTCCCTGAAAATTTTTCCACGGCACTCCTGATTTTTGGCATAAGCATGATAATAATGTTTATCGGAAGGATCCCTTTCAGATTTCTCCTGGCTTATGTTGGTATGGCAGCCGCAGGAGTTGTTTTGTTTGGATTAGTGCTCACCTATGTTTTCCATGACAGCAGGGTTCCGGTCTGGATCGACAGGGCAGAGCAATTCTTTTCCGGTAAGGCAGACGAGGCAGGTGATTATCAGTCGAACCAGGCAAAGATTGCTATTTCAACCGGAGGACTCTTCGGAAAAGCACCCGGCAGAAGTACCCAGAGGAATATGCTTCCACAATCAAACTCTGACTTCATTTTTGCAATTATTATTGAGGAATATGGACTGCTTCTGGGTGCAATTCCACTAATACTTGCTTATATGATATTGCTGTTCAGGGGGATAACAATTTTAAAAAAATGTGAGACAGCTTTTCCTGCTTTTCTTGTCATGGGACTTATAATCATGA
The DNA here is from genome assembly GCA_022865305.1 of Bacteroidales bacterium. GTDB lineage: Bacteria > Bacteroidota > Bacteroidia > Bacteroidales > VadinHA17 > LD21. Next base: position 69,057 of record JALHSP010000040.1, on the reverse strand, counting down.
TTGTATTTCAGGCTATGCTCAATATGCTGGTAGCTGTCGGACTTTTGCCGGTTACCGGCCAGACTCTTCCAATGGTAAGCTGGGGAAGGACATCAGTCCTGATCATGAGTTTTTCAATAGGAGTTATTTTAAGTGTAAGCAGGGTGGTAAATGCAAGGATTAAAAAGGAAGAACTGCCCGAAGAAGAGATTTCTGATGAAGGAGAGAAAATATATGAACAAGCAAAAGCATAAAAGGATAATCATAAGCGGAGGCGGTACCGGAGGTCATATCTTTCCGGCCATATCAGTCGCGAACGCTCTCAAGAGAATAGATCCCGAGATTGATATCCTTTTTGTTGGCGCTGAAGGTAAAATGGAGATGGAAAAAATTCCTGCAGCAGGTTACAAAATTATCGGATTGCCGGTAACAGGTATTTACAGAAGTCTGACTCTGAAAAACTTCACTGTTCTGCCAAATCTTATAAAGAGTCTTCTCAGGGCAAAAAAAATATTAAAGGACTTTAAACCCGATGTAGTTGTTGGTGTAGGTGGTTATGCAAGCGGTCCTGTACTTAGGCAGGCCGGGAAGATAGGAATACCGACTCTTATCCAGGAACAAAACAGTCATGCCGGAGTGACAAACAAGCTTCTGGCAAAAAAAGCTTCCGTGATTTGCGTGGCTTATGATGGTATGGAAAAATACTTTCCGGCAGAAAAGATAATCAAGACCGGAAATCCTGTGCGCCAGAATTATGACCATATCAGAAGCCTCAGGAGTGAGGCACTTTCGTTCTTTAAGCTTAAAAAGAGTTTCCCGGTAATTCTTGTGCTTGGAGGATCGCTGGGTGCAGGGACTATTAACAAGAGCCTTTCTGGAAATATCCAGAAAATGATAGATTCGCATTACCAGTGGTTGTGGCAGACTGGAAAGAACTATTTCGAAAAAATAAATGCCCTGGTATCTCACTTCTCCTCAGAAAGAATTTCAGTACAGGGATTCATTGACAGGATGGACTATGCATTTGCTGCTGCTGATATTATTGTTTCCAGGGCTGGTGCAGGAACAATTTCCGAACTGTGCCTGGTAAGAAAACCTGTTATTCTTGTCCCTTCGCTAAATGTTGCTGAAAATCACCAGTTAAAAAATGCATTGGCTCTGGTTGAAAAAAATGCTGCTGTACTGATTACTGATAAGGTGGCAGTGAAGTTACTGGTAGATGAAGCAATCAGGCTGGTTTCAGATAAAGCAAAAAGGACTCTTCTTTCTGAAAATATTAAAAAGCTGGCCGACAGGGATGCAGATGTCAGAATAGCAAACGAAATACTTAAGCTTGCCGGAGGATGATTGATTTTAAGAAAATAGAAGGAATTTATTTTATCGGAATAGGGGGCATTGGTATGAGTGCCCTTGCTCTGTATTTTTCAAAAGGCGGATATATTATTGCAGGTTACGACAGATCAGAAAGCAGGATCACTGATTCACTTTCTGATTCGGGTTGCAGTATCTCTTTTAACGATGAACCTGAAATCTTACCGGAGCTTTTCAGGAACACTTCAAAAAAAGACAGGGTCATAATTGTATATACACCTGCAATTCCTCATGAGAACAGGATTCTTTCATATTTCAGGGATAATGGATATTTTCTGTATAAAAGGTCAGAACTGCTTGGTGAAATATCTTCTCAAACCGATACAATAGCAGTAGCAGGAACTCACGGCAAAACTACTATTTCGACAATGATCGCTCATCTGCTAAAACAGTCTCATGTTGACTGTTCGGCATTCCTGGGCGGGATTTCAAAGAACTATGATTCAAACCTGTTGCTTGGTGAAAGCCGCTTCACAGTTATGGAAGCTGATGAATTTGACCGGTCCTTCCACAGGCTTAAGCCATTGATGGCAGTCGTTACCTCGCTCGACGCTGATCATCTTGATATTTATGGTGACCAGGCCACCATGATTAAAGCTTACAATGAATTCTGCAGCAAGATACGACCAGGAGGAATTCTTATAGTAAATTCGGGAATCAGAAAAGATATCATTGTTCCCGTAGATGTTACCTGTTATACTTACGGATCGGGTGCTGACGCTGACTACAGCGTCTCGGATATTTTACATAAAAAAGATCATTACTGTTTCAACCTGAAAACACCGGGAGTAATAATTAAAGATCTGCGTTTTGCATTCCCGGGTATCATAAACATTAAAAACCTCGCAGCTGCGGTTGCGATTGCCCTGATTTGTGGTGTAACTGAACAGGAAATAAGAAAAGCCGTTATTCTCTTCCAGGGTGTCAGGAGAAGATTTGATATCAGAATCAACCGTCCGGGACTTGTTTATATTGATGACTATGCCCATCACCCTGAAGAAATTAAAGCATGTATTACCAATATTAAGGAGTATTTCGGAGGAAGAAAGATAACCGGAATTTTCCAGCCGCATCTTTTTTCACGTACCCGCGACCATGCTGATGGTTTTGCATCGATACTTGATGAACTTGATGAAGTGATCCTCCTTCCGATATACCCGGCCAGGGAGAAGCCCATCCCGGGTGTGTCATCGGAAATTATCTTTAATAAAATGAAAAAAGAGAAGAAAAAGCTGCTGAGGATGGATGAGATCATAGATGCGCTGGATGTTAATGCTCTTGATGTCCTCGTTACTATCGGTGCAGGTGACATAGACAAGCTTGTGGAACCGATCGAGGAAAAACTGAAAAGGGGATAAAAAAATGAAAAGCCTGGCTAAGATATTATTAATTGTACCTCTGTTATACCTTATTATAATGCCGGTATATCTTGCGAGCTCGACCAGCACGAAACCCTGCAGCGGAATAATGATCTGTATTAAGGATTCATCGGATTATCATTTTGTTACGAAAAGGCAGTTATTAAATCTTGTATATGGCAATACCGGGAAAATCCTTGGTCAGCCTGTCAGTAATATTTCAGTCTTTGATATTGAAAACAGGATAAATGGGTTAAGGGAACTGAAAGTCGCAGAGGTCTATATGTCCATTGATGGGACATTGCATGTATATGTTGACCAGCGTAATCCGGTTATGAGAGTTATACCTGATGAGGGTGGTGATTATTTCATTGATGAAGAGGGCATTGTGATGAGGAGAAGAAACCTTTACACACCACGGCTACAGGTCATTGGAGGCAATATCAATATAAGCCAGGCGATGCTAAACGGCGTGAGTATTCTTGATACGAGTATTAAAAATTCAATACTGAAAGATATTTTTCAGCTTGTCGATTTCATAAATAATAAAAGTTTCTGGTCTGCGCAGATCGATCAGATCTATATTGACGGGAACGATGAGATTGATCTTATGCCCAGGGTTGGAAATCACCTTATTCACCTCGGAACAATTGAAAACTATGAAGGTAAGCTAAGGAACCTCGGAGCTTTTTATGATAAGGTATTACCTGAAGTGGGATGGAATAAGTATTCGCTTATAAATCTTGAATTTAGGGATCAGATTGTATGTAAGAAAAGATAGTAAAAAACCATATTTTATTTATATGAACAAAAAAGCACAATATGTAGCAGCGATCGACATCGGGACCACAAAAATAGTGGCAATTGTCGGTACAAAAAACGAGAATGGTAAAATAGAGATTCTCGGACTCAGCAAAGCTCTTTCCAAAGGTGTAAAGAGAGGCGTGGTATTTAACATTGAAGAGACAGTATCAGCAATACAGACCACTGTGGATGATGTACAAAAAAGGTCAGGAATTCTGTTCTCAGAAGTGTTTGTCGGAATTGCCGGTCAGCATATTAAAAGCATGAAGAACAGAGGGTATATTATGCGAGACAACTATGAGGATGAAATAACGAAAGATGAGGTTTTCCGGCTTATTGAAGATATGCATAAGATACATATCGAGATAGGAGAGGAGATAATACACGTTATTCCACAGAATTTTATTGTTGATAATGAAACAGGGATTAAAAGTCCGATTGGCATATGCGGGAAAAGACTGGAAGCCAATTTCCATATTGTTATCGGACAGATTGCTGCTGCAAAAAACATTGAGCGATGTATCCGAAAAGCAAGCCTGAACCTCAAGGATATGATCCTTGAGCCGCTTGCCTCTTCCGATGCTGTTCTTACCGATGATGAAAAAGAAGCAGGGGTTGTACTGGTCGATATCGGCGGAGGGACTACTGATGTCGCAGTTTATTATGATAACATCATTCGTCATACAGCCGTGGTACCGCTGGGAGGAAATGTAGTGACAAAGGATATTAAGGAGGGGTGTGCAATACTTCAGCGTCATGCGGAACAGCTTAAGCTGCAATATGGATCAGCGCTGGGAGATATTGCTCCGGAAGATAAAGTAGTTGCTATACCTGGGATTAGTGGCAGAGAACCCAAAGAGATTTCTTTTAAAAGCCTTGCATATATAATTCAATCAAGGATGGAAGAGATCATTGATTTTGTCAATTTTGAAATACAGAATTCAGGATACGCAGATAAGCTGGCGGCCGGAGTTGTTATTACAGGCGGTGGTGCAATGCTGAGGCATCTTCCTCAGCTTATGAAATTTAAAACCGCTATGGATGTCAGGATCGGTCTGCCTAATCAGCACCTCGCAGGACCCGGGAAAAATGAAATCAACCAGCCGATGTATGCTACAAGCGTGGGTTTGATAATGCGGGGATTCGATTATCTTGAAACTTACAAGAAATCATTCAATGCAGGTCCCAAGGATGAATTTGTCAGACGCCGGACAGAGCCAGCAATGACAGAAGAAGAAATAAATGAGCCTGATGGAAGGGAACCACAGGAGGTCAGAACGACCCTGGCCGAAAAGATCAAAACGATGATGTCGAAAATGTTTGAAACTGAAGATCAGTCGATAGGCTGATAAAATGAATTCGGTTGCTATTAATGCTTTTGCTGTTAATAAATAATTAAAACATAAAACTATGTCAGACGATATAATGAACTTTGATCTGCCCGTTGAAAGATCGTCGATTATTAAAGTCCTGGGAATAGGGGGAGGTGGTACCAATGCCGTAAATCATATGTTTGAAAAGGGTATCAGGGATGTTAATTTCGTTGTTTGCAATACCGATCATCAATCCCTGGCAAAGAGTCCTGTCCCTATTAAGGTTCAGATCGGTGAATCACTCACTGAAGGGATGGGTGCAGGGAGCCTTCCTGATAAAGGAAGGCAGGCTGCTCAGGAAAACCTCGAGGACGTGATGAATGCCATTGGCGGTAACACAAGAATGGTATTTATTACTACAGGGATGGGGGGAGGTACAGGTACCGGCGCTATACCTGTCATAGCAAAGGCTTGCAAGGAGGCAGGATTGCTTACCATTGCAGTTGTAACCATTCCATTCAAGTCAGAAGGGAAGGTACGTATCAGGTATGCAATTGATGGCATCACAGAACTCAAAGACCATGTTGACTCCTTGCTGGTAATAAACAATGAAAAGCTCAGAGAGATTTATGGCAATCAGGGAGTCTCCACTGCCTTTGCTAAGGCCGATGACATTCTTACAACTGCTGTCAAGGGAATCGCAGAAATAATTACTGTTACAGGCTATATTAATGTTGATTTTGCCGATGTGGAGACTGTTATGAAGAATTCGGGTGTGGCATTGTTGGGTATGGGTGCAGCGTCCGGTGAAAACAGGGCAATCCGTGCTATCGAAAATGCTCTTGCCTCGCCTCTTCTGAATTCGAATGATATTACCGGTGCAAAAAGCATACTTATCAATATATCTTCCGGAACAGGAGAACATGAGATTACAATGGATGAACTTGGCGAAATAACAGACTTTATGTACGATGCTGCTTCAGAGGATGCATTGATAATAAGAGGATTATCACAGGATGAAAATCTGGCAGAGGATATCAGCGTGATAGTTATAGCTACAGGATTTGAAGCCAACAGCATATTTCAGCCTTATAAAACTAAAAAGTCTAAGAAAGTTGAATTATTAACAAATGAAGAAGTAATTCCACCGCATAAAATTCCGGAGAAAAATGAAGAGGCTTTTACTGTTCATGAGAAGGGAAAAAGGTCTATCATCAGCGATTTTGAGGAAGAATCACAGGGAGTATTTGACTTTAACTTTGAGAACAGTGAAGACCTGAATGATACAGGAAAGAGAAAAAAAGATAATGGTGAAGAAGCTCAGGAGAAATCTGAGGCGACATTAAGAAAAGTGAAACATATGCAAAACCTGCTGAAAAAAGGAGGAATTTCAAATAAGACCATGAAAGAGAATATAGATACTTTTGAAGATGTCCCTGCCTATATAAGAAGAAACAGGTCGCTCGGGTCTCCGGGGAATGCTTCTGACAGCAAGCTGTCAAAGTTCACACTTACCTCTGATGAGAATGATGAACCTGTCCTGAGAGAGAATAATGCGTACCTGAATGATAATGTAGATTAGAAGTGGGGAGGATCAAAAGGGCACCACCTCCCCCCTGACTGTACACGTCAGGGGTACTCCTCCTCTGAAGAGGAGGAGAAAGTTATATAATTGTATATCAGTTATTTCCCCTCCTTTTCAAAGGAGGGGTGTCCCAACCGAAGTGTTGGGATCGGGTGGTTAATACACCTTTTAAGACAACCTCCCAATTTATCAAATCGGCGCCTGCTTTTAATTGTGTCGTCCATATTTTCTATATTTGCGCTGATGTTAAGGAATATTTCCATACTATTACTTCTACTTCTTTCAGTGCCTGTTGGATTATCTGCCCAGAAGCAGGAAACCATAAAACCGAGAATATTAAAGCAATGGACTCTCTCATCGGATTTTACTGAAGAGATTACTACTCCAATTGATACTGTTTTTTCTTTATTCCACCGCTACAGGATTGCTGACAAGTATTCACCATTGAATATAACCCTGGGCAACTATGGCCTGCCATTTTACCAGATAGGTTTCTTTGACCGGATTTCGGATCCGGATAAATTTCTTTATACAGGCTATTATCCTTTTATGTATCTTCCTGACAGATCCGTTTTTATGAATACCCAGAGGCCTTTCACCGAGGCTGTCTGGACCTTTGGAGCCCCAAGAGAGACCTCAGAACAGACATTCAGGGTAAGACATTCCCAGAATGTAAACCGGTTCCTTAACTTCGGGCTTATCTATGATATAATTTACAGTCTTGGTCAATACAATTACCAGAGAGCTGATAATAAAACTTTTACATTTCATTCATCATATACTGGTTTGAAATATAAACTGTACTTTGCTGCGGGTATAAATAAAATTACGTCCTATGAAAACGGCGGAGTAACTGATATGGATCAGCTCAGCCAGTATGAAACCCGGGATGTGCAGGTAAATCTTGGCTCGCTTAACGCAGCATCCAGCTTTCTGAAAAACAACAACCTGCTGCTTGTACAGCGATACACTCTCACCGGTAAGCAAGTTGTTTCTAATGATTCTGTTGCTAAGAAAAAAACCGGGTTTCTGGGTCTGAAAGGTACCTTTTCGCATATTTTTATCTGGGAAACCAACAAGAGAACCTATTCTGACAATTATCCTGGTTCGGGATTTTATAATACAATATATGTAAATGGTAATGTCACCTTCGATTCTCTTCTTGCACTGAGCATTAAAAACACTGTCAGATTTGATTTTACAACTGATGAGACAAGAAAATTCAGGCTTGGAGGTGGGGCAGGTTTGCGGAATGAACTGTTTCGATTTAACCAGATAATTCAAATTTATGCTCCACTCAAACCTAAAACGAATCCCTCGAACTGGAGCAACAATGCTATCGTCGGGAGGTTGTTTAATGATATAGGAGAGAAATTCAGTTGGACTGCAAACGGAGAACTGTTTTTAACCGGTTACAGGGCAGGAGATTTCAGCTTAAACGGTGAAATTTCAAAATTATTCGGCTGGAAGAAAGGATTAGCATCATGGATTATTACAGGCGGAATAATAAACAGACAGCCATCTTTCTGGTACGAACAATGGTCTGGTAACCATTTTGAATGGGATAATGATTTAAAAAAGGAGTTCAGAATCGATCTTGGAACTGAATTTTCGTATCCGGCCCGCAATGCTGAAATAAAACTTAACTATGCCATTATAGATAATTACACCGATTTTAATACAGAAGCTGTCCCTTCACAGCATCAGGGAGGATTATCCGTTGCAGCTCTTGTGATCAGGAAAGAATTCCGGGCATGGAAATTTCATCTGGCAAGCGATATTCTGGTACAGAAAAGCAGCAATGCGGATGTTCTTGATTTACCCCTTGTCGCTGTACGTTCAAACGCTTATTTTGAACATCTTTTCAGGTTTAAACAGACCAATGGTAAGCTGAATACACAGATAGGTGCTGAAGTACTTTACCACACTCTTTATTACCCCTATTCCTATATGCCTGCGACAGGCAGGTTTTACAGACAGGATCAGACGATGGCCGGGAATTATCCCTTTCTGAATGTTTTTCTTAACTTAAAACTCCGAAGGGGAAGGATCTTTATAATGTTAGATCATTTAAATTCAGGATTCATGGGTTATGACTATTTTATGATACCTTCATATCCTATGAATATCAGAATGTTACGATATGGAATTGCCGTGACATTTTATGATTAAAAAATTGTTGTATATTTGCACCCATTTTTTAATGCAAATGTTTAACTAATACAACAATTTTGGTAAAAAAGTCAATTATTCTATTAACAATTCTGGCTTCGGTTTTAACTGCCTGTTCTGACTATCACTCCTCCAAAAAGAGCAATTCTGTATCCTTCGACCTTGATTCTATCAGGAAGAGAGATAAGCTTATTGCTGTAACAGACTATAATTCAGTAAATTATTTTATTTACAAAGGGGAGCCGATGGGATTCAATTATGAATTGCTAAAGTCATTCTCCGATCATATAGGTATTGATCTTGAAATAATTACGGAAAATAACCTTGACCGTGCATTTAATTTGCTGAATGAGGGAGATGCTGATCTCCTTGCTATAGGGCTTACAGTCAATGCATCAAGAAAAAAAGATATGCTCTTCACTGATCCAATTGCTGAAACCAGGCAGGTTCTTGTACAAAGAAAACCACGTTATTGGCGGTCATTAACCTACACTGAAATTGAAAAAAGCATCATAAGGAATCAGCTTGACCTGGCAAAAAAGAGTGTCTATGTCCGAAAAGGATCATCTCATGTTGAGAGGCTTCATTCTCTTGCAGCAGAGATTGGTGATTCAATTACAATAATTGAGATTCCTTATGAGTCTGAACAGCTTATTAAGCTGGTTGTTGACAGGGAGATTGATTATGCGGTATGTGACGAAAATATTGCAAGGGTTAATGCAACTTACTATCCTGATATTGATGTTAATACACCAATAAGTTTTAATCAGAATCTTGCATGGGGTTTGAGAAGCTACAACTCGGATAAGCTTTTACAGGAATTGAACAAGTGGATCAGAACATTCAGGAGTACGGAATCATATGCAATATTGTATGCAAAGTATTTTAAAAATTCACGGTCCAATATCATTGTTAAAAGCGACTATTATACTTTGAATACCGGAAAAGTATCCCCGTGGGATGATATGATAAAAGGATACAGCGACAGTATCAGCTGGGACTGGCGTCTGCTTGCGTCACTTATTTACCAGGAGTCACGTTTCAAACCAAACGTTGTATCGTGGGCAGGAGCATTCGGGTTAATGCAGATAATGCCGGAGACAGGTAAGTATTTCGGTGTAGATATAACTTCTTCACCGGGAAATAACATAAGGGCAGGAACAAGTTACATAAACTGGCTTCATTCAATTTTTGATCCAAAAATCCCCGATGAGCATGAAAGGTTGAAATTTATTCTGGCATCATATAATGCCGGTCCGGGTCATGTTCTGGATGCAATGAAACTGGCAGAGAAGAACGGTAAAGATCCTCAGAAATGGGAGGATAATGTCGCCATCTGGATGTTAAAAAAGTCTGAACCTCAATATTACAATGATGAGGATGTAAAAAATGGTTATTTCAGGGGGACAGAATCGGTTGCATTTGTCGATGAGATTCTTGAACGTTTTGAACGCTATAAAAACATTATCCCTGCAAAGTCCGGCCGGCAAATAAGCCAAACTGCGGAAAATTAAATCAATACCCCATCAGGTTTTCTTAATCGTATCGGATTGCTTTCACCGGAGTGATCCTGCTTATGAGTTGTGATGGTATTAAAAGCATAAAAATTATTGCAGCCATTGTTCCGAAATTAAGCAGGAGAATATGCGAAAGTTCAAGATTTACAGGTACAGTCTTTATGTAATAAGATGACGGATCTAACGTAACCAGACCTGTTTTCAGCTGGAGAAATGCAAGTCCGATACCAATAACATTGCCCCAGAATAATCCCTTGCTTATCAGATAGGCTGCCTGGTAAAGAAATACTCTCCGGATTGTATAATCTTCAGATCCCAGGGCTTTAAGTATACCTATCATATTTGTTTTTTCAAGAATAAGAATCAGCAAACCTGAGATCATATTGAAGCCAGCCACGATAAGCATGAGAAATATTATAATAATTACATTGAGATCCTGGAAATTCAGCCAGTCAAATATTTGCGGATATTTTTTCCTTATGTTTGTCACCCTGAATTTGTCTTCATCCTCTGCAACTCGGTAACCAATAGCATCCGTGACAGCCTCAGTCATTTCGTCGAGTCTGTCAAACTCATCAATAAAAATTTCAAATCCGCTGATCTGGTCATCAGTCCATCCGTTCAATCTCTTAATATGGCCGATATCGCAGAAGACATATATCTTGTCAAATTCCTCGAGGCTGGTTTCGTAAATGCCGCTGATTGTGAATCTTCTCTGACGCGGGGGATCCTGAACAAACTGCATGGCAAAAGAATCACCTGTCCGGAGACGAAGCATATCGGAGATCTTTTTGGAAATGATCACTTTATCGGTACGTGAGGTATCACTTACTGTAAAAACAGAACCATTTATGATATTGCTGCTGAAATAACTCCAGTCAAAATCGCTGCCTATACCTTTAAGCACCACTCCCTGGATATCTTCATCTGTTTTGATGATGCCTGCTTTTGTGGCATATACCTGGACATGTTTTATCCCTGGTATATTTTTTATTTTGGGTATAAATTCCTGTCCCTGGTTAATGGGAGCTGTCTCAAACGAATAATTTGAATCATAATTTGCAATCTGAATGTTGGATCCGAATCCGACAACTTTTTCCCTTATCTGTTCTTTAAACCCTGTAAGAATTGAAACAGCGAGAATCATCACTGCAAGCCCTAAGGCAATGCCAACGACTGCAATAACATTTATCGGCCGTGAAAACGATGTGCCTTCGCGTCTCCCTTTTATGAGCCTCTGTGCTATGAAATATGGTAAATTCATAAATGTATTGAGGATTCAAATTTAATAAAACTCAGTGGTTCTCCAGATATTATTATTCTTAACGCATCCTCAGCTCTTCCGATTAACCCACCTCATCCCCTGTCCCCTTCTCCTAAAAGAGAAGGGGCAAATAGCATCATATTAATTAGATATGTCCCTCCCGCTTGGGGGGATTTTGGGTATAAGGGAAGAGCCTGTCCCGCCACAGCGGGAAGGCGGAGGATGGGTTAATGAATTTAAATGATAAGGAAATTTGTTAGTTTTACAGTACAAAATCAAACCAAATGAAAAGGGTATTAACAATAATTATAATTGTAGTCATCGCCTCAGGATTTAGTGGGATTAAAAAAACTGCTGTTCCGGGCGCAAATCAGATAAAACTCTATAAGCATTTAATTGAAGGCAAATCAGTTGCAATAGTTGCAAACCAGACGTCAATGGTCGGACAGACGCATCTTGTTGATTATCTTCTAAATAAAAACATTGATATTAAAGTGATCTTTGCTCCGGAGCATGGATACAGGGAACTGGCATCGGATGGTGAAAGAATCAAAGACGGAACAGACCCTGCTACCGGTATTTCTCTGAAAAGTCTTTATGGTACCCGCCGGAAACCGGCACCTGAAGATCTGAACGGAATAGATGTCGTCATATTTGATATTCAGGATGTGGGAGTAAGGTTTTACACCTATATTTCAACCCTTCATTATGTAATGGAAGCATGTGCGGAAAACAATGTGAAATGCATTGTTCTCGACCGTCCCAATCCGAACGGATTTTATTTCGACGGGAATATTGCCGATACAGCATACCATTCTTTTGTTGCTATGCATCCGGTACCGATCGTTCATGGAATGACAGTTGGTGAATATGCGCAGATGATAAACGGGGAAGGATGGTTGGAAAATGGAGTAAAGTGTGATTTGACTGTTATTAAGTGTAAAAAATACACTTATAAAACTTTTTATGAGTTACCGGTTAAGCCGTCACCAAACCTGCCAAACCAGACATCTGTTTATCTTTATCCCTCACTATGTTTTTTTGAAGGGACAAATATTTCGGTAGGCAGAGGAACATCTTTCCCTTTCCAGGTTTATGGCTCTCCGAAGCTTCCTGACAACGGATTCAGTTTTACACCCGAGAGTGTTCCGGGATCAGTAAATCCGCCGCTTCTCGGAGTGAAATGTTATGGTATTGATTTGCGTAATGCAATATACGATAAGCTGGTGCCCTCTCCGAAAATTAATCTTGGGTGGGTAATTGATGCATACAGGAGCTACCCGGAAAAGGATAAATTTTTTACTTCGTATTTTGACAGGCTTGCTGCCGGACCGACTCTCAGGGAGCAGATACAGAAAGGAATGAGCTCTGATGAGATCAGGGCGACGTGGATTGAAGGGCTTGAGAAGTTTGGGAAGATAAGGGAGAAATACCTGCTTTATAAATAGACTTAGTTTGACCCCCCATCCCCCCTATATAGGGGGCATGGGGGGTCAAAGCGAACACAGTGAGCCAGACCGCACGACAGCACGACTAAATAGTCCTTCCGGGGTAAACCTTCAGTGCTTCTGAGAGCGTCTCCATGGCATTTTTAAGGTCTTCAATCTTCAGGACATATGCGATACGGACCTCATTCCTGCCAAGTCCTGGTGTGGAATAGAATCCCGATGCCGGAGCAATCATCACTGTCTGGTTTTTGTACTCGAATTCTTCGAGAAGCCATTGTGCAAACTTATCGGCATCATCTACCGGGAGACTGACAACTGTATAAAAGGCTCCTTTTGGTTTCGGACAATATACACCTGGTATTTTGTTAAGGGCATCAACCATATAATTACGGCGGGCAGTGTACTCAATGTTTACTTCTTTAAAATATCCAGGAGGAGTATCAATCGATGCCTCACCGGCAATCTGTCCGAGTCCGGGAGGCGAAAGGCGCGCCTGTGCAAATTTCAGGGCAGTAGAAATTACTTCCTTATTCTTTGTGATCAGGGCACCTATACGAACTCCGCACTCGCTGTATCGCTTTGATACAGAATCAAGTAATATGACATTATTCTCAATACCCTCAAGATTCATGGCAGAGAAGTGTTCAGCACCGTCATAACAGAACTCGCGATAAGCCTCATCGGCAAAAAGGAAAAGGTCATATTTTTTCACGATATCCCTCAGGTGAAATAATTCCTCTTTTGAATAGAGGTATCCTGTCGGATTATTGGGATTACAGATGATTATGCCTTTTGTTCTGGAAGTGATTTTTTTCTCAATCTCCCTGATTGGCGGAAGTGAAAAATCATCCTTTATATAAGATGTCACAGGGACAATTTTTACACCTGCTGAAATTGCAAATCCGTTATAGTTGGCATACAATGGTTCGGGGGTAATCACTTCTTCACCGGGATTAACACAGGAATTAAGGGCAAAAAGTATCGCCTCGGAGCCACCTGTGGTAATCAGTATCTCTGTATGATCGATATTAATTCCGATTTTGTGATAATAGGTTGCCAGTTTCCGGCGGTAAGATTCATTTCCGGCAGAATGGCTGTATTCAATGACTTTAAGATCAATTTTCCGGATTGCATTCAATGCAACTTCCGGTGTCGGAATATCGGGCTGCCCTATATTTAAATGATATACTTTTCTTCCTTTTCTTTTGGCTTCTTCTGCGTAAGGAACAAGCTTCCGGATCGGTGATGGAGGCATGGCTTTGCCTTTTTCTGATATTGATGGCATCCTGTTAAGGTTATAATATCGATTTATGGATGGCAAAATTAACTAATTCAGGAAACTAAGAGAATGATTTATGTCTTTTAATTGTAACAGAGCAGAGAATTTAATTTTTATCTGCCAGCAAAGCACACGATATCCTGACAATCTCCCTGCAATAATCGAAATTGCAGTTTTCGAGTAAATCATTCAGGGTGTGATAATTCTGATCAACCTTATCTGAGGCGAAGAATAGTGCCTTATATCCATTTGTGAAAAAGGGGTAACTGTCGCTCCGGCTGCTGGACGTGTTATCGTTTTTGTAATTAAGAAATGTGTATCTGGTGCACATTTTTTCTGCATCCGCTCTGAGGTTATGAGAATTATCGTAGTCAATAATATTGACACACCACCCGGAAGGGTCGTCTGCCGGTTCGTAAGCTATCATATCATTATTAAGCATAAACCTTATTTTCTGTGAGAATCCGTCAGGACTGGCAGCAAAATCCTTACTACCCCATAAACCTAATTCTTCAGCTCCAAAAGCAATAAACATGATTTTGCTTTCAGGGGCAAAGTTGTTTTTTTTCATCACCCTGGCAATCTCGAGTGCAGCAGCTACTCCGCTGGCATTGTCGTTAGCCCCGGGAACAATGGTAAAGGGATCTCCTGTCCCCAGAATGTTGTCATAATGTCCTCCTATAATGCAAAGAGAATCAGGATATTGAGTCCCTGAGATCACAGCAATAATATTATAATTCCATTGTTCATAGAGTACATCGCGGTATGTTTTGGTGACCAAAAACGAATCAATCTCAGCATCCGGAAATCCAATCTGAATGAATCTGTCCTTTATCTTCTGGGCTACACTTCTGCGGTTATCTGTAAACGCAAACCGGGTTCCCATATTCTGCAGCCATATAACGTCACTTTTAAGGGAGTCGGCATTAATATCATTTACAAGCTTAAGAATGAACGCTTCTTTTCTGAGTTTTTCGTGATCTTCCTTTGTGCAGTTTGTTAAAAGAAAAATTATTAACAGGAATGTTAGCGGGCAATAAAAAGTATTAAGATATTTCATTTTGCCTGACAGATCTTTTAAATGTGATTCTCCAATCCCATTTCTTTGAACAGATGGGCATTTTCTATATGAATTCTACTAATATAACTAATTTTTTTAATTTTGCCATTCAATTACCCGATATCTAACCATCAGCCCTTAATGGAAATACCATCGAAATACGAACCCGGGAAGGCAGAAGCCAAGTGGTACGATTACTGGATGAAGCATGGCTTTTTTAAAAGCACTCCGGATGAGAGAGAACCATATACCATTGTTATTCCTCCTCCAAATGTGACAGGAGTGCTGCACATGGGTCATATGCTAAACAATACGATCCAGGATGTGCTGATACGCAGGGCCAGGATGATTGGTAAAAATGCATGCTGGGTACCGGGCACCGACCATGCTTCTATTGCAACTGAAGCAAAAGTCGTGGCAAAACTGAAGAGTGAGGGAATCGAAAAGAGAAATATCTCAAGGGAAGAATTCCTGAAACATGTCTGGGAGTGGACAAACAAGCACGGTGGTATTATTCTTGAACAGCTTAAACGTCTTGGTGCTTCCTGCGACTGGGATCGCACCCTTTTTACGATGGATGAGAAGAGGTATGATTCTGTTATTAAAGTATTTGTGGATCTTTTTAACAAAGGACTCATTTACCGTGGTGTCAGGATGGTTAATTGGGATCCTCAGGCAAGGACAGCTGTTTCGGATGAAGAGGTTAACTATACTGAAGAACAGTCAAAACTATATTATGTCCGTTATAAAATCGTCGGATGGAATGATTATGTGATGGTTGTAACAACACGACCTGAAACTATTCTTGGTGATACTGCAGTCTGTGCCAATCCTAATGATGAAAGGTACAAACATCTTAAGGGCAAGAAGGTTATAGTTCCTATGGCAAACAGGGAGGTCCCTTTTATTTTTGATGAGTATGTAGATATGGAGTTCGGAACAGGCTGTCTGAAGATTACGCCGGCTCATGATATCAACGACTATGAAATAGGAATAAGACATAAGCTTCCTTCGATTGATATCTTTAATGATGACGGAACAATCAGTTCACGGGCAGGATTGTTTACTGGTATTGACAGGTTTGCCGCCAAAGACCTTGCTGAGAAAGAGCTGAAGAGGACAGGAAACCTTGTAAAAGTTGTTTCCTACATTAATAAGATTGGACGTTCAGAAAGAACACGTGCGATCATTGAACCAAGACTCTCCATGCAGTGGTTTCTGAAAATGAAAGATATTTCACGTCCGGCGCTTGATGCTGTTATGAACGGAAATGTTCGTCTTCATCCATCAAAGTTTAAAAACCTTTACCGTCACTGGATGGAGAATGTCCACGACTGGTGTATCAGTCGTCAATTGTGGTGGGGTCACAGGATTCCGGCCTGGCATTATGACAACAATGAAGTAGTTGTTGCTGAAAACATCAGCAAAGCCCTCATTCTTGCCAGGGAAAAAAGTGGCAACAAATCGCTCAGGGAAAGTGATCTCCGGCAGGATGAAGATGTGCTTGATACTTGGTTCTCTTCATGGCTCTGGCCTATTACTTCGTTTAATGGTATTAATGATCCGGATAACATAGAACTGAAATACTATTACCCGACAAATGATCTTATTACCGCACCTGAAATACTTTTCTTCTGGGTTGCAAGAATGATAATTGCGGGGTATGAATATACGGGTGAAAAACCTTTTGAGAATGTATATCTTACAGGACTGGTCCGCGATCAGCAACGAAGAAAAATGTCAAAGTCACTTGGCAACTCGCCTGAACCTCTGGAACTTATTGATAAATACGGTGCGGATGGTGTCAGGATTGGGATGCTTTTATGCTCCCCGGCCGGTAATGACCTTTTATATGATGACACACTTCCGGAACAGGGACGAAACTTTGCAAACAAGATATGGAATGCATTCCGGCTTGTTAAAAGCTGGAAAATTGATGATAAGATAGGCCAGCCTGAATCATCGTTAGTTGCCGTAAAATGGATTGATGAGATAATTAAAAAAGCAATAATTGATGTTGATTCAAATTTCCGAAAATTCAGAATATCTGAAGCTTTGATGGCTGTTTACAAGCTTTTCTGGGATGAATTCTCGGGATGGTATCTCGAAATAATCAAACCGGATTATAAAATGCCTGTTGATAAAATTACCTATGAGGCTACAATCTCTGTTTTTGATAAGCTTTTAAAATTATTACATCCGTTTATGCCATTCATTACCGAGGAAATATGGCAGCTTTTAAATGAACGGAAAGAAGGAGAAAGCCTGATGATAAGTAAAATGCCTGAGGCTAAAAAATTCAAAAAGGATCTTATTGGGAGGTTTGAAGTGGTGAAGGAAACAGTAAGCGCAATAAGAACAGTCAGGAAAAATAAAAATATTCCAAATAAAGAACAACTTATTCTCCGTATCCGATCTCACAAAGATAATTATGATCAGGAATTGCTGCCTGTGATAATCAGAATGTGTAATTTATCTGAGGTAAAATTTGTTGATAAAAAACAAAAAGGTTCTGCTTCTTTTATGGTTAAGACAACGGAATTCTACATTCCGTTAGGTGATAAGCTTAATATTAATGAGGAGCTTGATAAAATTCAGGAAGATATGGATTATTACAGGGGTTTTCTTGCTTCTGTTTCGAAAAAGCTTGATAATGAACGCTTTGTCCGGAATGCTCCTGCAAATATCATTGATCTTGAAAGAAAGAAGAAAAGCGATACCGAGCTAAAGATTAAATCGCTTGAGGAGCGGTTAAAGGAGTTGAAAAAACTATGAAATACAAGACCCGAAGACTACGGTGCCAGCCTCCTAACCAGATAATTTTCATTAACCAGAACCAGCTCCCATTCGTTATTTAAAACAAGATGCCATCCTTCTCCTGAAATCCTGTTTTTATCTTCTTTAAATCCTTTGGCTGTGATACGGAGAAATTTAAGGTTATTTGATATCAGGCAACCTCCCTTGTCGACCGTAAGTTTTCCCCAGTTATCTGAAACACGAATCGTACGGTAAAGTGTACCCAGTGTATCCAATGAGTGTATGTCTTCAGGTTCGAAATCAAAATAAGGACTTTCAAGTTCAAGGAAAACTACAGGTTTTTCGGTGAAAATGCTGATCTCCCGCTGGAGCCTTCCTTTAATATCCATTTCACGTTTTTCTTCCTCCTTATAGATATTTTCGATATCATAATTTACAGCCAGGCTGCCGGCAACATCCCGGCAAATAACTGGCAGCTGAATGCTATAGAGCTCTTTTACGATATTCCCAAGATCGGTGTTTTCTGAACGTATTGCTGAAAAATCAAATTCTTTCTGATGCATAAGAATGGCATATAATGCTCCATGTATAAAACCGTATGATCTTGCATATGACTGAAAAGAATAAATCCTGTCGAGGTATTCGAATAACCTTTTTTTATTTTCCTCCGGCGAGTTGGTGGACAGGAGAATATATGTGAAAGTAGCTAGCCCTTCATAATTCTCAAATCTGGTTTCATCAGCGGAATATTTCTGGTAAAGTTCCCTGTTTGATCCCCTGAAAACAAGTGCATCCCTGATTGCAAGCTGTTGTTCTTCACCGGTTGAATTAATTGCCTTCTGCAATGCCTTCCATTCGAGTTTGATCCAGAGCCTAGCATTCTTTTCATCCATGTTCCAGGTATTAAAGCCTGAAGACGTATATCCGATGGTCTCCTGGAAGCGATGAAAGAGACTATGAATTGCCCGCGATAGGATCCTGTAATTATCTTCTTCACCGGGAAGAGGAGAGAGGGCAAATAATGTCCCTCCAAAAGTAATAGCGATATTGTTAATTATAAGTTCTTTAGGATAAATGCCGGTATAAATACCATCTTTTTCTTTTAAGATGCCATTATTATCAGGCTGGTTCGCAATGATTTTCCTTGTGGATCTGTCAACAAACATTAGGGGTCCGTAAAGGTTCTTCCCCCAGAGTTTTCCGTTATCTATATTGCAGATGTTTTCAATCTTTTTAAAATACTGTACTGCCTTTTCTGGCGTAAAGTAATTATCATTTAGTTCGCCTTTACAGCTAAACAGAAAAAGGAGAACAGGTAAAATAATCAATCTCTTCATGCATGCATTTTTGGTGCCTTAAAAGTAATGAAACATCCATTTTTTCCAAAACTTTTACTATTGAAAAATCCGTCAATAAGTCATATTGCAGGAATAATCAGAATGGTAAAGGACTTTAATCATATGATGTTCAATTTAAATATTTGTTTTTGCAGCCAATAAATTTATTCCGGGATGAAAAATAACGACATTATTATGAATCCGAATGAGCTGGTTCAGTTTCTGAAGAAACCACCTCATGATTTTACCCGTGATGATATTGTCAGGTTTATTGAAGCCAAAGGGATAACAATGCTTAATTTCAGATATGTTGCAGAGGATGGCAAACTAAAGTCGCTTAATTTTGTGCCCTTCAGTAAGGGTCATTTTGAATCGATTTTAACAGCCGGGGAAAGGGTGGATGGATCAAGTTTGTTTTCATTCATGGAATCAGGTTCAGGTATGCATATACATCGGCTGATTGCCTGCTGGCACGGCGAAAAGTATTTGAAAAGGACGGGGTTTTCCCATCAAATGTAATTGATAATGTTGTTTCCGGACTGAAAGCGTTTAATGACAGGGATCTTAGCGAACGGCTTTATAATAAGCAGGAAGAGATCAGCAATCTTGTCAGACAGTTTCTTCATTGCGGCTGACAGTACGGTTCCTTTCTTCATCTTCGTCCCTTGCAGCTTTAATACTGACATTCAGTTCAAAACCTATAAGCAGTGCTATTGAATTCAGATACAACCAAATAAGTATAACCATAAGGGTTCCTATCCAGCCATAAAGCTGATTGTATTGTCCGAAATTGTTCACATATGCAGAAAATCCCAGGGATGTCAGGATAAATAATAGTGTTGCAAGAGTTGATCCGGGGGATACGAATCTGAAATCGGTTCTTTTGGCTGGAGCAAGGTAGTAGAGGAATGAAATTGCGTTAAAAAGTAAAAGAATTACCACGATCCATTTAAGAAAGATAAAATTAAATATCACAAGGTTCCTCTCAAGGATATTAAGTTCAATGAGACTGTTTACAGCCATTTTCCCGAATATTACCATAAAGCCTGCGATTGAAATCATAAAGACTACAATAAGCAGCAGAATTACAGAAATCTTTCTCTGGTTAACCCATGATCTTGATTTGAATGAGTGTGCGGAAACGACAAATGCGTGAATAATGGCATGAATACCGTTTGTAGAAAAAAAGATGGTTGCTAAAAACATAACAAGCAACAATCCTCCGCTTTTATTTGTAACAATATCTATTATAGTTGTTTCGAGAAAACTGAAAGCATTGGCCGGGATTATGCTTTCAAAGAGTTTAATAAGTTCTTCCTGAAAATTCGGGATTGGAATAAACGGTATAAGAGTGAAAAGAAAAATCGAAGCCGGAAGAAGTGCCATAAGAAGGTTGAAGGCAATGGACGAGGCCCTTGTAACCAGAACGCCTTTCTGAAAGCCTTTTACAACAAATCTGATAACATGACTTATTGGGACTCCGTCAAATCCGGGAAGAACAAGTTTATTCATCTTCTCCTTACCCTTAAATTCCGGAATCCCTTTAATAAAATGCATAATCTAGACGGCTTTTAAGCTCATATCCAGGCTTTTGATATGATGAGTAAGTGCTCCTACGGATATAAAATCAACCCCACATTCTGCATATGCCCTGACATTTTCGAGAGTAATACCTCCTGATGATTCTGTTTCATACCTTCCTGCAATCAGATTTACCGCTGTAACGGTATCCTCTATGTTGAAATTATCAAGCATTATGCGGTTTACTCCACCAAGCGAGAGAATCTGTTTAACATCATCGATATTTCTTGCTTCTATTTCAATCTTTAGCTTTCTGCTGCTTTTTTTTAAATATTCTCTTGTCTTTTCAATAGCTTTTTCAATGCCACCGGCATAAACAATATGATTATCTTTAAGCATTATCATATCAAATAATCCCATCCTGTGGTTTAATCCTCCCCCTATTCTTACAGCTTCCTTTTCAAGAAACCTTAAACCAGGAGTTGTTTTACGGGTATCTAAAATTTTAGCTTTAAGTCCTTTAATAAGGTTTGTATATTTAAATGTGTTTGTCGCTATCCCGCTCATCCTCTGCATAATATTCAGTACGAGGCGTTCTGATTTAAGGATAGACTGTTGTCTGCCGGAAACATAAAAAGCGATGTCTCCGGGAGCAATTTGTCTCCCATCTTCAATCAGTACGTCACAAACCATATCTTTATCAATTGCAGAGAAGACTTCCATGGCTGCTTTGACTCCGGCAAGCAAACCTTCTTCTTTTATGAGCAGCTTTGCTTTACCGGTTGCTTCCCATGGAATACATGCGAGAGAGGAATGATCACCGTCACCGAGATCTTCACCAATGCTCCTTATTATGAAATCCCTGAGAATCCTACTTTCCATTGTCGGACTCTATTCGTATCTGATGTATCAGTAATTCCTGATTTACTTTTTTAAGAAGAAAATAGACTCTGAAATCACCTTTCTCGGTTTTAAGGTTTCCGATAGCATACTGTGCTTCATTTGTTGCACCCTGGTGACGAATAACAAAATCTTTTGTCTGATAATCATGAAAAAAATCTTTCAGAATTGTTTCTGCAACATTCTTTTTATAGAAATCCTCTTTATCGAGAAGAAGAAGTTCAACAGTAGAATTCAGATACTTCGCTAATTCAGCAGCATTTCCGGCTTTAATCGCGATAGCTATTCCTCCCGGGATTTTAACTTGTTCCTGGGCAGAAAGGGAAATGCTGTTTATTGCAAACAAAATCACCGGAACAATACTTATGAGTTTCATCAGATTATAGTTTTTTGCCGACTTTAAAAATCACAACAACACAAATTTAACTAATTTCATTCAGGTTTTACTAATTTCATTCAGGAAAACCAGTTATGCCTTAGCAATAAAATTATAATTGCAAAGGCACGTTATTAATTATATTTTTGCATATTATGCTATGCAAATTCCTTATGCACAAAAGTCGCGCCAATAATTATGAAGATTGTCCTCTTGCAGACAGGTAAAACAACTGAAAGATATATTGCGGAGGGTTCAGAAATATTTTCTACCCGTATCAGGAAATATTCCGGATTTGAAATTATTACAGTGCCGGATATCAAAAATACCCGGAATATGTCTTCATATGAACAAAAGATTAAAGAAGGGAAGAAGATCATTCAAATGATCAGAAAGGATGATTATATCATACTGCTTGATGAAAGGGGCAGGGAATACAGAACAATTGAATTTGCAGAATGGTTTGAAAAACGCTTAATGGTTCCGGGGAAACGAATTATATTTATAGTTGGCGGCCCGTGGGGTTTCTCAGATGAAGTTTATTCTCATGCTGACTTCCGGCTCTCTCTTTCCAGGATGACTTTACCGCATCAGATGGTACGATTATTGTTTCTGGAGCAATTGTACCGAGTATTCACTATTATTAAAGGCGAATCCTATCATCATGAATAATCCGTAACTTACAGTTATGAAAGAAAAACGTTACAGGTTATTTTTTGTCATCTCTGCCGTTGTGCTCCTGGTGTTGGCGCTGACAGCTGAATCTTTATATTTCAGCGATTTTGAATACCATTTCAGAACCAGGCGATTCAATAAAATACTTGCTGAGAAGGAGAAAATAATGGATGATTGTCTCAATCGTCTGAGTATTGTGCTTGCCAGGGGAGAACCGCACGGATCAGTTTCACAAATAGATATTTTTTCACTTGCAGATCAGCATAAAATAACAATCCTGGAGTACTTTGATAACCGACTTATCTATTGGTCTGATAATGGTTTTACTGTCAAATTAATTCAGGACGACACATTATATTCAAAGCCTCTTATCTTCCTGCAGAATGGCTGGTTCATTCCTGCAACAGTCCAGGCAGGGAATGAAAAATTTGTCGGATTACTCAGGGTGCATTCAGATTATGGTTTTGAAAACGATATCATAAAAAATGGATTTGAAAAGGATTTCAAAATACCTGCTGATGTCGGACTCAGTACAGAAGATCATGATTCAGATTATCGTGTTTATAAAAGTGATGGGACATTCCTTTTTTCCCTAGTTTTCCCAGAAGTAAAGAGTAGTACATTTTTTATCTTTATCCCGTTAATGCTATGGTTAACTGCATTCCTGCTGGTTTTGCTGCTCACTCTTGAACTGGTAAAGATCCTGGTAAGTCTTCGAAAGAATATTCTCGCTGTTACCGGTTGTTTTTTGATTTTTACTTTGATTTACGGGCTGGTTCTTCTTACCGGTAAGCCTGAAGTAATTTTCCGGACAGGATTATTTTCTCCGTATATATTCTCACTGAATAGTATAATCCCTTCATTGGGCCATCTTGTTTTATTCAGTATCCTCGCTGCAGTTTTTTCATATGTCTTTAACAGGTATTTCCCGATTGAAGAATTGCAAAGTAAGAAACAGTTGAAGAATTATTTAATTCTGACATTATTATTTACAGCCGCAGGCCTGCTTTTTTGCCTGCTTCATACACTTTTCTGCCAGCTCATCTATGACTCAAATATAAACTTTGAAACTTATAAAGTGCTGAAATTAAGTTTCTTCAGTGCTGCAGGATACGCATCTGTCATTCTACTTTTACTAGTACCTTTATTTTTACTTCTAAAGATATTTCAGCTTGCCAGGGAACTGACATTTAATGCAATTATTTTACCTTTAATAACATCCCTGATTGTTTTCGTACTAATGTTTTTTAATGATCCGGGAGCTCTGTCTGCTTCAGTGATTTTCTATTTAATCATCACGATCCTTATCTGGATTACCGGGAGAAGAAAAATTGGCAGCTTTAGTATGTCAGTAATCTTTTCCATGGTATTCGGTTTGTATTCCCTTTTAATAATTACGGTATTTTCTGAGAAGAAAGCAACAGATAATCTTAAGATCCAGGCAATTTCTCTTTCAGCCGACCATGATCCTGAGGCGGAAAATCTGCTGCTTGATTTGTGGTCTGAGCTGGAGAGAGATTCTCTGTTTCAGAAAATGATGGGTTCCGAATATTTCCAGGATCATTATACCGGCATTTCAGACTATCTGCGTGAAAATTATTTCAGCGGCTACTGGGGTAATTATAACTACAGTATTTACTTATGCCGCAATGATGATTCCCTGTGGATAGGCCAGAGCGGTGATCTGGTCGAAAACTGTTTTGATTTTTTCAATGAGCGCATCCTAAAAAATGGTCACAGGCTTACCGGAACAGGTTTCTACTTTATAGATAATCAGGGTGGAAGGTCATATTACCTTGGACAGATATTTATAAAAAAGGACCAGACGGTAACAAATGGATTATTTATAGAGCTTTACAGCGATGTGAATAAATTGCAGCCAGGATATACTGAACTATTGCTCGACAAAAAGTTCCGTGTATATTCAGGACTGAAAGATTACTCCTTTGCAAAATATATTAATGGTGAAATTGTACTTAAATCCGGAGAATTCCCTTACAATAAGACTGATGTTGATTATGTAGATAAGAATTCTGAATACAGGATCTTTAATCTTGAAGGATTTAAGCATATCCTCTTCAAAAACAGTAACGTAACTGTAGTATTAAGTAAACCTGAATTAAGCATCGGCGACGTTATAATATCATTTACATATTTATTCGCTTTCATTTTTCTTTTTACAAATCTTGTACTGCTGATTATCAGACGACCCATGGTAAGGGGAGTACATAATCTTAACTTCCGCCAGAAACTCCAGTTGTCGTTTATAGGTATCCTTTTATTTTCATTTGTATCGGTCGGCATTGTCGTAATATTTTTTACTATCAGGCAATACCATTCAAAACACAACGAAAACATTAAGGAAAAGGTGAATTCTATTTATCTTGAGCTTGACAGTAAGATCTCAGGAGAGAAACGTCTGGCTCCTGACTGGAGTAACAATACCTATTCATCTTTGAATGAACTTCTGATTAAATTTTCAAATATTTTCAACACTGACATAAACCTGTATGATTTAAATGGATTTCTTCTTGCGACATCCCGTCCTGAGATATTCTCTCGCGGTCTGACCAGCCAGAGGATGAATACTATGGCACACATTAACCTTACTGATCTTAAAAAAAGTGAATATTTTCAGACCGAGCTGATAGGGAACCTGAAATATATTTCTGCTTATGTTCCTTTTTACAATACCGAAAACAATGTTCTTATATACCTGAATCTTCCTTATTTCAGGATGCAAAGTGTTCTCGCCAGAGAGATATCCAACCTGATAGTTGCTGTTATAAATTTTACACTGTTACTTATTTTAATTGCAATGAGCCTGGCTGTGTTTATTGGCGGGAGGTTAGCCTCTCCGCTAAGGATGCTCAGTGAAGGTCTGGCCTCTGTTGAGCTTGGTAAAAAGAGCGAGCATCTTTCCTACAGGGGAAGTGATGAGATAGGTGAGCTTGTAAGGCAATATAACATGATGGTTGATGAACTTGAAGAGAGTGCCCATAAGCTTGCCAATTCCGAGAGAGAGTATGCCTGGAGAGAGATGGCCAAGCAGATAGCTCATGAGATAAAGAATCCTCTGACACCGATGAAGCTTAATGTACAGCAGCTCTTAAAATCCTGGAAAGATGGCGTTCCCGGTTTTGAAAAGAAGCTGGAGGGATTTTCTAAAAACCAGATAGAATATATTGATAACCTTTCCTCCATTGCATCAGCATTTTCATCTTTTGCTAAAATGCCCGGTACCAATCCGGGAATCGTCGACCTTCTCGAGCAGATCAGGACTACAATTGAACTCTTCAGGAATACTGATGATGCGACCTTCCGGGTACACTGGCCGCACGAAAGAAAAATCTTCATTTATGCTGATAAAGAACAGCTTAATAGCGTTTTTTCAAATATATTTAAAAACGGCATACAATCAATTCCCCAGGGACGTTCTGGATTGATAAAAGTGAATCTTGATATCAACGGCGACAAGGTCATTATTTCTGTTTCAGACAATGGGGTTGGTATTCCGGAAGCATTACAGAAAAAGCTATTTACTCCAAATTTCACAACAAAATCCTCAGGAATGGGCCTGGGCCTTTCAATTGTGAAAAGATATGTTGAAAGCTCAAACGGAAGAATATGGTTCGAATCGGAGGCTGATAAAGGAACAACATTCTATATTGAATTTCCACTGATGTACACGGTCGAAAAACCGGGAGAAGCCAAGTCAGAGTGATAAATTGACATTGAATTTACGATAAATTAGTATATTAGCAGATCATTTTGGGTTTTGATGACAGGAAGCTTGTCTGGCAATATTAAAAGATTGATATTAAGTCTGTTTGTTATTTTAGGCTTTAGCTGGTCTTTATTTTCACAGACTAAGATCAATGGTGTAATCAATATGTATGGCAGGGTAACTTCCATCGGAACTGACTATGTTATTGTTGATGATACAACGCAATTTGCCCAGTTTTCTGTGGGTGATACTGTCCTTCTGATTCAGATGAAAGGGGTAAGGATCTATTCTATTGAAGCTGCAACATACGGAATGCCGGAATCCTCTTATGGCCCAAGCGGAATGCACGAATTCCTGATAATTGAGTCTGTTGATGGAGGCACGAAAAGAATTGTATTCAGGAATAATATTGTCCATACTACATTTAGTATTGAAGGAGCGGTGCAGATAATAAAAGTACCATCATATAACAATGCTTTAGTTGATGAAGCCCCTCTTTCCTCTCAGCCCTGGGACAGCATAAGCAAAACAGGCGGAGTCTTATCGGTAATCGTGGGAAATACGCTTTCCCTGAATGCAAATATAGATGTTTCAAGCCAGGGTTTTATAGGAGGATCCGCGGTTCTGGGTCTGGGTATCTGTGTTGGCACGAACTCCACCAGGTATGATAAATACGCATTCCATCGCGATTCTTTGAATTCAGGTTTTAAAGGAGAAGGTCCTGTCACAAGAGGCTGGCTTGACCTTTCGACTTTCCCTGCAATATATCCAAAATATGCCAAGGGTAAAGGAACTAATTTTACCGGGGGTGGAGGGGGTAACGGCCGGTTTTCCGGAGGCGGTGGTGGTGCAAACTACGGTGCCGGCGGCAGGGGCGGACGTGAAATGGCTACCTGTACAGGACCTGTTGATGGAGGACTTGGTGGAAAGCAAATAAAAGTCACACCCCTGGCAGGAGGAATGTTCCTGGGAGGCGGTGGAGGTTCATCGACATATCTGGCCGGATCAACCGCCTCACCCGGAGGTAATGGCGCGGGAATCGTAATTATTGTATGCGATACATTAAAAGGCAACAACAGGAGCATCCTGGCAAACGGAGCGGGAGCAGACGCTGCTACGGGCACATATGCAGGTGCCGGAGGTGGCGGAGCCGGTGGAACAGTTGCTTTATACCTTCAGAGCTATTCGACATCCAATTTAACTATCTCGGCAAATGGTGGCAAAGGTGGCAACAATCCGGGAACATTTGGCGAAGGAGGCGGTGGCGGTGGCGGTCTTATAACTACAAGTAATGCCACCACTCCCGGAAATGTTACAAAAACCATTACATTTGGATTGGTCGGTACGAGATCAGGTGTGGCAACAGGAGGTAATGGTGCTGCAGGTGAAAACCTCACATCTTTTGTGCCGGTCCTTAACGGATTCCTGTTTAACTCAATCCGCTCATCAATAACCGGAGATCAGACTGATTCAATATGTTCTAATATTATTCCAAAGCTAATAACCGGAACATCACCTGTCGGCGGATCCGGAACATATACATATTTATGGCAGAAAAGTTATAATCTGGCAGGTGCGGCAGCCGACATACCATCTTCTAATACCCTGAACTATGGGCCATCTGCTACTGAGCCGGTGGGTGATGTATGGTTCAGACGCGTCGTAAAAGATGATGTTACTCTGCTGACAGACACCAGCAAGTGGGTTAAAATAATTGTCCAGCCGGCAATTACAGGTAACCTGGTCGGAAAAGACACAACTATCTGTTATGGACAGAATCCGCTGAGTCTGGTTCCTCTTAACTCAGGACCATCAAACGGTAATGGGAAATCATATTATTATCAATGGCTGCAGGACCTTGCCAATACAACCTGGGTTACCGCACAAAATGCCGAAGGAGCTAATTCTACTCTAGCATCTTTTGATCCGCCTGCGCTGAATATTACTACATATTATAAACGTATAGTGACATCCGGTCGCTGCATTGATACCAGTTCAACTGTTTCAGTGGATGTATTGCCTTTGATTACCGGAAACATCACATCCCGGCCTGATTCGGTCATATGTGAAGGCTCTGTTTTTATCCCTCTTGGTGCATCATCTGCCGGTGGTGGTACAGGAATATATACATACCAGTGGCAGGACAGTGCAGCCTCGGTTTCAGGAAATTGGTTGCCGGCTTCGGGGATAAATACTAATCAGACTCATTCACCCGATACATCGGTATTTACTATTACTGATTCACTAAGGTTTTTCAGAAGGGTCGTCTTTTCAGGCCCTGACAATGTATGCAAAAGTGTGAGCTCTCCGATACGGCTGACCAGATATCCCAAGATAAAAAACAATGCAATTACAGCAGATAATATTATTTGCTCCGGTACCATTCCGGATGCACTTACAGGCACTACTCCCCTGCAAGGTTCAGGTATCTATACATATATCTGGCAGGATAGCCTCAAAAGCGGATCCTGGTCAGACAGGGGAACGCTTAATTCATTATCTTTTGCCACCGGACTGACCGATACAACATGGTACAGAAGAATTGTCAATTCATCGAAATGCACCAATAAAAGCAACATTCTTGTTATAAATGTTCATAAACCTATTGAAAATAACACTATTTCGCTTCTTTCAGGGGGGCTTTCAGATACTACGATCTGCAACGGTGCATTACCGAACCTGCTTAAAGGTGGAGCAATACTGCCTTCCGGAGGCACAGGAATTCCTGGTGATTATGCTTATCAATGGTCCTCCTCTCCCGATAACTCAAACTGGACGGATATTTCAACATCAGCTACGGGTCCTGACTATCACCCCACGTTATTAACTGCAACAACTTATTACCGAAGAAGGGTGATTTCCGGGGAATGTACAGATGAAAGCGGATCCATTAATATAACCGTGTTGCCCCTTATAAAAGATAATAGCATCTCTGCATCTCAGACCATTTGCAAGGATGAATCACCGGATCTTCTTTCCCAGGCTTCCGGAATAGCACTGTCAGGCGGTGCGGGAACATATTTATTTCTGTGGGAGGAAAGTGCAGATGGAACTACATGGAATCCTGCAACGGGAACCAATAACGCTCCAACTGGCAGTTACCAGCCACCAGCATTGAGTAAACCAATTCAATATCGAAGGATTGCAAAATCAGGAGCTAATGATTGCTGTGTAAATACTTCAAACACAGTGAATATAGCAATCGACTCTCTTCCAGCTGATTTTATAATAAGTGCAGGACCTGATACAAATCTGTATTCGTTTGATCATATTATGTATATGGCAGCTGAACCGGTTCTGTGGGGCGGAACAGGCACATGGACTTTAGTTACTGGTGCTGGTACCGGAGTATTTGATAATCCAAACAATAATTTAACCAGGATTACAGGTTTATCACTGGGATTAAACAGGTTTTTATGGACTGTTCAGGTGGGAGCATGCATAAGGGAGGATATGGTTGATGTAAATGTTTACGGCATTCTGGTGCCGGAAGGTTTTTCTCCCAATGACGATTCGTTCAATGATTTGCTTGAGATAAAAGGTCTTGATCTTGATAATCAGGTTGCCGAGCTGATAATTGTTAACAGTGCTGGAACAGAAGTATTCGCAACAAACAACCGCAATGGAGCAGAATGGACTGACTGGGATGGTAAAAATTCCACCGGTGATAGTCTTCCGGAAGGTACCTATTATTATTTACTGAAACTGACTTCAAAAGGCAATGGTCAGGTATTTCCGAAAAGCGGTTTTATAATTCTTAAAAGATACTAAATAACGTGGGAATGAGAAGTTCATGAATGTTGTGGGCATTAGCAGATATGAATAAACTAAGATATATTTCAGTTATATTGTTTTTTCTGATTCATTACATTTCCCGGGGACAGGGGAGTGCTGATTCTGCAGGGATAAGCCTCGGTTATCCGGTATACAGCCAGTATCTTCATAATGGTCTGATGATAAATCCTGCATATGCCGGGTCGAGGGAAGCATTAAGCGCAGTTGTATCGTACAGGGTGCAATGGATGGGTATTGATGGTTCTCCAAGGCTCCAGTCAGTTTCACTGCATTCGCCGACGAAAAACGATAGGGTAGCTCTCGGTCTGAAAGCTCAGTTCATGCAATACGGAGTTACAAAATCAACAAGTATCTATGCTATTTATGCTTACCATCTCAGGCTAAAAAAGGGCAAGCTTTCATTTGGATTAAAAGCCGGCGCTGACCTGTCCAATACCGATTATACGGGATTACTTCTCATTGATGCCGGTGATCCTGTCTTCACTACCTCTGAGAAACCTTATGTTCTTCCGAATGTAGGCTTCGGTATGTACTATTTCAGCAATAATCTGTTTGCCGGATTTTCAGTCCCTTCATTTCTTAGTTATAAAAAAACAGATTCAGGCGCAACCCAGGCATATCACAGCTTCAACCAGTATGATTTAATTTTTTCTGCAGGTGGTCTTATAACTTTTTCCTCTGCATTTAAATTCAAGCCTTCTGTACTGGTTGACTATTCATTGCAGAGTACAAAAAAACTTACGCAATTTGATATTAATGGCAATTTTATAATTAATGATTTGATATGGGCAGGAGCATCATGGAGAACCTCAGAGCAGGTTGTCGTTGGGATCCTGCAGTTAGAGATCAATCCTCAGCTGATGATCGGTTTATCATATGATTATCCTATTGGAAGAATGAATTCTTATTCAAAAGGTTCAAGTGAATTTATTATCAGGTATGAATTCGGCTCAAAGGTAAGTGCCGCAAATCCAAGGTATTTTTAATTTTATGATCAGGAAGACATTTTATATAACTATTATCTTCTTAATATCCTTCGGTAAGTGTATTATAAAGGCACAACAGCCTTCTGTTTACCAGGTAACAAGGATGTCATTCAATAAAGGGGCTTTCAGTGAAATATCTCCTGTCATTGTAAAAGACGGCATCGTTTTTTGTTCCGACAGGCGATTCAGCGGGATCAAAGACCGGACTTCTTTTGAGGGCAGACGACTCTACAATATATGGTTAGCTGTAAGAAAAGATACTTTGAAATGGGAGCAACCTGAAATGCTTAAAAGCGAAAGGAGTACCTTATTTAATAATGGTCCGCTTTGTTTTGCCCCGGATGGAAGAACAGTTTATTTTACCAGCGAGATAGAAACGGGTAAAGTAACTAAAAAGAGGAATTACAAAAACCATAGTGGTATTTTTATTGCCGAGCTGTCGGGAACAGACCTTGTTAAATTACGTCCGTTTCAGTATAATAATCCGCAATACGAGGTTGGTCAGCCGTCAATAAGCAAAGATGGTAAATACCTGTTTTTCGCTTCTGATATGCCTGGCGGACAGGGAAGATCAGATCTGTATTACTGTGAATATATTAACGGAGAATGGAGCTCCCCAGTTAATCTGGGTCCGGAAGTAAATTCTACCCAAGTTGAAAACTATCCGTATATGCATCCTTCCGGAAAATTATATTTCTCCTCAAACCGTCCGGGTGGACCAGGCAGGCTGGATGTCTATTATACAATGTTAAGTTTTGGCAGGTGGGAGCTCCCGGTTCTTGTGCCGGAACCGATAAACTCTGCTTCCGACGATTTTGCTTTTGTTGCTGATGCAAATCTTCAGACAGGTTATTTTTCGTCAAACCGCAGGTTTAATGATGATATTTACAGGTTTGCTTCAACAATCATCAGAAAAGCTTCCTGTGACACACTTATTGAGAACAATTATTGCTACGAGATGATTGAGGAAAATGCGGTGAAGTTTGATACTCTTCCATTTCGATATGAATGGAAATTCGGTGACGGAGAAAAGGGAATTGGTTCTTCTGTGGTTCACTGTTATTCAGGTGCCGGTTCCTATCTTGTACAACTTGATGTAGTGAACCTTATTACCAAGGAGATACTATATAATGAAAAAACATATAATCTTGAGATCAGGGATACTGAACAACCATATATTTCTTGCCCCGATAACGGTACGGCGGGTCAGAGAATCAGGTTCAGTGCTGACAGCACCAATTTGCCGGGATGGAAAATTGCCCGGTATTACTGGAATTTTGGTGATGAAACGATAGAAATTGGCAAGGAAGTTGATAAAACATATTTAAAGCCCGGGACCTATAATATTCAGCTGATTGTCTCAACTGAACCGGAACCGGGTGGAATTATCAGGGAAGCATGTGTTTCGAAAAATATTACGATCATACGCTGATCCTGAAAATGAAATGACTAATTTTGCGGATTGATGAAAGTTA
Organism: Bacteroidales bacterium; assembly: GCA_022865305.1. Taxonomy (GTDB): domain Bacteria; phylum Bacteroidota; class Bacteroidia; order Bacteroidales; family VadinHA17; genus LD21. The sequence continues at coordinate 36,358 of JALHSP010000040.1, read as the reverse complement.
ACAAAACAATATATTTAATAGTAATATTTACTGTTCTATTGTCTGGGTTACAGACAAGATCATCTTTGTTAGGACAACCTGTTCCTGGTAAAGATGAAAATATACCATTCCTTGTAACTTTCGGAAAAGCAGGTGAAACATCATGGGGGGATGATGATTTTTATGGAGTATTTTTCTTCACAATTCCGGTTGATTTCAAGCAACAGTTTTATATAAGAGTTTTCGATCCTGATACAGGAGGAGAGAATGATGAAATTCAGGGCGAGTTTAATACCAGGTCCCTTTTCTCAGTGTATGGAGGTAAAGGGGTTGATCCTGATAAGAATGAAGATTCAAGAGGATTAATGAACGGAGTAAAATATAAGGGTGGTAATCTATTGGCATCCAGGGTTTTTGGTGGTGAGGCCCGGTATGACAATAAATATTATACATTTGGACCGTTCAACCCTACTGAAGGTGATTTCAATACAAAATGGAACGCATATATATTTAAGATTGTCTGCGAAGGGATAAGTGGTGATGATGGAAATCTTTACAGATATTTTCTCAGCCGCAATCCTGATAACAATATTCCTGTTGAGGGAGGCAATGCATTTACATATGAGTATACATTCCGGATGTGGAATGATTTTAAAAGCGTGGCACATATCTATCCGTATATCGATACTGGTATCGTGTGGGTTAAACAGAGAAATTTTGACTGGGACAGCGACGGGCATATACTTGTCGTTTCCAGATACAGACAGGGAATTGAAGCATCGATATCCGCTGAAGATAACTGGATAGAAGGCAGCATACCGATCGAGCCTGCAGAGATGGGAGCTTCCCTCGATTTTCAGTTTCATAAGAAACAGGGCGAACTTGTGAAGAATAACAATGTTGTTGTTACCCTCGAAAACCAGCGGGGTGATGCTCTGAAATTTTTTAGTTCACCCATAGGTGGTGTCCCGGTTTATCAGGCAAAGATCAGAGTAACGCCTGTAAATCCTAAAAAATAAGAAAGTCTGAGATGAGATTTGTTTCAAAGAAGAAAATTTTTTATAGCACTATCGGGTGCTTATTTTTATTTTCAGTATTAACAAATGGTCAGACTTACAGGTTTAAGAACTACGGGACTGACAGTAAAATTCCAGACAGGTTTATTTACACTCTTAACCAGGATAACAACGGATTTCTCTGGGTAGGAACAGGTGCCGGATTAGCCAGATTTGATGGGTTTGATTTTTATGAAGTTTTTTTCCCCGATTCAGCTGCAGGACGTTATCCCACAGTAAGTCTTAAAGATAAAAACGGTACAATCTGGTATGGATGTAATGATGGCTCTGTTTACTATACTGAAGAGGGCAATCTGAAAACTCTTTCCTTGTCCAATACAAGAAGCATAACCGATCTTCTTGAAGGCCCCGATGGATTCATTTATGTCATTCCCCAGGGGAATAATATTTTCAGTATTAATCCTATCAGAACCAATGAAGTCCAAACATACTCCATAGACCAGAATCTTGTTCTCTTCTCGGCTTGTTTTACAGAAGCAGGTAATATTCTTTTTGGTACCCAGGAGAATGTTCATATATGCAGACTGGACAATGATTCAATAATCTCCATTAATACTATTGAGGGCTTTGACTATTCAAATATTCTGGCTATTCAAAAGCTGAAAGATAAAGACAGTTATCTGATCGGAACAGATGGAAACGGATTATTTCATTTAAGAATAACACCGGATGGTAACTTATTAGCCCGGTTCAGAAATTATCCCCAGCTTGAACCTCTCAGGATACAATCCATTACAGAGGATTCGGAAAATAATTTGTGGATTTCAACCTTCGGATCAGGAATCCTTCAGTTGCGGCTCAATGAAAAAGATGAGACTATTGAATCAATCCGATTTTTTGATAAAAATTCAGGACTTCCCGGTAACGACATAAAACTGGTTTTTCAGGATATTGAAAGTGACTACTGGATAGGATTATATGGTAATGGCCTATCACTGCTTAATTCAGTTGCTTTCAGTTTTTATTCTCCGGGATCGACACCTGAAACAAAAAACATTATTTATATCAATAAAATAAACCAGGATTATTTTCTGGGAACCCCTTCGGGATTTTACCTCTTTGACCTGGGAAACTATAATGCCAGATCTTTCACTGATCTCAGACAAAAAACCGGTAAAAATGAAATAATTTCCTACTGCCTGGATAATGAACGAAATATCTGGATAGGGACTAACGGGGGTGGCCTGTTTGTAAGAAACAATTCCGGCGGAGTGAGCCAGTTTTTCCGCTCCGAGGACTCCGGACAAAATTATGTATCGGATGTTGAAGTTGATGGTAAGAACATCTGGCTTGGGACCCTGAATGGTGTAATCATTCTTGATCGCAAAAGGGGGAATCCCAAAGACACATTTAATATAAATAATGGACTGCCACACAATAGTATTAATCAGATCTTCCTGACTGGTGAAGGGAAAGCTGCCATTGCAACCACGGCTGACAAATTATTTCTGATCGATCCTGATTCCGGTATCTCGTCGGCAAATGCAATTATGTATGGGGCTACTATGAATAAGATACTTTCCTTTACCCAGGATAAGGATGGTGTCTTCTGGGCAGCCACATCCGGAAATGGCATCTTTAAATGTTATAATGATTCTGTTAAATCGCTTTCAAGAGCCGATCAGTTGATGTCGGATTATTGTTACAGTATCCTGGCTGATTCCCGGAACAAAATATGGATAGGGCATGAACGAGGATTTTCAATATATAACCAGGAGACTGGAATAGTTAAAGTTTTAGGGACTGATTTTGCCAGTGGAGGTGCCTGTAATCCTGATGGAATGTATGAATCGGATGATGGTAAAATACTTATCGGAACAACCGAAGGGATTATTGTATTCGACAGAAGCAAAGAACAAAAGGACATGGTTCCGCCTTTTAATAACATAAACTATATAACTATAAATAATACCCGCTATCCCTATCAGGCATCATATAACCTGCCATACAGGAAAAGCTATAAAATAGTCGTCAATTATGTAGGTATTAACTTCAGTGATCCGGGAAAGGTATTCTACATTACCAAACTTGATAACTGGGATACTGACTGGTCTAAGCTGACAACAGACAGGGAGATCCCCTATTCACCAAGGGATGGGCGTTATAAATTCAATATGATATCTGTTAATGAGGAAGGTTTTTCGCAGGATACGCCGGTTTCCTTTGAGTTGCATATTAAGAAACCTTTATGGAGAACGTGGTGGTTCATAATATCCCTCGCATGTTTTATTGCAGGTATTATTGTCCTTATCGTACGTGAAAGGGAAAAAGCTCAGAAAAAAATACAGGCTTATCTGGAACAAGAACTGGAAGCCAGAACGAGGGTTGTAATGAAACAGAAAGCCGAGCTGGAATTACAGAATATTGAAATAACGGATAGTATAAACTATGCCAAGAGAATTCAGACCAGCATACTTCCTGATATTAACAGACTGAAGGAATCATTTAAGGATGCATTTATCTTTTTTCGTCCACGCGATATAGTAAGTGGTGATTTCTACTGGTTTGACAAGCTCGGGGATGATAAATTCATTCTTGTGTGTGCTGATTCTACAGGTCATGGTGTTCCGGGTGCATTCATGTCGATGATAGGATCTACCTTATTGCAGGATGTTGTTTCACGTCAGCACATAACAAAACCTTCCGAAATACTTACAATTCTTAACAAGCAGATTTTCTCAACACTTAATCAGAATATTGAACTGGGAGTTTCTAATGACGGGATGGACATGGTAGTTTGTGAGATAAGCATTAAAACACGTCATATCAGGTTTGCTTCGGCAATGCGCCCGGTAATTGTTGTTATTGGCGGAGAGTCATTTTATATTAAAGGTAACAGATCGTCGGTTGGAGGTGAATCCGTCATTGAAAAATTCTTTGATGACCAGGAGTATTATCTTAATGAAGGTGATACAATCTATATGTTTTCAGACGGACTGCCGGATCAGTTCGGAGGTCCCTATGGGAAAAAGATGAAAATTGTACGATTAAGAACTTTAATTGAAGCGGTCGTGAAACTCCCGATGGACGAACAAAAAGAAAAAATTTTAAAATACTTTGATGACTGGAAAGGAATATCCGAGCAGGTAGACGATGTACTGATGATGGGAATTAAAATCTGATCCTGTCACTTATTTTTATACAGATCATTCACAGAAAGAGCAATTTCACTTGTTGAAGCAGTATTGCTGATGTTGCCGGCTCTGTCTTTAATAAAAAAGTCGTATCTGAATATTCCTGAATCAATTGGTTCATAGAACCAGTAAATGAACGTTATTGAGATAGTCCCTTTAAGGATTTTATTCTGACCTGTTCTATCCATGTATGGTATCCTGTAAGCGGATGGTTTTATTGGGTCATTATCCGGAACCTGAACCATGATTCCTCCTGTTTCCCTGAAAAGCGTTAAAAACAAATTTGTAGTATCAGTTTCACCTGACTCCGGTGAATGCAATCCAAGGTTCCCGTCACCATCCTCGAAATAGAAGTTGAGCCTGCCTCCCTTACAGTCATTGCCGAGTATATCAGTAGTGTCGAAAACTGCAAAACTTGTGAATTCAATTCGCGGGATTGCAGGTAACTGCTGAATTTTACGACACGATCCGAAAGCAAGGGATATCAGAATTACTATGGACAGGCATTTTATAATTCTCATCGGCTATCTTGTATTAAATCTTTTTTGCACAAAAATCACACCAAATTTGGTTATTTTTTTCTGAAAAATATCCTGATCGGAACTCCTGTAAACTCAAAACGCTCCCTTATCCTGTTCTCCAGGTACCTCTTATAGGGTTCTTTCACGTATTGCGGAAGGTTACAGAAAAACGCAAATGAGGGGGTATTTGTTGGCAGCTGGGTAACATATTTTACCTTAACGTATTTGCCTTTTAATGATGGAGGGGGGTTTTTTTTAATAATACTCAGCATAAATTCATTCAACACGGAGGTTGCTATCTTCCTTTTCCTGTTCTGGTTGACATTTTCAATCAGGTCAAGTACTTTATGAATTCTCTGTTTGTTTATAGCTGAAATAAACAGGACCGGATAGTCAGTAAAAGGAGCTGTTTTGCTTTTTATTTCTTTTTCTAATTGCTTTGTTGTGTTTGATTCTTTTTCAACTAGATCCCATTTATTCACAAGCACTATCATTCCTTTATAATTCCTGAGAATAAGCGACATTATATTCAGGTCCTGCGCTTCAATACCCCTTGTACCATCAATAAGCAGGAGGCAGATATTTGAATTCTCGATTGCTCTGATAGCTCTCATTACTGCATAAAACTCGATGTCTTCGTTTACTTTTGCCTTTTTCCTCAAACCTGCTGTGTCGACCAGAAGAAAATCATGGTGGTATTTATTATACCTTGTGTATATAGAATCACGTGTTGTTCCGGGAAGCGGGGTAACTATATTTCTTTCTTCACCCAGAAAAGAGTTTATGAGCGATGATTTACCGGCATTTGGTCGTCCCACGACTGCAATACGTGGCAGGTCAGGTATAAGTTCCGGAGCCTGCTGAGGCAGGTTCTTAACAACTGCATCAAGCAATTCCCCCGTCCCGCTGCCGTTTATAGAGCTTACAGGAAAAAAATTACCGAGGCCAAGGCTATAAAATTCATTTGCTTCCAGAAGCCTTTCCCCGTTATCGACTTTATTCACTACAAGCACGAACTTCTTGTTAATCTTTCTTAAGAGAGAAGCTACTGATGCATCTAGTTCGTGTATGCCACAGGTTACATCGACCATAAATAATATCAAATCTGCCTCTTCAACGGCAAGTAAAACCTGCTTATTTATCTCTTCTTCAAAAATATCATCAGAGTTTTGTACATATCCACCTGTGTCAATAACAGAAAAATCGATCCCGTTCCAGTTGCATTTACCATAGTTACGATCACGGGTTACTCCGCTCAACTTATCAACAATAGCTTCCCTTGAACCTGTGAGCCTGTTGAAAAGAGTTGATTTACCAACGTTAGGTCTGCCTACTATTGCAACAATTCTGCTCATAAACAGTCGTTATCAGTTTTAACGGTAACCGAATCTTTTAAGCATCATCGGTTTATCTCTCCAGTCTTTAGACACTTTTACATATAATTCAAGGAATACCCTGCGTCCGAAAAAATCCTCCATATCATGCCTTGCCTCAGTTCCAACTTTCTTCAACATAGCCCCTTTATGTCCTATGATAATACCTTTCTGGCTGTCGCGTGCCACATAAATAAGAGCCCTTATTTTTATCAATCCTCCTTCTTCCATAAAGCTTTCAATCTCTGTCTCAACAGAATATGGTACTTCTTTATAATAATTTACCAGAATTTTTTCACGTAAGATTTCAGAAGCAAAAAAACGTTCATATTTATCGGTAAGCTGGTCTTTAGGGAAAAACGGCTGACCTTCCGGCAGGATGTCCAATATTCCCTTAAGCAATGCCTCCATATTGAATTTATTGAGAGCAGAGACTGGAATAATTGATGAATCCGGGAAAAAATGATGCCATAACTCAACTATCTTTTCGAGATCAGCCTGGTTGGTAAGGTCAATTTTGTTTACAGCCACTATTACAGGAATACCAGATCCTCTGATTCTTTTGGTATACACTTCTTCAATACCGGGCTTTTCTGTTACATCGGTAACGTAAAGTATAACATCTGCATCAGTAAGAGCGACATTCACAAAACTCATCATTGCCTCCTGAAGCTTGTAATTTGGCTTCAGTATCCCGGGTGTGTCAGAATATACTATCTGGAAATCATCACCATTAACAATCCCCATAATACGATGACGTGTTGTCTGTGCTTTGGAAGTGATGATTGACAGCTTTTCACCAACAAGCGCATTCATGATAGTCGATTTTCCGACATTAGGATTTCCCAGGATATTGACAAAACCGGACCTGTGATTCATCTTAAATAATTAAAAAATCCCACGTTTAAGCATATTAATCTCCTTTTCAGTCAGGAATCTCCACTTTCCGCGTTGCAGATTCTTTTTGGTAAGTCCTGCAAAATATACCCTGTCAAGCTTTTTTACCTTGTAGCCAAGCGATTCAAACATCCTCCTGATGACCCTGTTTTGTCCGGAATGAAGTTCAATTCCAATCTGGGTTTTATCTGAAGGATCAGCATATGATACAGCATCTGCAACAACAGTTTCACCGTCAATATCAATACCTTCGGTCAGCCTGGTAAGATCATTATTCATTACGGGATTATCGAGGAAAACATGATAGATTTTTTTCCTTTTATATTTAGGATGAGTAAGCTTTCCGGTAAGGTCCCCGTCATTGGTAAGGAGAAGAACTCCGGTTGTAGCCTTATCAAGTCTGCCGACAGGATAAACTCTTTCAGGACAGGTATCACCGATAAGTTCAAGAACCGTATGCTCGGCATGTGGATCCTCAACAGTTGTCACATAACCTTTGGGCTTGTTCATAAGTATATATACTTTCTTCTCAGCAGAAAGTATCTTACCCTTGTACCTGACATCATCATTATATGTAACCTTTACTCCAAGGTCAGTTACCTGCCTGCCATTAACCGAAATTAATCCCTTGCGGATCATCTCATCCGCATCTCTCCTCGAGCAGAGGCCACTGTTGGCAATAAACCTGTTAAGCCTTATAACTTCATTTCTGCCAACAGGTTTATGCTTTTCCATATCATCTAATTATCAGGTTGCAAAGGTATAATTATTTGGCAATTTATGGTTTAATGGATTTTTTGCACCTTTGTGGATCTGAAAAAAAGATCTGTATGGCATTAATAAAATCAATATCCGGTATCAGAGGAACGATTGGAGGCAGACCAGGTGAAAGTCTTTCCCCGATCGATATAGTAAAATTTTCTGCAGCATTCGGAACCTGGGTAATAAGGAGGCATAAGACAGCAGTAACTGTTGTGGTTGGGCGTGATGCACGGAAATCGGGTACAATGGTTAGTGTTATGGTTATTAATACTTTGCGCAATCTTGGGATAAACATTACGGATCTCGGGCTGGCAACAACACCTACTGTGGAGCTGGCGGTTACAGGTACAGTGGCGCAAGGCGGAATAATAATTACAGCAAGTCATAATCCGGCTGAATGGAATGCTCTTAAGCTGCTGAATGAAAATGGTGAATTTCTTTCATCGGATGATGGACAGGAGATTCTGGCGTTAGCGGCATCAGAAGATTTTAACTTTGTTACGCTTGATCGGACAGGTTCAGTTTCGGCTGATAATTCATGGGGTCAAAAGCATATTAATCAAATACTTAACCTGAATCTAGTAAATGCAGGTGAGATTAAAGCTGCCGGATTTACAGTCGCAATAGATTGTATTAATTCGGTAGGAAACTTAATAGTACCTGGTTTATTGAACTCCCTGGGTGTAAAAAAGGTGGTTGCTATCAATTCATCTACTGACGGAAATTTTGCTCATAATCCTGAACCTCTTCCAGGAAATCTTAAAGATATCTCTGACTATGTGGTAAAAGAGAGAGCTGATTTGGCATTTGTTGTAGATCCCGACGTGGACCGTCTGGCAATAGTTTGTGAAGACGGAACAATGTTTGGTGAAGAATATACACTTGTTTCGGTTTCAGATTATATTCTGAGGCACACACCCGGCAATACGGTTTCAAATTTATCTTCAACAATGGCTTTAAAGGATGTTACTGAAAAATACGGATGTAAATATTTTTCTGCAGCCGTGGGGGAGGTCAATGTGGTTGAGGAAATGAAAAAGAGAAAAGCTGTTATAGGAGGCGAAGGCAATGGCGGAGTTATTTATCCCGAGCTTCATTATGGTCGTGATGCACTTGCTGGTATTGCTTTGTTCCTGACCCATCTTGCAAAGAGCAGGATGAAATGCTCTTCCCTGCGCAGGCTTTACCCCGATTATATAATCGCAAAGAAAAAGCTTACACTTTTGCCGGAAATTAATTTTGACGATATATTGAATACAATCAGGAATAAATTTTCTGACAGGGAAATTGATGAAAGGGATGGAATGAGAATTGATTTTCCGGAAGGATGGGTTCAGATACGTAAATCAAATACAGAACCGGTTATTCGTATCTATGCCGAGGGGAGATCAGTTCTGGAAGCTGAAGATCTGGCAAATAGTGTCATTTCAATTGTTAAAAAAACCTAAAAATATTTCAAATTTTTTCATGCTCAGGAATAAAACAAACTAATGAAGTGTCTTTAAAACATAAAGACAAGCAAACCTCTGATGTTAAATATTGTTAATGCAGGTAAGGAGAAATTTCCTTTTTAATACTTTTGTGGCTGATTTTTTGAAAATATCAATAAGTTAATTAAGATGAAAAGAACTATTATTATTACAGCTATTGTGGCAGTTATTGCAATCATAGTCCTGATTGTAGTCAACAGGGTAGGCGCAAAGAAAGATATTGCCAATCTTTATGTTGAGGCAAAAAAAGGCCAGTTTGATATTGTTGTGACAACAACAGGTGAACTTCAGGCTGAAAACTCCACCGATATAAAAGGTCCCGAATTTACCCAGAGCAGGAATATCAGGGCAATGGATATCAAAATTACTGACCTGGTAGCTGAAGGAACCGAGGTTAAAGCAGGTGATTATGTTGCAACGCTTGACAGAACATCCTTTGACAACAGCCTCAAGGATGAGCTCGAAAGACTGACTACATATGAGACCAACTTAGAAGTTAAAATTCTTGATACAGCTGTTACGCTCAGTAATTTAAGAGATAATATCAAGAATCTCCGGTTTACCAAGGAAGAAGCAGAAATTACGCTTCAGCAATCGAAGTACGAACCTCCGACAACAATACGACAAGCTGAGATAGCTGTGGATAAAGCTCAGCGCTCGCTTGACCAGTCTCTTAAGAGCTATACTCTCCGGGTGGAACAGGCAAAATCCGATATGAAGACGATTAAGAATAACCTCGCCGAGCAACGTCAGAGGGTTAAGGATCTGCAGGATGTCCTTTCCAAATTCATTATCTCAGCACCCTCATCAGGAATGGTTATTTATAAAAGGGACAGATCCGGTTCAAAAAGAAAAGTCGGCTCTTCAATCAGCCCATGGGATAATGTTGTTGCTACTTTGCCTGACCTGTCAACCATGATCTCAAAAACCTATGTGAACGAAATTGATGTCAGCAAGGTAAAAACAGGGCAGAAAGTTGATATACTTGTTGATGCATTCCCTGAGAAAAAATATTCAGGTACAGTCACGAGTGTAGCAAATATAGGTGAACAGCTTCCCAATGCGGATGCGAAAGTGTTTGAAGTGGTCATCAAGGTTGACGGATCAGATCCTATCCTGAGACCCTCAATGACAACAGGTAACCAGGTCATTACCAAGACGATCAATGATGTTACCTATATCCCCCTGGAATGTGTCCAGACAAGAGCGGACAGTATTACTTTTGTATATTTTAAGAATGGTGACAAGCAGGTTGTTGTTCTTGGAGAATCGAATGAAAACAATGTTGTTGTAGAACAGGGTCTTGAGCCCGGTACATTAATGTATCTCAGTACGCCTGAAGAACCTGACAAATTCAACAAACTACTTGGTGAAGAATTAATTACCGTTATAAAAGAGAAGGAAAAAGCAAAAAAGGAGGAAGAACGCAGAGCCAAGGAGGAAGCTGCAAGATCCTTTGAAAACAGGGGAGGAATGCCAGGAATGATGGAAATGACTCCTGAAATGATGCAGCAATTTCAGAATATGAGAGGAAATATGCCAGGTGGTCAGGGAGGACAGGGAAGAACCAGGGATACTGCCGCAATGCGCAGGTTTATGCAGATGCGCAACAATCAGCAGGGACAACCGGGAGGTGTAAGGGATACTTCTGCACGGCGCCGTAACTTTAATCAGACCGGTACTCAGCAGGGAACACAACAGAACATGAATCAGACCCGGCAAACACAACAAACAACAGTTAACAGGTAATTATTAAACAGGAAATAATATGTTCAAGTTTATTTTCAGATATTTCCACGACATTGAAATTGCTGTTGAATCGATAATTTCAAATAAGCTGAAATCAATGCTTACTGCTCTTGGGATTATTTTCGGAGTTGCAGCAGTTATAGCAATGCTTGCTATAGGAAAAGGTGCCAAACAGGAGATTATGGAGCAAATGAAAATGGTCGGAGTCAACAATATCCTGATCAATCCTATTGTACCTGATAAATCCTCTTCTTCTGATGAGGGTGAAAAGGAACAAAAAAAGTTCTCAAGAGGGCTCAATATGCTTGACGTTGACGCAATCCGGGAAACTCTTCCTTCAGTAAAGAGAATAAGTCCCGAGATTTCTTTCAACTCAACTGCGATGCTGAACGGAGTAAAATATACAGCCAAACTTGTCGGAGTATCAAATGATTATTTCTATCTGTATAACCTGCCATTGATATCAGGTTCATTTTTCAATAACTACCAGGAGGAGAACGGGATACAGGTTTGTATCATAGGAGCCAATATAAGGGCAAAATTCTTCAGCAAAGTTGATCCGATAGGTCAATATATCAAATTCAACGGCATATGGCTTAAAGTAATCGGCGTATTGCAGAAAACTACCGTAAGCCTGACAGGGTTTGAGGAAAAAGGTGTGAATGTCTATAACGACAATATTTATATACCAATTCAGACTATGCTTTTAAGATATCAGAACAGGGCACTTGTGAACACCAAAATGGTATCGGAGGCATCATCCAATGTGATGATATTTGGTGGTGGTCCGGGTGGCGGAGGGATGGCGAGAGTAATTGTAAGCAGTTCTGATGCCAATACGGATGTTGAAACCAACTATAATCAGCTCGACAGAATTGTTGTGCAGGTGAATGAAACAGAACAACTCAATCCCTCTACAGAGATCCTGAGCCGTATGATGACTCGTCGCCATACAGGGGTAAAAGACTTTGAAATAACTGTTCCGGAATTGCTGCTAAAGCAACAGCAACGGACAAAGGATATTTTTAATATAGTACTCGGTGCTATTGCCAGTATCTCCCTGATTGTCGGAGGTATAGGAATCATGAATATTATGTTTGCTTCCGTTATGGAAAGAATAAAGGAGATTGGAACAAGGATGGCAATCGGTGCAAAGAAAATGGATATAGTTGTTCAGTTTCTTTCTGAAGCAGTTCTTATCAGTGTAACAGGAGGTTTTATAGGAGTGTTCCTTGGCGTGATAATGGCAAAACTGATCGAGCAGATCGCGGGTATTATGACCATTGTTTCATTCTTTTCAGTATTTATTGCTTTCGGAGTATCAGCCGCTGTTGGAGTTATATTCGGATATTCTCCCGCAAAAAGAGCATCTGAAAAAGATCCTATTGAATCATTAAGATACGAATAAAATATTAAAAATGAAGAAGTTATTATTATTATCAACGATAGGAATATGCCTGTTTTCGTTTCAGAATTCTTATGCACAGGAATTAAAAAGGCTTGCCCTGGATGATGTATTGAAACTTGCGGAAGAGCAATCTCCAAATGCCTATATTGCTAAACACAGATTCCGTGCCAGCTACTGGCAGTACAGGACCTTTATAGCGCAGTACAGGCCTTACCTTACTCTGACTGGTACAACCCCCAGTTACAGTACAGCTTACGAAAAAGTATGGAACTCGGGCACTGATACCTGGGATTATAAGTCTTCAAATTCCCTCAGTAACTTTGGATCGCTATCTCTTTCTCAGAATATCGGGCTTACAGGTGGTACAATTTCGTTAAATTCTGATCTTACACTGTACAACGATTTTGAAAATGATACAAGAAAATATATAACTGTTCCGATAGGCATCGGATTAGTCCAGCCAATATTCAGATTCAATTCACTTAAATGGGAAAAGAAGACGGAACCCCTGAAATATGCCGCTGCAAAACAGAATTTCCTGTATAACATTGAAGCTGTTCATATGATGGCTATTCAGAATTTCTTCTCACTGGCCCTGGCGCAGAGCAACAAACAGATTGCCGAAATGAACTTTGCAAATGCTGATACTCTGTACAAGATAGCTCAGGGAAGGTTTGAGCTGGGAACTATTGCTGAGAATGAATTGCTCGAACTGCAGCTTTCATGGCTGAACACAGAAACAGCCCGGAAAGAAGCTGATATGAACCTTCGGGACAGGGAGATCCGTTTAAAGTCATTCCTGGGATTCAATGAAAACGTAAGGCTGGAACTTATCCTGCCAACTGAAATTCCTGCCTTGCAGTTGAATTCGCAGGAGGTGCTTAATCTGGCTATGGCTAACAATCCTGAAATACTTAACCAGCAGCTGACTGTTCTTACTGCCCAGAGCAGTGTAGCCCAGGCAAAAGCTGAAAAGGGGCTTAATGCAAACCTGATAGCTTCTTATGGTTTGCGTGATCAGGACCCGGATTTTCCACTGGCTTATCAGGACCCTGCCCGACAGCAGACTGTCAGGATCGGATTTACAATGCCGATACTTGACTGGGGACTTGGCCGCGGGAGATACAAGATGGCCCAGTCAAGCCTTGAACTTGCACAGGTTCAGTCAGAACAGGCGCGTGTTGACTTTGAGCAGAATCTTTTACTGGATGTTGAACAGTTCAATCTTCAGAAAGCCCAGGTCACAGTGGCTGCAAAATCTGATACTGTAGCTATGAGAATGTATGAAGTGACAAAACAGAGATTTCTTATAGGCAGAATTGCCATCCTTGAACTGAATAACGCTGATACAAAGAAAGATCAAAACCGGCGGGCATATATCCAGGCACTTCAGAACTACTGGAATTATTATTACAACATGCGTTCACTTGCATTATATGACTTCGTGAACAGAAAACCGATTGAATCAGATTACGAAAAACTGCTTGAATAATTTAAATATTTCACTGCTCAAAATGAGGCTGTAGTTACAAATTACAGCCTCTGTTATTTCTAGTTTATGTTAATCTGCGCTGATCTGCGCAATCTGCGGGAAAATATTCTTTTTATTCCCGCTGATCTTTGCTGATTTAATTCATAATTATACCTAATCGTATTTTTAAACAAAAGATTTTATAAAAAATTAATATCTTAGCGCCTCGATTAAGAAGAATCATAATTAATTACAGATTAAATCAAAATAAACACAGATGCAGAACAAAACAATTATTATCATTCTGGCAATTGTATTGGCGTTGGTAACAATCTTCGAGCTTTCGTTTACGGGTGTAACATATAAAGTAACAAAAGATGCAAAAGAATACGCTAAAGGGGACCTCGTAAAGCAAACCCATTACCTTGATTCCATTTCAACACTGACAAAAGATGAATGGAGCTTTATTGGTTATACATTCAAAGAATGTCAGAAAAAAGAGCTTAACCTTGGCCTCGACCTTAAAGGTGGAATGAATGTTATTCTTGAAGTATCTGTCGAAGATATTTTAAAAGCTCTTTCAAACTATAGCACTGATAAGACCTTTTCAGCCGCTATTGCACGGGCAAAAGAACTTCAGAAACAAAGCCAGTCAGACTTTCTTACCCTGTTCGGAAGGGCATTCCAGGAGATTGATCCGAATGCCAAGCTTGCTGCAGTCTTCAATACGGTTGACCTCAGGGATCAAGTCAATTTCAATTCTACCAATGAAGAGGTGCTAAAGGTTCTGGATGACGAAGTTACATCTGCTATTACAAATGCTTTCAATATTCTTCGCACCAGGATTGACCGTTTCGGAGTTGTACAGCCAAATATTACCCAGCTTGCAACCAAGGGGCGGATTCTTATTGAACTTCCGGGCCAGACTGATCCCCAAAGAGTTCGTGAACTCCTGCAGGGAACAGCAAATCTTGAATTTTGGGAGACATACGAAAACGGAGAGATTATAGGGTACCTTTCTGCAGCCAATAGTCTTTTAAAGGAGATCCAGGATAATTCACAACAAACGGTTCAATCATCTGATCAGGGTGTTGCTGATACAACCTCAGCTGATACGACTAAAAAGGAGGAGCAGAGCCTCCTCGACCTGATCGAGAAAGATACAACCCAGGTTGAAGGTGCTGCTACACGCGAGGAATTCACAGTTCAAAATCCCCTATTCGGGATTTTAAATCCCAGGGTGACGGCACAGGGTGAACCTCTGCCTTCATGCATGGTAGGCCTTGCACTTGGAAAAGATACTGCCAAAGTCAACGCTTATCTTAATATGAATCAGATAAAAGCATTGTTCCCACGCGACCTGAGATTTTTGTGGAGTCAAAATCCTCACAAATATGATCCCACAAAAACATTATATGAACTTCACGCAATAAAAATCACAACACGTGATGGTCGTCCACCCCTGAATGGAGATGTAATCACAGGAGCACGTCCATCATCCGGAATGACAGGATCGGAAGTAGAAGTAGACATGACAATGAATGCTGAAGGTGCAAAAACATGGGCAAGAATGACTCGTGAGAATGTTGACCGCTGCCTGGCAGTTGTACTTGACGGATATGTCCGCTCTTATCCCCGGGTAATACAGGAGATTACCGGTGGAAGTACTGAAATTACAGGTGATTTTACAATCGACGAAGCTACCGATCTCGCTAATATTCTGAAGTCGGGTAAACTGCCTGCTCCGGCAAGAATAATTTCGGATACTATTGTTGGTCCTTCACTTGGTAGAGAGGCAATAAATGCTGGTCTGGTCTCATTTTTAATATCTTTCCTTATTGTACTTTTATATATGATATTTTATTACAGTAAAAGTGCGGGGACCATTGCTGATATTGCATTAGTTGGAAATATATTCCTGATCATGGGAGTATTAGCCTCTCTGGGATCAATTCTTACCCTGCCGGGTATTGCTGGTATTGTTCTTACCATGGGAATGTCGGTGGATGCGAATGTGCTTATCTACGAAAGGATCCGGGAAGAGCTCAGAGCAGGGAAGGGAATTAAGCTGGCCGTTTCAGATGGTTATAAAGGTGCTATGTCGGCTATACTGGACTCTAATATTACAACCCTTTTAACCGGTATCGTTCTCTATGTATTCGGAACAGGTCCTATCAAGGGTTTCGCAACAACACTGGTAATAGGTATTTTCACCTCTCTCTTCTGTGCAATCTATGTTACCCGACTAATCTATGAATGGCTGTTAAAGCGAAATGCCAGCCTTTCTTTCTCAATTAAAATAACTGCCAATTTTTTGAAAAACACCCATATAGATTTTATTGGAAAAAGGAAAATATTTTATGCCATTTCGATAATAATTACAATCATCGGTATCGTTTCACTGTTCGTCAGGGGGCTCAATCCGGGAATCGACTTTTCAGGCGGCCGTACTTATGTTGTAAGATTTGACCAGACTGTAAAAACCGCTGATGTTGCACAGAATCTTACTGCGGCTTTTGGTGAGGCTCCACTGGTCGTAACATATGGAAGCGACAACCAGGTCAGAATAACAACAAAATATAAAATCAATGAAACCGGTGTAGACGACGAAATTGAAACTGCTTTATATGACGGACTTAAAGGCATGATAGGTGCTGATATTACAAAAGAAAAATTTCTGACTGATTACAGGAAAAGTTCTGAAACAGTCGGGCCGACAATAGCAAGTGATATCAAGAGAAAGGCGATCTGGGCTGTCGGACTTGCAATTGTTATCATGTTCTTGTATATATTTATGCGTTTCAAAAACTGGCAGTATGGCCTGGGTGCAATGGTTGCCGTCGCTCACGATGCAATGATCGTGATTGGTGTTTATTCTCTTTTATGGGGCATCCTCCCGTTCACCATGGAGATCGACCAGGCGTTTATAGCTGCTATTCTGACAGTTATCGGTTATTCTGTTAATGATACTGTTGTGGTTTTTGACAGGTTAAGAGAATTTATTCCTCTTCATAGAAAACGCCCTGTAAATGAAGTTATTAACATGGCAATGAACGACACCCTGAGCCGTACAATGAACACAGGTGTTACATCGATCCTGGTACTGATTGTGATGTTCTTCTTTGGCGGTGCAACGATCAGGGGATTCCTTTTTGCCATGATAATAGGTATTATTGTCGGAACCTACTCTTCAATATTCATTGCCAGCTCAATAATGTATGATACCACACGGAAAAAAGGAATAAAATCCTGACAGTATAAAAACATATAAAGGAGCTCTTTTATAGATAAGCAGTGACGTTGCAATTCAACGTCCCTGCATTTTGCAGGTAATTGCAATATTTGGTCGAAAATCATGAATCTTTTCTAACTTTGTGTCTTGAGATGATAAACAAGATCACCTGGATTTTATGAGCGGACCGGAAATATTTGTCATTATAATTGTTGCTCTTCTTCTTTTTGGTGCGGACAAGCTGCCCGGGATTGCCAAAGGACTGGCAAAAGGTATGCGCGATTTTAAGAAAGCTACTGACGATATAAAAAGAGAATTTGAAACCAGCACCGAGGAGATAAGGAAAGATCTTAATGATGTAACGGAATCAATTAAGCATGATGTTACCGACATGTCAGAAAATATACAGAAAGATGCGAATGAGGTTGCGGATAATTTGCAAAAAGACATAAATGAAGTATCAGACACCATCCAGAAGGATGTTAATGAGGTTTCTGACAGTATAAAGAAAGATGTTAATGAAACTACCAGTGACTACAACTACGATTACACGGATTAAGTTTTTCTTTCCGGATCCGATAATATTCATTAGTTAATAGTACATATCTTTTCAGATTATTTTCGCTCATAAAGCCTTATGATAAGAACTGCAGGAATAACCAAATCCTTCGGAGAACTAAAGGTTCTAAAAGGGATTGATATTGAAATTAAAGACAGTGAAGTTGTATCAATAGTAGGTGCCAGCGGCGCCGGAAAGACTACCCTTCTTCAGATTATCGGAACGCTTGACAAACCTGACAGTGGCACAATATTCTATAACGGTACAGATATAAGCCGGATAAAGGGAAAGCCCCTTGCTGTTTTCAGGAATACAAATATCGGATTTGTTTTTCAATTTCACCAGCTGCTTCCTGAATTCACAGCACTTGAAAATGTGTGTATCCCGGCTTTTATTGCCGGCAAAAGCAAAGCTGAGGCCGAAGCAAAAGCTTCGGAGCTTCTTGGTTTTCTTAGCCTTACTGACAGGCTTGAACATAAACCTTCTGAACTTAGTGGTGGAGAACAGCAGCGTGTTGCTGTTGCCCGGGCACTGGTAAACAGTCCCTCTGTTATCCTTGCTGATGAACCGTCAGGTAATCTCGATACCGAGAATAAAAACGAACTGCATAAGCTTTTTTTTAAACTGAGGGACACATTTGGCCAGACTATAATCATTGTTACTCACGACAGGCAGCTTGCAAATATGTCGGACAGGATCCTCCAGATCAAAGACGGACTTATCATAAATGAGCCTTAAAAGTTCATTCAATGGCATTACTGCCGGTGAGATAAAACAATTTCTTGAAGAGAAATATCTTCAGTACAATAATCCTTCTTTTATTGCCTGCGATCCAATTTCCATTCCTCACAGTTATTCAGGTTTGCATGACAGGGAAATTTCCGGATTTTTCGCTTCTGTATTAGCCTGGGGCCGTCGCGATCTTATTCTTCGAAGCGCCCGGAATTTGATGGAGCTAATGGAAAATACACCTTATGAATTTATTCATTCTGCCAGCGACAGGGAGCTTGACAGATTTAACAGGTTTGTTCACAGGACTTTAAATGGAACAGATTGCAGATATTTCATTACCGCTATGAGGGATATTTATAATTCCTATTCAAGCATGGAGGATGTTTTACTTGATGGGATGCAATCCACGGGTTCACTCAGGGATGGTTTGTCGCATCTTCGTAAACGTTTTTTTTTATTGCCACATGCTTCAAGATCTGAGAAACATTTTGCGGATGTAAAAGGCGGAGCTGCCGGGAAAAGGCTTAACATGTTCCTCAGGTGGATGGTCAGAAGAGATGGTCGCGGTGTGGATTTCGGGTTATGGAAAAGAATTGATCCTTCGGTACTCTATATTCCGCTTGACCTTCATACAGGAAATACAGCCAGGAAGCTTGGATTGCTGACCAGAAAGATAAACGACTGGAAAGCCGTTGAAGAATTAACTGCAGTTTTAAGAGAGTTAGATCCCTCCGATCCGGTAAAGTACGATTTCGCCCTTTTCGGGTTTGGTGTTTTTGAAGGTTTTTAAGGGAGGCATATTGTCTGATGGAGGAATATCAGTGAAACGTGAGATACCTCCAGTAAATTCACTACCGAAAACTGATTTGTAAAAATTAAACGCTTCCTCTGTTTTTCGGGGGAAATTGAGATAGGTGTTTACTGTTGCCATAATGTTTTAGATTAAAGGTTTTTACTTTGTCCTGTATTGTTAATATCTATTTTTCACAGATCTCTTTCAATTTATTCAATGCGTTAGGCCATGTTTCTTCAAAGTAGGATTTGAATTCCTCATTGACATCTATGTCAATCTTAAGCAAGGTATTGCGACTATTCGCAGTAAACGTATAGTTTTCCATGGCGCCAGCCCATTGACTGACTTTAGGACCGGTCATTATTTCTTTAACGTTTTGAACAATGCCCAGGTGTTCTATGCTTACAAATTTGTTGGGAATATTTTCTTTAATTCTGCTTACCATTCCTCCCATACTGCCATCATGGTCTGTTCCCAGGAACCTTTAAAATGAGATGCAGGATTGAACACTGCTGTCCATTCTGAATATTTTTTCTCATCGAGCATAGTGTGATATACCTTTTCAATATCAGTATTAATGTTAATTTCGAAATGCATTACTTCCGGTTTTCCCAATGCTTCAACATATTCTTTGAAGTTATCTAAAATAGCCTGCC
Source organism: Bacteroidales bacterium (assembly GCA_022865305.1). Taxonomy (GTDB): domain Bacteria; phylum Bacteroidota; class Bacteroidia; order Bacteroidales; family VadinHA17; genus LD21. The sequence goes on along the minus strand of JALHSP010000040.1, from coordinate 16,526 downwards.
AGCCGGCTTGTTGCATTTCTATTGTGTGCGTTTGTTCAGCTTCAAAGGTTTCTGTAACCGTCGTTTCATTTCCTTTTGGAACAAATGATACCTGTACACTCCTTCCATTCGCGAAAGAAACCTGCCGCCTGCCCTCAGATCGTTTTCTGCTTTGGGTGTATGCCAGTCGCTTGATGCATTGTTCCAATGGATTATATGCTTAGGATCTGTCCACAGCTTCCACACTTTTTCAACCGGAACATGAACTGTTGCTTCAACGGTGATTATTGTTTTTTTTATTGATGTCATAGCGATAATTTTAAATTGTTAATACTGACTTACATTTTGATAATGCAAACTCAGGTTGATAATTCCAAACCGAGGGGTTAAAAAATGACAAATGAGGTTAAGACAACCGATTTGAATTTTATCCCTGCATCGTTCGGTGATATATCAAAACCTGTTAAAGCTTATAACAAATTAATTTCATGGTTTGTTCAGCAATATGACAAAGGAGTTGGAGTCGCTTCATTTTTCATTATTTCGTTTGGAGTGAGCGGCTCTTTCAGAAAAAGTACATTATAATTCCTAATAATCCTTGAGGCATTAATGTTCAATCCTTATTATTTTTGAACAATAATGGATTTGAAATTGTTCCTAATAATGACTTATAATAAAGGCTCGGATTTTTTCCAGACAAAATTTACATACTATGCAAAATCATAATATTAAAATTAAATCAATCAGACACATCACCCACGATGTACTTCAAATTAATACTGAAAAACCTCAAAAGTTCGACTTCACTCCCGGGCAAGCCGCTGAAGTTTCTATAAACAAAGCTGGTTGGCAAAACGAAAAAAGACCATTTACATTTACAAGTCTGCCACAAAATGATTATCTCCAGTTTACCATCAAAACTTATCCATCACATAAAGGTGTTACCAATGAACTTCTTCAATTAAAACAGAATGATGAATTGATTTTGCACGACGTTTTTGGTGCAATCAGTTACAGAAGTGAAGGATTTTTCATTGCCGGAGGTGCAGGTGTCACTCCTTTTATTTCCATATTCAGATATCTCCGGTCAAGAAATGAAATTGGTAATAATAAGCTCATTTTTGCCAATAAGACAAAGGATGACATTATTTTAAAAGATGAATTTGTGAATATATTAGGTAAAAACTTTATCAATATTTTATCGGATGAAGAAGCAGAAGGATATTCACACGGATTTATCACTGAAGATTTTCTCAAATTAAATATTACAGATTACAATAAAAATATATATGTATGTGGTCCTCCGCCAATGATGGATGCAATGGAGAAGATTTTATCCAATTTACATGTTGATGAGAAATTGATTATTAAAGAAGAAGTTTAAGTGAACATTTATAATTTATCAATTTTAGATGCCAGGATAAAATCATTCTCCGACAATTCGTTAGTGGATGTGCATAAATGGTATTAGTTATCTTAATATCTATCCGATTAAATATAATTTTGCCTTGTTTGGTCCTAGTATAAATGAAATATTCTGATATTTCTTCATGGCAAATAATTACTTCAGTTTCAAACAATTCACCGTTCTCCAGGATAAGTGTTCCTTTAAAGTTGGTACTGATGGTGTTCTTCTGGGGGCCTGTGCAGATATTGGCGGAGTGAAAAGGATTCTGGATATAGGAACGGGAACCGGATTAATCGCATTGATGCTTGCCCAGAGGAGTGACGCCGTAATAACTGCCATCGAACCTGACCGCGATTCATTTGAACAGGCATGCAGAAATGTAGCGAACAGTAAATGGTGCAACAGAATAGATACCAGAAATACTGACTTGCAGAGTTTTGAAACCGGGAATAATAAATTCGATCTGATAATTACCAATCCTCCTTACTTCACAGATTCACTTAAGAATCCTGATCCGGGAAAAGCTACCGCACGCCATAATGTTATTCTGAATGATGATGAATTACTGAAAGGTGTCTCACGACTGCTTAGCGAAGATGGCAGGTTTCAGATCATAATGCCTTATGTGGAGGGTAACATCTTTATTTCAGAAGCTCAGGAGTATGGTTTATACTGTAATAATATGCTTAAAATTAAACCAATGCCGACATCAGGAATAAGAAGACTGATCATGACATTCTCCAGGTACCGGAAGAAACCAGCAGAAAAATTTCTCACAATCGAACGAGGTAAAAGACATGAATTCACGGAGGAATACATTAATCTTACCAGGGATTTCTACCTGAAGTTTTGAATCCTAATTAACAACCCCCCAACCCCCCTCTAGGGGGGCTAAATAGGAGTAGCAAATTAATCCCCCTTTAGGGGGGCAGGGGGGTAGAACTTATGAAATCATCTCACTTTCCGGCAACCCGAATTCCTCTTTCATTTCAATTCCCAGAGTTTTCAGTTCATTAAGAACCGGATTATATATCTGAGGCACTACAGGCCTGTAAACGCCTTTTAGATCAATCTTCTTTTCAAGTATTAATTTTACTGCAATAGCTGCCGGCAGGGCTACTGTTCTGGCAATGGCAGTGTTTGTTGAGGGTGAGCCGAAATCGAGCATCGATGACTTTATAACTTCTTTTTTACCATCAGGGTAAGCAGCCAGAAAGATATGCTGCATAACAATCATATCGCGATCATTGTCAGATAACAGCATTCTTTTTATCATCCTGTCGGATGTGATCTCGAAGGGAGACGTTTCGGCATAGTTAAGGATTTCATCGCTGAAAAATCCCAGAAAATCAAATGATTTAATGGCACATGAACTTTCACTTATCCCCAACTTTGCAGCGACCGACTTCTTAAGATCACCGGTGCCGGTACCGACCCTCTCAGCGAGGAATTCAGCATAGCTCTTTCCGCTGTAATTAATGACAGAATCATCGAGCATATTAAAACTCTTCATTGCATCGAGTGTCTCACACCATCCCCTGAAACGGAATGTACCGCGGTACATGGTCGAAGTTTCAGGGATCCCGTAAATATCAATATAACTTATTGAATCCCTGTTCGGGTAGACCTCAAGCTCTCCAATGCCCGGGAAATTAAAACTGAACCTGTCTTTAAAAAGATCCAGCGGTTCAATGAAGACTCGTTTTCCCTTTTTCAGATACAGGGCACTGTTCCTGCTGGCCAATACAACACCTTTCGGGCTCCACGAAAACTTATACTTCATCGGATTGTCGGCAGCTTCGGGGACTGGCAGAGCTCCGCACAGGGAATAAAACTCTTCAACTTTACCTTGTTTATTATGGATGTGGTCTATGATCTTCATAGCGGTCATGTGGTCAATTCCCGGATCGAGCCCTGCCTCATTCAGAATTATAACACCTGCACTCTTTGCTGCCTCATCAAGGGCCAGCATTCCAGGCTGGACATATGAAGTGGTTACAAGAGGTTTGTTAAGTTTAATGCAGGTTTTTGCAATACCGGTATGGTAGCGGTAAGGAAGGAATGAAACAGTGATATCATGCTCATTTACAAGTTTTTCGAGAGTATCTGTGTCATCTGTTGACCACCGGAGTGATGATCCGTTGGGATGACCTTTAATCATCCTGTCAGCTTTCTCTTTTGTAGTGGTAGCAATCATTACGCCGAAATTACGTTCAAGGAGGAATTCTACCATCGGTTTCACAACCAGCCCTGCGCCAAGTATCAAAACTTTATTCATAACCACTTCTGTTAATTATTTAAGCAAGGTAAATATTCTCTTTCATAGAATTTATGATTTTTCTTAGGGGTACTTTGTGCTTTTATGAACCTCATCCCAGCGTCTTCTACTTGGAGAGACCTCACCCCCTCCCGTCCCCCGCTCCCGGAGAGAGCGGGGGATGCTAAATCAAATATGTTTGTTAAGCCCCTCCCTCTTGGGGGAGGGGTTGGGGAGAGGTGTGGACTGCAGGAGGCTGGGGGATGGGTTAGGAAATAAATGTATCTTTGTTAATGATCAAGAAATATTAATAGTCTCTGCTATCAAAACTCCAATGTCAGACAACCAAAAGTATGCAGAAACACCGCTGATGAAGCAGTATTTTAATGTCAAATCAAAGCATCCGGACGCAATACTTCTTTTCAGGGTCGGCGATTTCTACGAGACATTTGGTGAAGATGCCATCAAAACATCAGAAATCCTTGGGATAACCCTTACACGCAGAGCCAATGGATCGGCTTCATTTGTTGAGCTTGCCGGATTTCCTTACCATGCCCTCGATACTTATCTTCCCAGGCTTGTCAGGGCAGGGCAAAGAGTGGCAATATGTGAGCAGCTTGAAGATCCCAAACTTGCAAAGAAAATTGTCAAACGTGGTATAACTGAACTTATTACACCCGGTGTTTCGCTTAACGAAAATGTACTTAATCATAAAGAAAATAATTTTCTGGCTGCAGTTCATATAGAAAAGAAGATTGCAGGTGTTGCATTTCTGGATATATCCACCGGCGAGTTCCTTGCCTCGGAAGGTACTTTGGATTATATAGATCAGTTGCTGAATAATTTTCAACCCAAAGAGGTCCTTTTTGAAAAAAGCAGAAAAGATCTTTTTCTGGAAAACTTTGGAACAAAATTTTATACCTATAAACTTGATGACTGGATATTTACGCCTGATGCTGCGAACGATCGTCTGCTGAAACAGTTTGAAACCAGCTCGTTAAAAGGATTCGGTGTGCAAAACATGCCATTTGGAATAATAGCTGCCGGAGCAATACTTTATTATCTCGATATAACCCAGCATGAGCAGCTCGGACATATTACGAGCTTATCACGGATAGATGAGGAGAGATATGTATGGCTGGACAAGTTCACCGTAAAAAACCTTGAGCTGTTCCATTCACCGTATGAAGGTGCCAAGACGCTTATTGATGTGATGGACCGAACGATTTCACCAATGGGTGGGAGAATGATGAAACGATGGATATCACTGCCGCTCAAGGATATTCAGCCTGTTAATGAAAGACTGGATATTGTACAGCACCTGGTGGAAAAAGTTGCTTTCAGGGATGAGTTATCAGCATTGATCAGGCAGATAGGTGACCTTGAAAGACTTGTTTCAAAAGCTGCGTTAAACAGGATAAACCCAAGGGAAGTCGTTCAGCTTAAGAGAGCGCTGAAGGCTATCGATCCTCTCAAATCATTATGCAGTAAAAGCGGTTGTCCGCCACTTGCACAGCTTGCTGAGCAGTTGAATCCTTGTAAAACCTTGGCTGACAGGATAGAACATGACATTAACAACGATCCTCCTGTTCAGATAAGCAGGGGAAACATTATTGCTAAAGGAGTCTCGGCAGAGCTCGATGAGCTTCGTACAATCCTTTACAGTGGCAAGGATTACCTGGCAGAGCTTCAGAACCGGGAGAGCCTCCGCACAGGGATAAGCTCACTAAAGGTAAGCTATAATAATGTTTTCGGATATTATATCGAAGTCAGGAATACGCATAAGGATAAGGTGCCTCCGGAGTGGATCCGCAAGCAAACTCTTGTGAATGCTGAACGCTATATCACCGAGGAGCTTAAAGAGTATGAGAATAAGATATTCGGTGCTGAAGAAAAGATACTTGATCTTGAAACCAGGCTTTTTAACGATCTTGTTCTCGCGATACTTGAGTACATACCTCCGGTTCAGCTTAATTCAGCACTTGTTGGGAGGATCGATTGCCTTCAGTCTTTTGCGGTCCTTTCGGCAGAGAGCAACTATGTCAGGCCTGTCCTTGATGATTCCAGAATAATCGAAATAAGCGATGGCCGTCACCCGGTAATCGAAAAGCAGCTACCGGCAGGTGAATCATACGTTCCGAACGACCTTGCACTTGATACCGAGGATCAGCAGATAATAATACTCACTGGTCCGAACATGTCAGGCAAATCAGCTTTATTGCGACAGACTGCACTCATTGTTTTAATGGCACAGACAGGATGCTTTGTACCTGCAAAGTCAGCAAGGATAGGTATCGTTGACAAGATATTTACAAGAGTTGGTGCCTCGGATAACATTAGCCTTGGCGAATCAACATTCATGGTTGAGATGAATGAGACAGCCAGCATCCTGAACAACCTCTCGGACCGAAGTCTTATTCTGCTTGATGAGATCGGTCGGGGAACCAGCACTTATGATGGCATATCGATAGCATGGGCTATGGTAGAGTATCTTCATGAAAGCAGGATGAGAGCAAAAACCTTATTTGCCACTCATTATCATGAGCTTAATGAGATGGAAAATTCGTTTTCCAGGGTTAAGAATTACAATGTCTCCATTAAAGAGATGAATAACAAAGTCATATTCCTTCGGAAATTGAAAAGAGGCGGGAGTGAGCATAGTTTCGGCATACATGTGGCTAAAATGGCAGGTATGCCGCGAAGTGTGGTAAACCGTGCTGATGAAATTCTGAAGGAGCTTGAGCAGAGCCATGAAAAACAGGAGCTTGCAAAACCCATTGCCGACCTGGCAGGACACAGGGAAGGTCTGCAATTAAGCATTTTTCAGCTTGATGATCCGGTTCTTAAACAGATACGTGATGAACTACTTGAACTGGATATAAATAATCTCACCCCGGTTGAAGCTTTGAATAAACTTTATAACATTAAAAAGTATCTGAAATAACTTTTTTTCAAAAAAAAATTGTTATATTGATATAAACTAAAGATCAGTTCATGGTAACTGTTATTATTCCGGCATTAAACGAGGAAAAAACAATCAACCAGGTTATCCGGCTGATCAGCAATTCCCCGATTGTTAATGAGATACTTGTAATTGATGATAAATCTTACGATAATACTATAAAGCAAGCCAGAAGATTCCAAAAAGTCAAAATATATACCAGCTCTAAGATTGGAAAAGGTACATCTATGCGTGAGGGTATGTTACTGTCTAAAGATGAGGTTATAGTTTATCTTGATGCAGACATTTTGACCTATCCGCCTGATATTGTTGAGTTATTATCTGAACCGGTCATTAAAGGGGAAGCTGATTTCGTTAAATCGTGTTTTGACCGTCAGGCCGGAAGAGTGACAGAGCTGGTAGCCAAACCACTTTTAAGTATTCTGTTTCCTGATCTGACACACTTTTCCCAGCCTTTAAGCGGCATGATAGCAGGTAAAAAGAGCTGGTTCAAAAAGGTAGAATTCGAAAATGATTATGGGGTTGATATTGGAATTCTTCTTGATATGCATACTCTTGGTGCAAAAATGAAAGAGGTCAATATAGGATTTATCGAAAACCGGATGCAGACCTGGGAACAACTGGCAAAAATGTCGCGAGAGGTTTCAAAAGCTATTCTTAAGCGAGCAAAAAGGATCGAAGTCACTAACCTGGAGACTCTTGAAAATATTAGTGTCATCAGGACACAAATGGATTATGCAATAAGAGAGAGTCTGATGGGCATGGAGAAAATGATAATTTTTGATATGGATAATACTCTCCTTGAAGGAAGTTTTATTACAACCGCAGCTGGTGAATTTAATTTTAAAGACGATCTCATTAAAATTGTTACGGATTATGAAAATCCATACACACGCACAAAGTCAATTGCAAGATTATTAAAAAACAGGTCACTTGAAGAGTTACTTAATATTACAGATAAAATTAAAATAATAGATGATGCCGAATATGTTATCAGTGGATTAAAAAAGAAAGGTTATATCTGTGGTATTATAAGTGACAGTTATGATGTTGTCACAAACCATTTGAAGAACAAGCTCAAAATGGATTTCTCAATTGGTAATGAACTTGAATTTTCCAAAAGCGTTGCAACAGGCGAGGTGAAAGTACCCTCCGCATTTATGAGGAACAAGTTCAGTAAATGCAATCATGATTTCTGCAAATCTAATGTTCTGTACCAGTTAGCAGAAAAATATAAGATCGATATTAAAAATATTATTTCTGTTGGGGACAGTGAAAACGATATATGTCTTGTAAAAGAAAGTGGCATTGGAATATCTTTCTGTTCCGAAAATAAATATCTGAATCTGGTGGCTGACAGGATTATTTCCGAAAGGAGTTTTTTAAAGATTCTTGATATTGCCCATTAATCTTTTACATCAGACGATATCTTTCTGGCTGTGTGAATTGACAAACAGAATTGTGCCAATTTCATCACACCCGCCTAAAATAACATCGCCTTCATGTTTTAATATCTGAGTGTCGAAACCGATCATAGTCAGCGCTGCAGAAGCGGATCTTTCATTTATCAGATTTTTTAAGGTCATCCCGGACTCTTGAGTGATTATTTCAATATTTTTTTCTGTTATCGGCAGTCTTCCGGTTCTGACCAGCTCTGTGAGCCTAGATTTTGTTTCTTCAAATTGTCCCGGCTTGCATGTATCAAATACTTTAATATTTGACCTTTTCCAGTCGGGATGACCTGAAATAATGAAACTCATAAGTATAAGCAGGCTTGAGTTCTCAGGATACTGAAAGTCTATCCATATATGTATCCCATTCCTGAAATTCATATCCTTTCTGCTTGACGCCAGAAGACATATATCAAAATTGCCCGCTTTTATAAGTCCGGTATTCTCAATGATCTCACTAAGATTTTCAGGATTTTCCTTATCGTATTCGAAAATCACCATATTGTTTTCCATTCCTGAAATACCAGGTAATTGTATAGCCTGAGCAAGGGCTGAGGTATAAGACGGAGATATTATTGTATCAACAAATACATGATTATTGGTTGTGTTATAGAGTTCAATCAGCTTTGAAAGCTCTTCGGCTGCCTGCTGGCTGGTTGCCCTGGAATAATATCCGTCGATCCGGTGGAGGTATGTCCCAAATCCATACCTGTGGGATATCCAGTTTAATAGCCGGAATGCTTTTGTACGGACAAAGGAATCTTTTGAAATACAGATTACACTTGGTCTCCATTCTTTTACTTTTTTCTTGCTGCCTGATCTTTGAAGATAAACCTGGATGTTCCGGTTCATTTGGAACAGGGCATTTGCAAATAAAGATTCAAGCCCATCTCTTTCGCGATGATACACTTTAATATATGAATAAATAGCTGCCATTACCAGAATGGAAGCAAGGGCATATGGTGCGTTGATCCTGAACATAGCCCATATTGCAACAAGAAATCCGAGAAGTGAAAAATACCATCTCGAGCTGAATGAAGGCCGGTATGAAGGGGAGGATCCAAAATGATTAAGGAAAGAAATAAGACATAATGAACCATATGTTACCAGGAAGAACATAGAAATAATCTCTGCCACCATATTAACGCCTCCCAATGCCACAAACACAAGGGCTATAATGATCGTGATCAGAGTTGCATTTGCAGGTTCATTATCTGATTTTCTTCCCAGCGACAGCCATTTGTTCACTCTTTTTGAAGGAAAGGAAGAGTCAAGGGCGAGGGCTTGTAAAGTTCTGGGAGCAACCATCACTGACCCGATGGCTGAAGATAAGGTTGAAGCTGCAAGACCTAAAGGAACAATAAAGACGCCCATGATAGCTATCTTCGACATAATCAACTGTTCGGATAACATATCTTCAACACTTACCGATATTGAAAGCTTGTAAATAACAGCGACATAAATCAGCATGCCGCATATTGTTGCTAAAATTGTACCGCGGGGTATAGATCTGGCCGGATTTTTAAGATCTCCCGACAGGCCAACTCCAGCAGTCATACCGGTGAATGCAGGAAACACTATTGCTAATACTATAAAAAATTCCTTCATATTTCTTAAATCACCTGCGGGGATCTTATTTCCTGAACTAATCGCGTATTCAGTTGTTCCCAGGAAGAAGAGAAGTAATGAGAGGGCCAGTATCCCAATGACAATATAAAGCAATTTAACTCCCATATTCGCGCCTTTCCGGAGGATGAAATATCCCAGGATAATCATTGCCGGAATACTGATGACCTGCCTTGGAAGATTTATATTCAGCGAATTGGAAAAATAGTTAAATATAAACTCGAATGCTTCAGTAAAAGCAATAATGTAAAATGCCACACTTATTGCCTGCGAAAGGTAAAGTGCAATCCCGATGGTTGCACCGATATTTAGTCCGAATGAACGTGAAATGATGAAGTATTCACCTCCGCCTTCGACCCGTTTATTCGTGGCCAGCTCGGAAATGGCAAAAGCTGTTGGAATTGTTAGCGCATGTCCGATTAAAATGATCAGCAATGCACCCCAGAAACCCAGGGTTCCGACGGCATAACCGAATCTTAAGAACAGAATTGCTCCAAGTATTGTTGAAATCGCCGTGAAAAATACAGGAATGGTGCCGAATCGTTTTTTACTGGTTACTGATTCCATAATTACAAGTGTTGCAGATATTGTTCAGTTTGTTATAATGTAAAACTAAAATTATTTTTTCTCAGTATTGGAACTTATTTTTTTCATCTGCAAAGGTTAAAATTACAAAATACAATGAATAATATTATTATGAAATGTAAAACTAAAAAAATGAAATAGTTATTCAAAAATAAGGTCTCCGGGACCGATTTCACTGAATTCATTTGCCATATTTATTTATAAATTATTAATTTACGATCTAAATCTGACAGTCATGAAAAAATATTTATCCTATGTGCTGACACTCTCATCATGGATCCTGTTTGTAACTGCTGAGCTGATGGGCCAGCCTGGTTCAGTAAAACAGATCAGACTTACTCAATTTGATTTACAGTCTTCATCCCTGATTAATGCTTCAGGTGAAGAATTGTCAACCACTCGATACAAATCAAATGTTTACTGGTTTCCTGTTAAAGTTCCTTCCACGGTTCTCACAGGACTGGTTGCAAACGGAATCTATCCCGATCCTTATGCCGGCTTAAATAATATGCTTATCCCGGATGCATCAGATGAATTCAACAAAAAGTACAACCTTGAACAGTTCAGCCATCTTCCGAATGATCCTAATCCATGGAAGAAGCCTTACTGGTATCGTACAACCTTTAAAGTACCTGCTACTGACCAGGGGCGTTGTTTTCAGTTAATTTTCAAGGGCATTAACTATCGTGCCGGTGTCTGGCTTAATGGCACGCAGATAGCTGATTCATCACAAATGGCAGGAATGTTTGCCGAATATAGCCTTGATGTAAGTAAGCATATCAAAGCAGGCAGTGAAAATGTGCTCGCGGTGAAAATTTATCCTCTTGATTACCCAGGATTGCCTTCGACCGAACAGCTTGAAGCTCTCGGAGATTTTTATCCGAACGGAGGTCCAACAGGGGATATTGGTAAAAACGTAACAATGCTATGTTCCGTAGGATGGGACTGGGTACCTCCTGTTCGCGACCGTAATATGGGCATCTGGCTTCCGGTTTACCTCCGTACATCGGGAGTGGTTACAATCGGTCGTACCATGATAGCAACTGAATTCCCGGGAGAACAGGATACCAGCCTGGCAAAGCTCTCTTTAAACCTGACCCTGTTCATCCATAGCAGCACCAATGAAATCGGAAAGCTTTCGGTCAGGATAGCTCCGGAAAATTTCAAAGGTAAAGCGATACAGTTTACCAAAAATGTTGCAGCTGTAAAAAATGGTCCGACTGTTATTAAAATGAATGCAGACGATACCAGGGAACTTAACATCAGTAAACCGGGTATATGGTGGCCTAATGGTTATGGCAAAGCAAATCTTTACAGGATACGTCTTCAGTACGTTAATAGTGCTGGGATGTCAGATGATACCTCTTTTGTTTTCGGCATCAGGACAGTTTCCACAAAAGCTGTTGAGGTGAACAAGGACTTGCGTCGCGATTTTTACGTTAACGGCAGAAGGATACACCTCACAGGTGGCGCATGGGTACCCGATTTCATGCTGAACCGCGATTCATTAAGGTATGATTATGAGATGCGGTTATGCCGCAATGCCAATGTTAACCTTGTCAGGATATGGGGAGGTGGTGTCACTCCCTGCGATGAGTTTTTTGATGCAGCCGACCGTTACGGATTGCTGGTATGGTCTGATTTCTGGATAACCGGCGATACACAGGGAGAGTTCAAAGGTTCTCCCGACTGGCCACTCGAAGGTGATGTTTTTAAACGTAATGTTATAAGTACCATTTACAGGATCCGCAACCATCCCAGCCTGCTGGTCTGGACTGGCGGCAATGAGGGGCATGCAAGAAGGGAACTTTATGATTTCATGAGGAACAGTATTATTGAACTGGATGGAACACGCCCGTTCATTCCCAGCTCTTCAGGATTTGCAAGACTACCGGAAGGATGGCCCGGTTCCTGGCCCGATAACCTCCCAGGGGGTGTTTATAGTGGCGGACCATATACCTGGCAGGACCCTAAAAGTTATTATACCAGGGCTATTGCAGGAAGGGATTGGGTATTCAAGGATGAAACAGGTATTCCTTCAATGACTCCGTATAATATATTACCAAAAATAATCCCGAACCTCGTATGGGACAAGACATTGCCATTCCCTCTGAACCATACCTGGGGCTATCATGATGCAGCTACCGGGAACGGAAAATGGGATCTTTATTATAAAGAAATGGTCAGGAGATACGGAGAACCGGTTTCAATCGAAGATTTTTGTGATAAGATGCAGTTGATGAATGCCATCGGGTACCAGGGTATTTTTGAAGCAGCAGGACATAAGCTGAATGATATCGGTGGTGTGATGCTGTGGAAACTGAATGCAGCATTCCCGAGTGTAGTATGGCAGGTTTATGACTGGTTCCTCCAGCCTAATGCAGGTTATTACTTTATGCAGAATGCCTGCGAACCGGTTCATATTCAACTGAATCTGAGTAACCTTAAGGTCACAATTCTTAACAGGACTTATAAGCCGGTTAATAACCTTTCTGCCTCTGTTGAGGTGTTAGGTTTTGATTCGAAATCACTTTTTAAGGAAGAAGCCTATTTCAGCCTGAAACCGACAGAAGTAAAAGAAACGACATCATTGAGCTCTTTAATGGAGAAAACCAGAGGAATTACTTTTGTTGTGCTGAATCTTAAAAACTCTGCAGGAAGGGTTGTTTCTCATAATGTTTACTGGATTTCATCCGATGGTGATTATAAAGCATTAAACACACTACCCGAGACATCAGTTTTAACGGGCATTTTAAAATCAGAGAAGCTAAAGTATGAAAACAGGTGGACATTGAAGGTCACTAATAACTCAGATAAGATTGCTTTCTTCATCAGGCCACAGTTGCTGGTGAACGGGGAAGAGGTATTACCCAGCAACTGGTCAGGGAATTATTTCTCACTGGCTCCATCGGAAAGCAAAACAGTTTCAGTAAGTTGTCCCACAGCCATGACTGCCGGAACAAATCCGGTAATAAAAGTGTCAGGATGGAATGTGCCGGAACAAGTGATGACTCTTCAAAAAAAACAGAATTAAAAGAAACAGGGGACTATTATGGCTCTTTTAGGGATTGATCTTGGAGGCACAAAACTTGCATTGGCCATCTTTACTGAAGAGGGGAAGATGGTAAGTAAAGAGGTATCTCCTCTCGGGAACCATAAAGGCAATGAAGTTGGGAAACTCATTACTGACAAGATCGATGTAATTCTTAGTTCCGCTGAATCGCGCGGAAATAAAATAAATGCCATTGGCATATCTGTTCCTGGTATCAGCCATCATAAAACAGGCACAGTATGGGCGCCAAATATTCCGGAATGGGACGATTACCCTCTGCTGCAGGAGGTCAGATCAGTAAGTGGTTCGATCCCTGTTACTATCGACAGTGACCGGGCATGTTATATTCTGGGGGAGGTGTGGCAGGGCAATGCCCGCGGGTGCAGGGATGCAATATTTCTGGCTGTAGGAACAGGTATAGGTGCCGGAATACTGGTAAACGGGGAGGTAATACGCGGTAGTCATGATATTGCAGGTGCAATAGGATGGATGGCATTAGACAGGCCATTCAGGGAGGATTATATTAACTGCGGTTGTTTTGAGCATTATGCATCAGGGGAGGGCATTGCAAAAGCAGGAAGGACCTTCTTAACAGAGAATAAAGATTATAAAGGTGAACTAAAAAATATAGCTCCTGATGAAATAACGTCATATGATATCTTTGCAGCTTATAATAATGGTGATCCGGTTGCCGTGAATGTAATTCAGCAATGCATTGAGTTCTGGGGAATGGCTGTTGCAAACCTTATCAGCCTGTTTAACCCGGAAAAGATAATAATCGGAGGTGGTGTATTTGGACCTGCAATTCCGTTGATCCCGGACATCAGGCAGGAAGCTGCTAAATGGGCTCAGCCAATCAGTATTAATCAGGTAAACATTGAGGCTTCAGGACTGGCAGGTAATGCCGGGGTTTACGGTGCAGGATTCCTGGCTTTGAAGACTTTGTCCGGCTTAAATCTTTCAAAATAAATAAGATGTACAAAAAAAGACTTGTTTTCTGGTCAGCATGCATCGGGATGTTATTGTTTGGAATTGGACTTATCACCCTTGGCTCCATTGCTCCTGATCTGAAAGTAAAACTACAGCTAAGTGAAATATCTTCAGGGGCATTGTTTTCCATTCTGCCTTTTGGAATATTGACCGGATCATTACTTTTCGGTCCTGTAGTTGATAAGTACGGGTATAAGATTTTAATGGCAGTCTCTTGTGTTTTATTGTTTGCCGGATTTGAGGGTATTGCATATGCACAATCAGCAGGAGTGTTGAAGATTTTTGTTTTTCTGATCGGTTTTGGAGGGGGAGTTGTCAATGGTGCTACCAATGCTCTGGTGGCTGATATCAGCGACAAAGATAAAGGAGCCAATTTGAGTTTATTAGGAGTATTTTTTGGGGTCGGCGCTCTTGGAATGCCTCTCATCCTGGGAATTCTTGAAAACAGGATTAGTTTTGAAGTAATAATTGCTTCAGTAGGGCTGCTGGCATTAATGGCAGGGATATTTTTCATCCTGATCAGGTTCCCTCCACCCAAACAAGCACAGGGATTACCGCTTACCCAAAGTTTTGCGCTTATTAAAGACAAGGTATTAATACTGATAGCCTTTTTCCTGTTTTTTCAGAGTAGCTTTGAAGGCATTATAAATAACTGGACAACCACATATCTCATAAACCAACTGTCTATACCGCAAAGTCAGGCATTATTTGCACTTTCATCTTTTGTAGCCGGGATGATTGTAATGCGTCTGCTGATTGGCACCGTTTTCAGATCAGTTCCGGTAAGGAAGATCCTGATAGTATCATTTTCACTGATCCTGATTAGCTTATTAATAATAAAAACCGGTAATTCCTATTTTTTGGTAATAGCAGGATTAGTATTATTAGGTGCAGGTTTAGCCGGGGGGTTCCCGATCATGCTTGGATTTATTGGCAGCCGGTTTGCTGGACTTTCGGGGACAGCATTTAGCTTTGCCCTGTTTATTGCATTACTCGGGAATATGCTTATTAATTACTTAATGGGAGTAATTTCTCAGAATTTTGGCATAAATCATCTGATTACGGTTGCTTTTGGAGAATCAGTGATAATGATATTTTTGTGTATTGTCATAATGAAAAAATTAAAAAACTAAACACCATAAAACCAACTTATTATGTTAGCAAAACAATGGCTTAATAATGCGAGGGATATAATGACCCGTATCGAAGAAACGCAAATGGATAATATTCGTCAAGCGGCTGAATTAATGGCAGATACAATTGAATGTAACCGGTGGGTTCATACTTTCGGATGCGGTCATGCCACACTACCCATTGAGGAAATGTATCCCCGGATAGGTGGTTTTGTTGGATTTCACCCGATGATAGAGTTGCCGCTCACCTTTTTTACCCGGATTGTTGGTGAAATGGGGGTCCATCAGTTTGTATTCCTCGAGCGTGTAGAAGGCTATGGCAAAGAGATTATGAAGGGATATGATTTTGATAAGAGGGATATAATGTGGCTTTTTTCACACACGGGCATTAATAATGTAAACATTGATGTAGCTCTCGAAGCCAGGAAACGGGGAATGAAAGTAATAGTATTTGGTTCTGCTGCAGAAGCTAAAGGCAGGCAATCAAGGCATTCCTGCGGTAAAACAATTTTTGATCTGGCCGATATTGTAGTTGATACATGTACCCCGCTTGAAGACGCTTCTGTCCTTCTTAAAGACCATAAGGATAAAATAGGGCCGGTCTCAACTATGGCATTTGTTACCTGTGTCTGGATGACAATTACAACAGTTGCCGAAATACTGGCAGACAGAGGAGTTAAGCTATACATCCATCCATCCCATAATGTACCAGGAAATGAAAATGCAAGAATCCGGTTGGATGAAGCACTGGCAGAATACAAACGCAGAATCGCCGGGGTTTGAAGGTAAAATCAGGTGTTAGTATTCCCTGATATTACTTCATACCGTTTATTTTTTTGAAGGGGAAAATCCAGATTTCAGAATTATTGGTTAAAATTCATAAATACTTCATCTTCATTATTATATTTTTGATCCATTAAATATAAATTCTATCAAATATATTTTATCACTAGTGTCCGACTAAAATAATAAAATAAGGGGTACTCCCCAAAGGTTTCCCCCAGATGTTGTAATTTGGTTTTTGGAGAAAATAAATACAACATGAGTAAAGATACAGAAATAAAATTTGTCGGACAGCCGGTT
>JALHSP010000039.1 GCA_022865305.1 Bacteroidales bacterium | reverse complement strand
TTAACATAATTTTCAGGCAAGGTCTTAAAATAGATGATGGCCCGAATCTTTACTAACGGTCAAATTATTTGGATCGTTATCTTGCGAATTTAACTGAATGTCAAATCGGTACAGGGAATGCGCCCTAACGGCCCGGCAATATGGGGAGGTTGTGTTACCCGACGCAGGCACCGGGTAGGGTCCTGATACTTTAGCCAGAAAGTTGTCAAGGTGCAAGGAGGGTATGGCGCACTTTTTGCAGTCATGGTACAATTTTAATTGGGTGCTGGCGCGGTCGCGGTACAAGTTTTCTAAGTTGTCGATAATCTGTCTCGGTTGAAGAATATTGATAAATGGGTACTGGTGCAGTGTCGCGGCACAAACTGTCTCGGAACCTGAAATTTGTCAAGGTACAGGATTTCGATTATGCACAGATGAGCGAGTCCGGGTACAGTGACATTACGGATTTGTCTTAGGAGCAGGAACAAAAGCAAAAAGTGTGACAAACAACTTACCCATATTGTCCGTGTTAGCTTGCGTTTTATTTTAATTTTTGAATCAAGATGTTTCTAACTTCTTCAGCTGTTGGCTTGATTGCTAGTATTTTCCCGTCCTTGTCTACCAGAAATGTTTTTCCGCCTGCACCTGGAATTCCGTACTTGAGCCAAATTCCATTTTCATTATTGAGCTCTATCAGATTTATCCAGGGAAATTTCTCTCGTTCCAACGTTTTCTTTAATTGATTTGTATTATCAATCTCATTAGCAACTCCAACTATAGTGAAACCTGAATTTTTAAATTCATTATAAACTGGAATCATGCTTCTACTGGCAGCAATACAAGGGCCACACCAGGTTGCCCAAAGATCAATAAGGGCAATCTTACCTTCAATAGACTTAGATAAAGTGATGTTGTTTCCATTAAGATCAGGAAGAGTAAAGTCAATAAATTCACCTCCTACTTTTATTTGATCAAAAGCATTAAGCAAATCCTTTGCTGCCTTGTTATACGGATGATCCGGATATTTACCAGAAATACTCTTAACAACATTGCTCAATCTTGATAAATCGGAATAATTTGTATACAAATAATCCATTAATTCTCTTAAAATAAGATAGTAAGATACTATTGTTTGATTCTGATCATAGTAATTGTAACACCAAGAATACTTTTCTTTGTAAATAGAGTTGAGATGTCTGTTTATTTCTTTTACAGGCTCTGTGTAAGCATCATCTCCAAGATCATCTAACTTTTTGTATATAACAATAAGAGAATCTTGGTTCTGTGTCTGATCCATCTTCTTGTTTAATTCCTTGCTCGCATCAGATAGATATTTATCTAGCTTCATTAGAACTTGAATGCTATCATTATATGGTTTCATTAAGGGATCAAATTTTGATTCTAACTCCTTAGTAAATAGAACAAATTGGTTGTTAAGTTTTCCTCCATAAATTTTGTTTTGTGCAATATGTTTAGAGTCATATAATACTAGTTTTATTTTTTCCTTGTCGGGGAAAATTGTGATTGGATGGATTCCATCAGGTGATGAATAATCATCCTCGAAAATTAGCCAGTAAGCTTGTTTTGGGTTTGCGGCAAATTCATAACTAAAAGTACTGTCTTTTATAGGTATATGGATCTTTGCTTGTTGTGGATCAGGCCTATCTAATGCATTTACGAAAATCATTGAAGTACTTGATCTTCCAATTATCCTACCCGAAATTGTACATTTTTCAAATGGTCTATTGCAGGCTGACAGGCATATTATGAGGATAAAGAAAGCTGGTTGAAGAATAGTTTTTTTCATAGTTAATGTCAAATATTTCATTAGCGAATTTAAATATCGTAAATTCAATAAACTCCCAATTATTTGTTAATCAATTCTTAATCTTCTGTTAAATTAGTCTGGTTTTGTTTCTCCATGAGAACTAGGTCATAGATAGTCTTGGTATGAGTTTGGGGCGAATGCAAGCTAACGTTTGGCGGTATGTGTTGTTGCCGACAGCTTCGGGCGGTGGCGGGGTTTTTGCAGGGCCGATAAACCGACTGGAGCTATCTTTTATTACAAATTTCTGTTAAAGGGCAAAAACCATGACACCGCTGCGAGGGCTG
>JALHSP010000038.1 GCA_022865305.1 Bacteroidales bacterium | reverse complement strand
TAATGGCCCGAATCTTTACTAACGGTCAAATTATTTGGATCGTTATCTTGCGAATTTAACTGAATGTCAAATCGGTACAGGGAATGCGCCCTAACGGCCCGGCAATATGGGGAGGTTGTGTTACCCGACGCAGCATCCGGGCAGAGTCCTGGTACTTTAGCCACAAAGCTGTCACGGTGCAAGGAGGGTATGGCGTGCTTTTTGCTGTCATGGTACAAATTTTATTGCGTGCTGGCGCGATCGCGGTACAAGTTTGATCGGAGCCGCGAATTTATCCCCGGTTACAAAGTTAGTAACGGGCACTGGCGCATTGTCGCGGTACAATTTATCTCGAAGCCAGAAAGCAGTCACGGTGCAGGATTTCAATTGCATGCAGATGCGCGTGTCCGGGTACAACAACCATTACAAATTTGTCTTGAGGGCAGGAGTAAAAGCAAAAAGCATGACAAACAACTTACCCATATTGTCCGTGTTATAAGCAGGCTTTTAAAAGTACGACAATTTATCCATTATCTCATCAGGCATGTAGTATCGGCATCAATTATACGTAAATTAGTAATATAGAACATTCAGTTTTTTGGAAGTGGAAGGTTTATTTTCTTTAAAACTTCAATAAATCTTGGATTATCATATAATCGGGTGCAGTTCCAAAGTCCTGTGCCAAGATAAGGAATACCTGAATCGTGTACTTCAAGTGCTTTCTCTATCCATTTAAGGGCCTTATCATCTTGATTTATAAAGTAGTATCCGATTGCCAAATTTCCTGGGGGTACGTATTTCTTATCATACAAAATCTCTAATTGTTGTAAAAACTCTGCATAGGCTGCATAATATCCACTTTTATTATAGGTCATTTCAAATTGATTAATGGATTCCTCATTAATCTCGTACGTCTGGGGAATATAACGCAAGCACGCCTTAAAAGATTTGTTTGAGTCCCCGCAAAAAAGGGCGGCATTTTCCATCAGACCATTAGTGAGAAAATCATCAGGATCTTTTGCCAGCATATTATCTAATACATCCATGGCAGCCTTATACTCACGTCCGCAAAGAAGTGCTGCTGCGTAACCTCTTTGAATAACAGGATTAAGAGGATCAAGCTTGATAGCCAGGGTTGCCTGACTCAAGCCTTCTTCTGGTCGCTGCAATACATATAGAGCATGAGAGAACCATACTCTTGACATAGCATGGTTAGGATTAATGGACAAGGCTGTCAGAAACTCTTTTTCGGTTTTTTCCCAGTCCCATTCTGCTGTAAACGCCATGATGGCGCTTAGGAAATGAACATCCACAAGGCCAGGATCCAGTTTCATGGCTTTATTGATATTATCGTAAATTATAGGAATAGCAATCTCAGGTGATTCAACTCCAAAAGCTGCTATTGACCACCAAACAAGCGCCATAGCAGAATACAATGGTGCCCAGTGTGGATCTTTTTCAATAGCACTGTTCAGATAATCCTTGGCTTTTAATAACGATTCAGAACTAAGGTCAACCATGTAACTATATCCCTTAAGGTATGTATCATAGGCTTCCAGATTAACACTAGGTACTTCCTGGAGAAGCTTCTTTTCTTGAGGGGACAGTACTGCATTTAATTCATTAGCAATTGCTTCAGCAAAACCCGATTGGGTCTTAAAATATTCTCTCATATCGAGACTTTTCTGTTCAAAGGAATTGCCCCAAATATGTCTTTCATTCCTGGCTCTAATTAACTGGACCCTCATCCGTAACGCATTACCTGATTTTTGGCCGCTTCCTTCTACAATAAAGTTAACACCCAACTCCTTTGCTATTTCTGAAATTGATTTATTCTGTCCACGGAATTGTTCTACTGAGGTTCGTCCAAGAACTCTTAATGATTTTACTGATTGAAGCTTATTCAGAAGCTCTTCCATTACACCATCCATAAAGTATTGAGTAGAATCCTCCGGGCTATCATTCCTGAAAGGTAGAACAGCAATAGATTTTATTTCCTCAGACTTTGCAACCTTACCAACCTTGATTACATTTGTAAGGATTAATGCCACAAAAATAACTGCGGCAGTCAGTAAAACAGCCGAAACAAGCAGAATCCGTTTTTTAGATCCTGCAGTAACTTTAATTGATTTTCCCTTTACGCTTGAGTTTTTAATAGTTGCAAAAACTTCCTTTGACTCACTTTCAAATTCCAACGGTTCTCCTTTCAATCCGCTGATATTCTCTTTTATCGCATTGGCAACTTTATTAATCTGATCGCGGTAGAAGGTTTTGTATTGGTTTTTTTCAGGATAATCAGATGGAGTTAATGGTCTATTTACGCCAGCTGATTTATAAATAAATTCAATACCACGAACTACTCCTCCTAAAACAGATTCGCATAGTTTGATGTCAGTGTTCTCTAAATCGTAGATCCTTATTGGAAGTACTCTGTTCGCAAAATTTCCATTAGGAAGCTTTATTTTCAATCCGAATTGATCATTTGAAGCTTGTTCAACAAATGCCTTAAACTCATGTTCCCAGGCAAAAGATTTTGGATCACAATAGGTGCGAGAAATGATGGGGATAAAGACAAGGCACCTTAGTTTATCCTTGATTGAGGCATCAACATCATGTGTCTCAAGAAGCCCGTCGTGAGGGTTGATGTCAAAATAAACGCTGATTTCTTCTTTGAATGTAGCCTCTAACTCCTTCTTCAGGTTGTCAACAAATTCTGTTACCCAACCGTCATATTTATTGTCTTTCTGACGGTAGCTGATGAAAATGTCGTAGTTGTAACCTTCGATAAAACTTGTCATCGCGATATGATTATTACAATTTAATATGTATAATTCTATATTTTAGTCAAAATTAGGCAATTATGAATGACAAGTCAAGCTTTTGGACTTTTTCCCATTTGAATCATTTTCTAGTTGGCGATTCAGCTTGCTTATAACGTTTGGCGGTATGTGTTGTTGCCGCCAGCATCGGGGTGGCGTGTTTTTTGGAGGGCAGATAGAAGGCAAAAAATTCTCACATTAATACGAATTTGTCTTGAGTGCAAAAAACATGACACCACCTGGGCGGGG
>JALHSP010000037.1 GCA_022865305.1 Bacteroidales bacterium | reverse complement strand
GGCAATATGGGGAGGTTGTGTTACCCGACGCAAGCACCGGGCAGAGTCCCGGTACTTTAGCCAGAAAACTGTCACGGTGCAAGGAGGGTATGGCGCACTTTTTGCCGTCCGGGTACAAATTTAGTGAGCATTACGCGTGTCGCGGTACAATGATGATCGGAGCCGAGAATTTATCCCCGGTTACAAATTTGGTGGCGTGCACTGGTGCAGTGTCGCGGTACAAACTATCTCGAAGGCAGTAATCTATCACGGTGCAGGATTTTTATTGCGGGCAGATGAGCGTGTCCGGGTGCAACAACCATTACAAATTTGTCTTGGGAGCAGGAGCAAAAGCAAAAAGTGTGACAAGCAACTTACCCATATTGTCCGTGTTATAAGCCGTTTTTTAAGTCTAGGTTGACAAATTTTTCGAGTCAAGATAAATTTGTCTTGGTGGATCCAATTCTTCGGTTACTCTTTATGAATCTTTTTATTTCAGGTATTGTGTAAGGTGGATTACGTTTATGCATAACTGCATGACAATTAGGACAGACTGGTCTTAAATCCTCAACTGGATTTAAATTGTAATTTTTTGAAATCGTTGACAGAGGTCTTAAATGATGTATATGAATATAATTTCTAAAGTCAGCACCATACATTTTTTCAAAATTAAAATCGCATACTATACAAGTTGGTCCATAATATTGTATACATTTTTCTCTAGCCTTTTGATTCCTCTCATAGGCATTAACTGTAATTGTATGTTTTGTTCCTTCTGACTGAATATTCTTCAGGAGTCAAAATTTCCTCTGGAATTAATTGATCAGAATTATCATTCGTTAACTCAATACCATTATATCCAAAATGACTTAATCTTGTTTTCGCTACTTCTAGTTCTCCAGATGTAAAGAATTTATTCCAAGGCTCTCTTAAAACAAGCGCCTCGAGAGAGATATCTAGTCTACCGTTATCTTTTAATTTGATAAAACCCTGAGTAGGAGGTTTATCTTTATCTTTTGGATCCAACCAGCTTTTGGCTGCTTCGATTCCCCCATAGTGTCGTATCTTTTTTAAAAATCGTGTAGCATTATAGGCGCACAGTTTTTTTGCTAGGTCATAAACTTCAAATATTTTTTCATTAAACTGATTCTCCTTAATTGCTTGTATTTCTAAGATTTCAAATGGTTGAATAGGTTGACCAAATCCATCAAAATGCCGTCGATGATTCCATTTGTAAGTAGGCAATAAAAGATCATTAGTTATTATTGCAAATCCCCATCTAATTGCAACAAATGCAACATAACAATTCAAATTATCAGGTTTGAGTTTTATTATTTTTTGATGATCTATCCCCAGCAGTCTTTCTAGAGACTTTTGCCGATCTGGAGTAATAGAAAAGCCCTGATCAATCCATGGATCTCTTCTGAAAGGATTATTCTTTGAGTCAATTATTCCTTGTGTCATATGTCATTTATCTAAAGTTGTGAAACTTAAGAGCCACGGAGTCAATGGCTTATAACGTTTGGCGGTATGTGTTGTTGCCGCCAGCATCGGGGTGGCGTGTTTTTTGGAGGGCAGATAGAAGGCAAAAAATTCTCACATTAATACGAATTTGTCTTGAGTGCAAAAAACATGACACCACCTGGGCGGGG
>JALHSP010000036.1 GCA_022865305.1 Bacteroidales bacterium | reverse complement strand
GGTCCTGGTACTTTAGCCAGAAAGCTGTCACGGTGCAAGGAGGGTATGGCGCACTTTTTGCCGTCCGGGTACAAATTTTTTTGAGCATTACGAGTGTCGCGGTACAAGGTTGATCGGAGCCGCGAATTTATCCCCGGTTACAAATTTGGTTGCGGGCACTGGCGCAGTGTCGCGGTACAAACTGTCTCGGAGCCATGAAATTGTCAAGGTGCAGGATTTTAATTGCGGGCAGAGGAGCGTGTCCGGGTGCAATGGCCATCACAAATTTGTCTTGGGTGCAGGAGCAAAAGCAAAAAGTGTGACAAACAACTTACCTTTATTGTCCGTGTTAGCAGCTGAAATTTAGTAGGTTATAATTCTTTCCAAAATGCCGTTTATCCTTTGGTTGCTGTAAGAAATCTTTTTGATCCAGTTGTCATGTGAATCATAATGAGTTTCAGTTCGAATCGAATATTTAAAATTATAATGTGGTCCTCGTTGAAAATTTTCCCTTACCTCATTATTTACGTAAAGAAACTTAAGTTCAGAATCTATAATAGTCGAATCAGGGATGTTAAGATTTAGATCTTTGACTATCTTAATTGAATCATGTGCAGTGGTTATGTTGATACGCCTTGGATAAAGGTTGTATTTGAAATTAAAATATGTAGTTGTTTTAATAGTCGATGAATCGCTTGAATAGAAGTACTCTGTCCTAGATTTCTTTTTTGAATTATAGTATTCCATTTTGGTTAACGGTCTTTTTAAATTGTCGTAGAAAATTGAATACGTAGTAAGGTAATCTGTGCGTAAAGTAAATTCTTCAAAACCTATTGATAAGTCTGATTTAGGAATTGTAATAATGCTTTGAAATTTATTAACAAATCTCTCTTCTATAAGGTCACCATTGTCATTGTATTTATAAAGCCAATAAGCAATTAAAGATGTATCTCCTGCGAACACAAGTTTTTTTATGGGTTGATATTGTTTGTTATAATAGATTTCAGTTTTTTTAAAGATCGGTTGGTTTTTAGGGAATTGAAATTCAGTGCTCTTAAGGGCTTTTTCATTATAGGAATATCTTATTTCTTTTATTGGATTACTTGAGGAGTTAAGTTGATTGATTACTCTTGAGAATTTGTCAAAAGACAAAGTATTATAAGCAGAATCATTTTTGTCGTTGAGAAACCTTGCTGTGATAATTTTATCGTTGTCAAAATAGAAATCAAATTTCATTTTTGTGTTCGGTCCCTCTTCATCAAATGTGGATGATAAAAAAACAATCTTTTTAACTTTTAAATATGTCAAATCTTGTTTGGGAAAAATATTTTGTGACACGTTTGGGAAACTCGGTAATCTGTCATGTGAAGGTAGTTGTTGATAAGACAACAGGATGATTAATAGGAATTGAGTCATGGTAAGTAGTTATTTGTCTGCGAGATTAATTTTGGCTGCTAACGGCCCGGCAATAAAGGGAGGTTGTGTTACCCGACGCAAGCACCGGGCAGTGTCCTGATACTTTAGCCAGAAAACTGTCACGGTGCAAGGAGGGTATGGCGCACTTTTTGCCGTCGTGGTACAAATTTTATTGAGCATTACGAGTGTCGCGGTACAAGCTTGATCGGAGCCGCGAATTTATCCCCGGTTACAAAGTTAGTGGCGGGCACTGGCGCAGTGTCGCGGTACAAACTGTCTCGTAGCCAGAAATTTGTCAAGGTGCAGAATTATAATTGCGTGCAGATGCGCGAGTCCGGGTGCAACGGCCATTACGAATTTGTCTTGGGTGTAAGAGCAAAAGCAAAAAGTGTGACAAACAACTTACCTTTATTGTCCGTGTTAGGCTTTCGTTATTTATTTTTAATCACTATGTTATTAATATCTGAAAGCATTTGACCTACCCAAACCCGTCCGTCTTTTTGATTCAGATTAATATTCGGAGTGCAATGTTCTGTCCCACAAAATCGGAATCTGGCTGAATATTTTCCTGGTTCCATTTTATTATAATCTGAAGATTGAAATGTATAAGTAACTTTCGACCCCTTTTTCAGGAGAGACAAATCATCCATATTAATATTTGACCATGTACCAGATTGAACAGACCATCTTAACGGATAAGAAAGCTTTGTATCCACGTTTTGTAATATTAAGCCTCCTGTGAAATAATTAAAATCAAGGTCCCCCATTTTTTCGGGGTCAAGGATGTAATAATTAAAATTGTCATTGTTTTGAATAGTAATGGTACAAATTACCTGAGAATGATTTTCAAAAGACTGTATTTCAACGTTATCTATTTTGCAACTTATTCCATTTCGCAATAAGTTACTATTCTTAAAGGCATCTATTATTCTTGGGTCATTTCGTAAGTCATTTGATTCTCCATAGTATCCAACCTCTAAAATATCATTCCCATACTGAAAACAATCCCTAATAAAGTAGGGTGAAGGAGGCATTGATGAAAGAATACAGGAGTAAATTATTCCATGGTAGATTGTATCCTTAGCAATCAATACATTAAAATCTGTAATATTTTGATTTAGCTCCAAGCCACTTTTCAAATAAATCAGATGTGTAGAACTGTCATAAAACAATATGTCCTTTCCCGTTATTATTTTTCCAGTATTGAATTCGATTTTGAATCCATCATTAAAATTTAACGCATTTTCATTCTCACAGGAAGATAAGAATAGGACAGATAGTAATCCTAAGGTTATAATCATAATTAAATTTCTCATGGCAAGGTTTTTTTTAATGATGCTGTTTTCGTGTCTTTGGTTGCGTTATAATGAAGCCTAACGGCCCGGCAATAAAGGGCGTTTGTGTTGCTGAGTGAATGAAAGCTGGAGCAGGAAGTGTCATCGGGGTAAAGTCCTGGTACCAGCCGGAATGAACGAAGCATGGCGCGGTTTTTGGAGTCATGGTACAAAGCTGCGGGCCTTTACGTGTGTCGCGGTACAATGCTGCTAAGTGAGTTGAAATAAGTCACCTTAAAGAATTATTATAAATGTGCACTTGTGCAGTGTCGCGTTACAAGCTGACAACGTAGCCAGGAATTTGTCATGTTACAGAATCTTTATTGCCAGCACTGGTGCGGAGTCAGGGTTGAGCGATAAATAGGTAATTATAAAGAAAGCAGTAGGTTCAAAAACCGTGACAAACAAATGACCTTTATTGTCCGTGTTAGGCGTTCGTAATTGTTAAATTTCCATAGAGTAATAGCTTGGGTAAGATTACTTTTTATTTTGACCTTATACAATAATATGACATTGGTTCATCAAAATTTTCATAAAATAATAGAGTATCAGAATAAATCTTATCAATTACATAAGAAATAGAATATCCAAACTCATGTCCTAATGTCATTAAATATGTTGAATCTCCATCGAGATGCATTCCTTTGTCTCTAATCCAGGTGATAGAATATGGAGTGGCGTAGAGTGTTAAAACATTACTGATGAATTTGTCATCCGGGGTAAATTCGACAATACAATTATCGCAAGGGTACTTGCAGGTACTACATGAACCACCTTTGGAATATACTAATCTCCATTTTCCATGGATATAATGTTGAATTGTTGCCAAAGGTTTATCATATAGTATAATACTAAGTGGGTAGTCTTTCTTGCAATTAAGAATTAAGAGAATGATAATTATAGAAAGTGCAGATAAAAGGGACAGCTTTTTCATTTTGTTAATTCTTTGTAGAGATGTTGTTTATGACGCCTAACGGCCCGGCAATAAAGTGCGTAAACGTTGCTGAGCGCATGAAGGCCGGGAGGCACAAAGCTGTTCGAGGCACAATGTTTTGAGGCCAGAATAAGCGAAGCACGGCGCAGTTTTTGCCGTCCAGGTACAAAACTCGATAAGTTATAGGAGTGTCGCGGTACAAGTTTAGTAATATGTTGGTTAACTGTCACGATACAGAATTTTGATAGAAAGCAGGTGTGCGGTCCGGTTACAATTTTACCACCTTCCTGTCACGGAGGCAGGAACAGTTTGCAAAAACTGTGACGAGTTTATGTACTTTATTGTCCGTGTTATGCTTAGGCTGTTATTTTATTCTCTTATATCCACTTCCGTAATAAAAGGTTAAATTACTTAGTGAGAGTGTGTCATGATAAATATGATATTTTTGGATTGACGAATCTAGATTTATAATGTTAGTGGTATCCGTGCTATTTTCAGAAATTAATATGTAAGTGCTAAATCTACCGGCTGATCTTAAAGTATCATTGAGATAACGACTGAATGTTGAATCTGCTGTAAGAACGAGCTTCATTGTAGAATGTGTCGCAGTCGGTGTCAAGCATCCGACGACTCCTCCACAAGTAATAAACCAGTCCCATTCACCAATCAAACTAGATGAATAAGTAGAAGTGTCATCTTTTTCACATTGCAGAAGAGAAAAAGCAATTACCAAAAGGGATAAAAACTTTTTCATTGTGATTTGCTTCGATTTTCTTGTGTTAATTTATTCACAGCAAAAATTATTCCAAAGGGGTTTATAAATTGATTTTTATTATTGCTTATACCGTTATGCTTAGGCGAATTTAGTTCTGAGATGTTCATTGGTGCAACGAGTTGTCGCTTAAGCATAACGGGAGTTTGTCTAATAACCTTTACGCGTAGTTAAAAATTCAGTTTATTTAAGCCGTTATCAGGGAGCCACGGAA
The DNA here is from genome assembly GCA_022865305.1 of Bacteroidales bacterium. GTDB lineage: Bacteria > Bacteroidota > Bacteroidia > Bacteroidales > VadinHA17 > LD21. Next base: position 62 of record JALHSP010000036.1, on the reverse strand, counting down.
TTTGTATATCATAAATAGGATCCGGGTAAAAGGTTTCTTAAAATTGCTGTCTTGTAGCCAGG
>JALHSP010000035.1 GCA_022865305.1 Bacteroidales bacterium | reverse complement strand
CCACCAAAGTAAGAATTGTACTACTTGCCCCGATAGATAATATTATATTAATAATTGAACTTTCTTCATCTTTCTCTTCTTTATCAGAGAGATAATGATCAAAAGCTCTAATATTGGCAGAAGATATTTCATCAACTATCTTGGGTATTATCCTGGATTCTTTTAATGCTTCCATATAGGGAGTAACGACATTTTTAGGAGTTGCTACTAAAAGGACTCTCATCATTTTATTCCCCTCTTTTTCTTCGAATTCTTCTACCTTAGCAGCATCAATGATAGATTCATCCAAATCGTAGGGGACATATTTGGGGGCTTCCCACATTACTCCAGCCAATAACTCTTTATCTTCCATTAAGGGAAGAACAATCTCTCTAATTATAACTTTCTGTCCGGTTATAGCAATAATTGCTCTATTATCCCTCAAACCACTATCTCTTACTATTTCGGTTAAAACATCTGCCACAGCTATGGGATTTAGTATCTCTCCATTTAATATACTATCTGGTGGGCTGAGTTGAACTCCATAATTAGCAAGCTCATATCCCTCGATTGTCTTATGTAATTTTGCTACTTTAATAGAACGTGCACCAAAATCAATGGCAAACATATCTTCTCCTTCTGTCATTGCGAATCCTTATATTTCCTCCCCCTTGAGGGGGGAGGACTAAGGTGGGGGTGGTCGCATGAATTTCTTTTTTCTTTTTCTATACTATATACTCAAGACAGTTCTCTCTTGTCTTTGTTTTTACTCGATACTCAATACTGTTTTATTACACTATTTTTAATTATACTCCATATAATTTTAAAAATCCTTCTTTTTTTAAAAAATATTTTAAAATTTATTTACTATAGCTCTCTCCAGGAGATTTTTTTATAAAAGGGGTCTCCTTGGGTAATATATTTTTGCAAATTTGTCTCATCATAATTAACTTCAGTGCCATTATGCATAAAAATTGTCTCGGCAATTACCGCACCATTTACTACGCAATCATTTTTTAGTTCTACCGTACCAGAAGTAAAACCGCCATCAGGAAGAGGACAGTATGACTGAATTATCCCGCCAATAAAACTTGAATTGGCTTTAAGAATAATATCACCTTGGCCAACTAATGCCAGAGCAGTATTTGGGTCATTATAATCAATATAAGAACTATCTTTAGTAATTTCTAATTCTGAACCCTCTTTGAATTCAATACTTCCCGTAACCACAATTGCGCCATTATGAATATCTACCACTCCACCATTTCTGACTATAAGATCTCCGTCTATATATTGTATCCCGGCATTAACTGCTGGTGGCCCATCAGAACCTACTACCCAAGATTCGCCATTCTCCAATATTTTAGGTCCAACGATATAGTTACCCTTACCATGAGTAGCACTATATAGAAGCCCTGGATAATCAATAGGAGGTATATCAACAGGATCAACACCTGTGAATTCACCATCTTCAGTTTCATCTAAGTCATTAGTTTCTCCCGAAGCAGTTGCTATACCGGTATAAAACTCATCAAAATTTTGAGAATTTACCTCTATAGCATCATTGGAATGAATGTCTCCACTTATTTTCGGACAATCAGGTCCACTTCCAAGAATTAATACTACTTTATCACTTAGAAGCGCGTATTTATACGTTACATCTGTATTCCACCCAATTTCTGCTATTACTTCTACGCTTCTCTTTCTTGAGTTCTCTACTCCGACAGGCGTAAGTATACCCGTGGAAATGATTCTTATTTTATCCGTCAATAATTCAGGGGGATCAGCCCCAGGATCACCAATATTAGTAATAGTTACTTCGTAATATTCTGAACTGTTGAATGGTAATTTTTTATATGGTTCGGGAGGATTTTGACCAGGTCGCCAGTATATTATATCATAAGCATCAGAAACATTTAGGTTATATAAAGCTTGTTCAATACCAGATTCTGCTTGATAAAATGCTTCTGTAGAATCTCTTTGAATGGCAGATATTTTAATATCGTTACCGGTCATTGCGAGTAAAGCTACAACGAAAGTCACCATTAGAAAAGTAAATATCAAGACAGTTAAAAGAGCTATACCTTTTTGATTTGATAATAAATCTTTAATTTTCTTATACTTTTTTTTCATATTTATCACCTCTTTAAAT
>JALHSP010000034.1 GCA_022865305.1 Bacteroidales bacterium | reverse complement strand
TGACGTCTCCCCGGAAAGAGACATAAAATATTGAATCCCCATAGTATGTAAGTTTTCTCTAATGAGCACCGTGATAGGATGTAGTGCAACTCAGGCTTCATGTTGGGTCTCTAAAAAGACCACACGAAGCCTTAACTGTTATCTATTAACCCTTCATTTCCTGCATGCCCATATTCAAAGATGTCCTGGAAATCTGTAGTATATGAATCTGTACCTAATTGATAACGAACTTTTAGATTCATTTTTGCACTCAGTTTAGCGAGATAATTAATATAACCATTCCCGAAAAACCGGTCAGTTTTTTCATTAAAGACAGTATGCTCAGCAGACCAGTATGGATTGTCCCAACTGCCTCCCCGGTAATATATCTGATCATAAGGATCTCCGGGAACATAATAAGGATATCCCTTCAGATTATAACTTGAAGGAGCACCTAATACACCAGCCAGTGCTGCGTCATTACCTGAAGGAAGCTTATCAATATCTGTCTTGGAAAAATTGGCACTGAAACCAATATTGAAATTCTTACTTAACTTCCTTTCTGCAGAAGCTTTGCCATTCCATCGATTCATGTCCGTTGAAAGAGCTATCCCGCTCTGAGAGGTTTGGCTTAAACCAAGAGCAAAATTACCGGCTTCCGTTGCCTGACTTACAATGACATTATTGGTTGCAGAATAACCTGTTTTAAAATAGCTCTCCCAGTTATTAAATACCTGTGGAGTAACCCAGGGATCAGCAACCTGGCCTAATGCCAGCTGGGGAACATAATATTTTCCGGGATGGCCGTTGGCATTCCCGCCATTTGCAGGATCATCAGGAAGATCAACGATTTTTGGTCCCCAGGACATTGATGAATTTGGAACATAACCGCCATAAACACCCTGAGCGTAGGTAGCCTGGAAATCCGGTGAACGTGAAACCTGTGAAAAAGCACTTGTATGAGATATTGATACAACTGGTTTCCCGATCAGATTATTCCGGCCACTCTTTGTTGTAATAACTACAACTCCGTTTGATGCGCGGATGCCATAAAGAGCTGCCGCTGCCTGACCTTTAAGAATATTGATGCTCTCAATATCAGAAGGATTTATATCCACTGCGCGGTTTGAAATGTCTGACCCTGATATACCATTCCCAACAAGCGAGAAATCGCCTCCGGCTCCTGATTGAATATCAGCGGTCGAGGCAATCGGCATGCCATCCACAATGTAGAGAGGTGTGTTGTTCCCTGTAAAAGACCGGGCACCACGAATAACAATCTGGGATGAGGCTCCGGGCATACCACTCGAAGGTTTAATATCAATTCCTGCAAGCTTACCCTGCATTGCACCTGCCAGATCGGTATTACCCGTTCGTTCTATTACCTTATTTTTGACATCCTGAACTGCATATCCCAGGGCTTTTTTCTCCCTGGATATTCCAAAAGCAGTAACCACAACTTCATTCAATCCTAAGATTTCAGGTTCAAGTAAAACGTCTATTACCGAGCGGTTTTCAATCTCAATCTCGAGTTTTTTCATCCCGATATAGGAAAAAACGAGAGTTTTGGCATCCTGAGGAACAACCAGCGCGTATTTACCATTAATATCTGTTGTGATCCCGAGTGTTGTTCCTTTTACAGATACTGATACTCCGGGTAAATTACCTTCTCACGGGACAGAAGAAGTCACAGTACCAGTAATCGTTCTTTGCTGAGCCTTTGCCGAAAGCACAAACCCGCAAAAAACAAAAAATAGCAAGAGAAGTTTTCTCATGGCATTTAGTTTAGGTTAATAATAAATGAGGAATGCAAAGATTCCTTTTACTGTCCATTATTGTGACTGTGTCACTTTTTGAAAATTAATCAATTTAATAATTGATTGATTTGTACAATAGACAGATTGCATGTTTGGGTTTATAACTGGTACTTCAGGGAGTACGGATGATTTTCCTGCGTATGTAAAAACTTCTCTGAACATAACTCATTATTGCGTATTTTTGTTAACAGACCAAATTGAATTATTAATCCCATTTATGGCAACTTTCTCACACTTACATGTTCATACTCAATACTCTATTTTAGATGGCGCTTCCAATATTTCAAAGCTGATTGACAAAGTGAAATCTTTGGGGATGGAAGCTGTTGCAATTACTGACCATGGTAATATGTTTGGTGTTAAAGAGTTTCATGCAGCCGCTTCAAAGAAAGGAATCAAACCCGTAATTGGATGTGAAATATATGTTGCCAAAAGAACTATTGCCGAGGTAAGTGGCAAAGAGGACCGTTCCGGCGATCATCTCATCTTACTCGCAAAAAATCTAACGGGATATAAAAACCTCATTAAGCTTGTTTCGATTGCATGGATTAAAGGCTTTTACTACAAGCCCCGTGTTGATAAGGAGTTACTGTCAAGATACCGTGAGGGTCTAATTGCAACATCGGCATGCCTTGCAGGAGAAATTCAGGATGAAATTCTTAACGGTACTATTGGAGGTGCCGAAGCTGCCCTGAAGAGTTACCTGGATATTTTCGGGGAAGATTTCTTCCTGGAGATTCAAAGACACGAGACTTATGACCCTGATGCCGACAGAACTGTTTTTCCTCTGCAGCAGAAGGTAATAGATGTCTTTAAAAAATTATCCGCAAAGTACAATGTAAAGATTATAGCAACCAATGATGTTCATTTCATTAATGCCGAGGATGCTGAAGCTCATGACAGACTGATCTGCATAAATACAGCCAAGGATATTGACGATCCTAACAGGTTAAGATATTCAAAACAGGAGTATGTTAAAAGTGAAGAAGAAATGCGGGCAATTTTCATTGATATTCCTGAAGCTGTGGAGAATGTTGCAGAACTTGTTTCCAGGATTGAAAAATTTAAACTCGACCATGATCCTATTATGCCTGAGTTTGAATTACCCGCCGGCCATACTGACAAGGACGAATATCTCAGGTTTCTTACTTATAAAGGAGCAGAAGAAAGATGGGGCGTTCTTACCAAAGAACAGACAGAGAGGATAGATTTTGAACTGGAGACAATTGCAAAGATGGGTTATCCCGGATACTTTCTGATTGTTCAGGATTTTCTCAGAGCTGCAAGGGAAATGGGCGTTTCAGTCGGTCCCGGAAGAGGTTCAGCAGCTGGTTCAGCAGTGGCTTACTGCCTCAGGATAACCGATATAGATCCCATCCAATACGGCTTGCTTTTTGAACGGTTTCTTAATCTTGACCGCATCTCGATGCCCGATATTGACATAGATTTTGATGAAGACGGAAGGGAATCGGTATTACAATATGTTGTTAACAAATATGGACATGATAAAGTAGCACATATTATCACATTTGGTACAATGGCTGCTAAAATGGCTATCAGGGATGTTGCCAGAGTACAAAAACTACCGCTTCCGGATGCTGACCGTCTTGCGAAACTCGTTCCTGAAAGACCCGGTATTACACTCTCGCAGGCATATGCAGAAGTACCTGAGCTTGCCAAAGAAAAGGAATCATCAAATAAACTGATATCACAGACTCTTAAATATGCTGAAGTGCTTGAAGGATCTGTCAGACAAACCGGTGTTCATGCCTGTGGAATAATAATCGGAAAGGATTCACTTGACAATTATATCCCTCTTTGCACAGCAAAAGATACGGATCTATATGCAACACAATATGATGGAAGCCATGTTCAGTCGGTGGGTTTGCTTAAGATGGATTTCCTTGGATTAAAAACCCTTTCAATAATAAAGGATGCAATCTATAATATAAAAAAATCAAAGGGAATGGAGATCACCATAGATACATTACCTCTTGATGATAATAAAACTTTTGAATTATTCAGTAACGGGGAAACCACCGGAATCTTCCAGTTTGAATCAACAGGGATGAAAAGATACCTCAGGGATCTTAAACCTAACAGGTTTGAAGACCTGATAGCCATGAATGCGCTTTACCGTCCCGGTCCTATGGAATATATTCCGAAATTCATCAGGAGGAAACATGGCACTGAAAAAATTGACTATCCTTTACCGGTAATGGAAAAATACCTCAATGACTCTTATGGAATTGCTGTCTACCAGGAACAGGTGATGCAACTCTCACAGGAGCTTGGAGGGTTTTCCAAAGGTGAGGCAGATTCTCTCCGTAAATCGATGGGAAAAAAGAAAAAATCCATCATGGATGAAATGAAGCTTAAGTTTGAGGAGGGATGCATCAAAAAAGGCTATGATATAAATATTGTTAATAAGATATGGTCCGATTGGGAAGCTTTTGCACAATATGCTTTTAATAAATCCCATTCTACCTGTTATGCACTTGTTGCATACCAGACCGGTTATCTGAAAGCTCATTACCCGGCAGAATTTATGGCAGCTGTGTTGAGCCGTAATATCAGTGATATCAAAAAGATCACAATTTTCATGGATGAAACACGGAGGATGGGCATGGAGGTTTTGGGACCGGATATAAATGAGAGTGATGTCAAGTTTACTGTAAATAAGGACGGCAATATCCGTTTTGGTCTGGGAGCAATAAAAGGCGTGGGTGAAAATGCTGTACTTCAGCTTATTGAAGAAAGGGAGAAAAATGGTCTGTATAAAGATATGTACGATCTTGTTGAAAGGGTAAACCTCAACGCCCTGAATAAGAAAAACCTTGAAGCCATGGCTGTTGCAGGTGCATTTGATTGTTTTCCGGATATCTTAAGGGCGCAATATTTTTCACTTGACACCAAAGGTTCAAGCTTTATTGAAAGCCTTATCCGGTATGGAAATAATGCCAAGACAATAAAGAATTCAAACAAACAGACCCTTTTCGGTGACGCGGGTGGTTTTGAAATGATAAAACCAGAACCATCAGTCTGCCCTGACTGGCCCAAGCTTGAAAAACTTAACAGGGAAAAAGAGGTTATCGGGATTTATCTTTCATCCCATCCTCTCGATGATTTTAAACTCGAGATCAATACGTTTACAACAGCAACACTGGCAGATATTCAGAATTTGCGTGATTATCTTGACAGGGAGGTTGTTGTTGCAGGAATGATAACGGATACAAAAAACGGGATAGGTAAAAATAACAAACCCTTCTGCACATTCACGCTGCAGGATTATACCGACTCATTCAGATTTGTGATGTTTGACAAGGATTATCTTGATAACAGTAAGTTTCTAATCCTAGGTTATTATCTTCTTGTAAAAGGAAGAGTTCAGAAAAGAAAATATAAAGAAGAAGAACTGGAATTCAGCATAAAAAAAATAAATCTTCTGTCGAGTGTAAAGGACGAGCTTATTAAATCGGTAACACTTAAAATAGATCCTGAAAATCTCAGCAATGAAATGATTAATCAGCTTAAAGAGCTGATCAGGGAAAATCCGGGTGAAACAGAGCTTAAATTCCTGTTTCTTGATGCTGATAATAAAATCTCTCTATCTATGTTTTCAAGGACCTTCCGTGTCAGACTTAATAAGGAATTTGTATCCTATCTTGATGATCATCCCGGCATTGAATATAAAGTTAATTAGTTATCTTTACACACGACGCATTTAAAATAACCGTTAAAATAATATACATTATGGCATTTGAGGTAAATGATGGAAACTTCGATGAAATCGTTATTAAATCAGAGAAACCTGTTATTGTCGATTTCTGGGCAGAGTGGTGTGGTCCCTGCAGAATGATTGCTCCAATAATTGAAGAAATATCCAAAGAATATTCCGGAAAGGCAGTTGTTGTAAAATGCGATGTTGATAACAGTCCGCAGGTTGCTGCAAAGTACGGGATCAGGAATATCCCAACTGTTTTATTCTTCAAAAACGGTAAGTTAGCCGACAAACAGGTCGGTGCTGTTCCAAAAAATAATTTTTTAAATAAGCTTAATGCTCTTCTTTAGAAACTGAATTAATCCCTTCCGGCCGTTCAGGTCAACTGTAACGGCCTTTTTTAATTGTTCCTGATGACAGTATGTGTGTTTGCATCTTCAAGCAGCCGCGTGAACAACGAGTACGCTGATGCTGCCGTAAAGCTTGGTTCACTTCTGGCAGAAGCCTGCATTGATATTGTTTATGGAGGAGGGGGTATTGGTCTTATGGGGAAGCTTGCTGATGCCGCACTGGAAAAAGGGGGCAGAATCACAGGGGTAATACCTTTATTCATGAAAGATGAAGGCTGGGGACATCATGGCATCAGTGAGATGATTATTACCCCCGACATGGGAGAAAGAAAAAGAAAGATGTTTGCGATGGCAGATGCTGTAGTTGCCCTGCCAGGGGGTATCGGAACACTCGAGGAACTGACTGAAGCAATAACACTTAAACAACTTGGCCTTTTTAAAGGTCCGATAATTATTCTGAACACATCAGATTATTACAAATCATTCATTGAATTTCTTGAACATATGATTTCGGATCATTTTCTCAGACTTGAACATAAAGGAATCTGGGAAATAGCTGCCACGCCTGAAGAGGTTATGTTCTTTCTTTCTCAAAACAAGGGATGGATTGAGGATCCAAGGAGTATAGCAAAAATTTAACGTTCAGGCATTCTTGTACCGATAAACAATATATCATCTACCTGTGGCAGATCGCCTTTCCAGTTAAGTATTTCTCTTTCCAGCTTTTCTCTCTGTTCGTTTACAGGAAGCTGCCATATTCCGGATAATAATCTCTTTACATTTCCTGATTTATATTTCTTGCCATCAATGGAACCAAACTGATCAGCATAACCGTCAGAACACATATAGAGCATGTCACCCGGTTGAATGTCAATTTTCTGATTTATAAATTGTTTCCTGTCTTCAACAGTGGTCATTCCTATTGGGAACCTGTCACCTTTATAGACAGTTAGTATTCCGTCACGAACAATGTATAACGGATTATAAGCGCCGGCAAATTCAAGAATGTATTTTTTCCTGTTGAAAGCTATCAGCGTCAGATCCATTCCATCATTTATTGTTTCTTCATTCCTTTGCTTCAGGGCTGTAACTACTTCGGTATTCAGTTGATTCAGAATAAGGGCAGGTTGTATAATGCCATATTCTTTCACTACTTTATTAAGCGAGTTATGACCGATAATTGACATAAAGGCACCTGGTACACCATGACCTGTGCAGTCAACCACAGCAATTAATTGCCAGTCGCCGTTATCGTACATCCAGTAAAAATCACCGCTTACGATATCTTTCGGCATGAATAATACGAATGTATTCTTAAATGTATTTTCCCGCGGGAGCATTGCTCTTTGTATACGTTCGGCATACCTGATACTTGCAGTGATATCTCTGTTTTTTTGTTCTATTTCCGCACTTTTCTGGACTACTTCTGCAGTTCTCTCCTCCACCTTGGCTTCAAGAATCTTTTTCTCCCTAATAAGGTTACGCTCCCGTATCTTTATATATGATATTATGGCAACAGCTGCAAGCATTAAACATAAAGCAATAAACCAGGGATTCAGGTAGAACGGCGGCATGATCACAAAGGAATACTCAACAGGCTCTTCATTCCAGTAACCGTAACTGTTTGAAGCCATTACTCTGAAGGTATAGTGCCCGGGAGCAAGGTTCGGAAAATCTTCCCTTGCCTGACGGGTTGCAGGTTTCCAGTCCTGATCCGAACCTTTTAACATCACTTTAAATTTTATAGCGTCAGGATCTACCAGACTTACAGTATAATAATTAAATGAGAGTGATTTCTCCTTATAATTCAGCTTCAGATCCTTTCTCATTTCCCGTGGTTTATAATTTACCTCCATACTGCTTAAATGCGTTTGGGGATTTGCATCAACAGGTGGCATCTTCCCTGGTGCAAGCATTGTCACACCGTTGGCAGTACCGAACCAGAGGTTTCCTTTACTGTCTTTTATTGATGCATTGGGGGATGCCTCTATCCCGGTAAATCCGTTTCTTTTTGTGAACGAAGCAATTGTATTGTCAGAAAGGTTATACCTGTTCAATCCAGAATTTGTACCTATGTAGAGGAAATTCTTTCCTTCAGGCTGAAGTAACTTAATATTATTTGAAAGCAGACCGGTTTCATCAGTAAGGATCATGGTTACAGAGTCATTTTGAATGCAGAGCAGGCCGCTTGCTGTCCCCACCCATATTCTTGAATCGCTGGTCTGCGCTATTGTTTGCGGGACATAACCATCACCTATATTTATTTTTTTAAATTTCCTTGTCCGGGCATCATATTTTGTCAGGCCGCTCTTTTCTTCCGATCCGATCCAGATATTGTTTTTACTGTCACAAAAAAGGACTTTTATAGAGTTCCCGGCCAGTCCTGATGTCTGGGTATAGGTTAAGGTGTCCTGATTTGCGTGATCCAGTACAACCAGTCTGTCCATATTACCTATCCATAACCTGTCTTCTCTGTCGACAATAAGTGCAGTTATAATTTCATGAAGATATCTGTTTATTTTAGTATCAAAGATGAATCTTTTTAATTCTGTATTGTAGCTGGAAAGACCATTGCCCTCAGTACCTATCCATATGTTCCCTCTATTATCTGATTCTAAAAATCTTATTTTATTACCGATTGCGTTTCTTCCATTATTAAATATTTGCAACTGGTCTTTTCCCTGTACTTCAGGATTATAAACAGAAATCCCGGCATTAGTTCCAAACCAGTACCTGCCAAGATTATCTTCTTCCACTGCAAAAACGCTTTTATCCGGGAGTATCTTTTCATCAGAATATGTTGTAAAATGATCCCCTTTGAAAACACTAATCCCTGTATACTGATCGGCAATGATTACATTTTTTTCTTTGTCTTCGAGAATATAATGTATTGAAGTTGCTTCCAGTCCGTTTGATTTATCGAAGATCCTCATTTTTTCTCCTGAAAAAACAGTGATTCCTCCGCCCCATGTCCCCACCCAGATATTTCCTTTATAATCTTCTGTTATATATGTAACATCGTTTAATGCCAGCCCATCCCTGACTGAATCGTAAATCTTCATTTCACCTGTAGCGGCAATTTTTCTGTAGAGCCCCCCGTTATGAGTTCCAAACCAGAAATCTCCCCTGGAATCTTCAAACATTACAATCACTGCAAAATATCTCGGGAAGCCTGACGGACTGAAATTCTCAAACTGATCCTTTTCAGGATTATACTTTTTAATTCCAGCGTCTTTTCCAATGCAATAATAATCTCCATTCTTCCCTATATAAGATGATGAAATCTGATCAGTCAATCCATCTTTGCCAATGTATTGTTTCCCCGTTAACAGGGAGTCACCCGGCTCCGGAAAAGGTATTCTGAAAGCACCATTACTATAAGTCGTGATCCAGATGTAGTTTTTTATTTGCCTTATACTAGTTATGTCTCCTGTAATGGCAATTGAATCAAATTTTATTTTCCCGAAGTATCTTCCGTCGAACAGAGTCAACCCACCATTTATATGCCCGAACCAGATCCTGCCGAGTGAATCCTCTGCCATGCTGAACACACCTCCTCCTGCCAATCCGCTTCTGGAACTGAAATTCTCAAACTTTGAGCCATTCCATCTGGAAACGCCGCTTTCTGTTCCACACCATATCCAGTCGTTTTTATCCTGCAGAACAGAATAGACTTTCGAGGAACCAAGACCCTCCTCCACACCATATTTTTCAAAGAAATATATCTGGGATCTTAAAAGGGAAAAAGGTAACATAAGAAATAAGGTCATCAGGCAGAGAAACCTGATGACCTTAATATTATAAGACCAAGAATTTATTTTCATCAATTTCTATTTGGCAATGAAAAAGAAAGTCCCGTCTTCATCTTTCAGGCCTGTTATCTTGCCGAACTTTGTTCTCTGCTTATTATTTTCACTGACTGCAGTAGCTACTTTGGTTACAATTTCCTCAATCGGGATGCAGGCATTTGGATTATTAGTCAATGCTGTTGCGAATGTTCGTGTAAACTGAGAGTCATCAACAGCAAGTTCATACCCTGCCGAATAAAATACCTGCGACGATTTGAATTGTGTTGCCTGCCAGTCGTCACAACTTCTCTTCTTAGGTTCTGACCTCATTGCCTGATAGAAACTCGGACCTGATTCACATGCGTCAGAAACAACAAGTGTATGTGTCAGATAACTTAAATAAGATTCCATTGATGCTCTTAAGGTACTGAGGCTGAAATAGGTAAATTCATCATCACGTTTGGCGTCAACAGGAATCCAGTAACCAACATTATTTATTGACTTGCCATGTCCTGCATACCAGATAAGCAGCGATTTTACCTGGTTTGTTCTGATAAGGTCCCTTAGCTCAATCGAAAAGAATTTCTCCATTTCTTCTTTGGTCATATTCTGTTTATGAATGATATTATGGATCTGGTAACCTGCAAAAGCCCTTGTCATAAGGTTTATATCTTTTAGCGGGCCGTCGAGGCTTGCAAATGACGAATAGGCAGAATTTTCAATAAATATCACCCATGTTTTGCCCATCGGATTGGACTGGGCAAGGGTTGCCCCTTCCCTGTTAAGCTTGAATTCACCCGACTGACGGTTTCCGTAAATATCTTCAGCTTCAACAATTATTTTATTCTTATTAAGTATGTCAACTGTGGCAGTAAAGGTTGGATTCAGATCTCCTACAGGATAACTGGCTGTAACTCCCTCGATAAATATGGATTTTATCTTGCTCTCATCACTTATTCTTCCCTGCAGGAAAAGATACTGTGAATTATTTTCCAGATAGATCTGTCCGTTATCAGATGCATATGGAGCAAGGACTATGATTTTGGGACGTCCAATTTCAGTACGGGTGAGAGAGTAAGTTAAAGACTTTTCATTATCATAATCATCCTTTGCAACCAATGTGATTTTATCCATTCCCTCGACATCAATATTAGATAAGAATTCATATTCTCCATCTTTTTCTGCTATCGTAACGGGTTCATTATTAATTGTCAATGATTTTATCTTGCTCTTGTCTGTAACCTTACCCGTAATCAGAAGATTGTCATTATCCCCTTTGATTTCGACAGCATTATTCATTGGAGCAGGGCTGACAATTGAAATCTCGGGTGGTATTGTTTCACGGTTAAGTTCATAAATCCGGTCCTGTGCACCTTTGAGTAATTTACGGGCTTCCTGGTTAAACTCGGAAAGGACTGTGATCTTCTCATAATCGTCCATGGCTTTATTCAAATCCATGCTTTCTTCGTACGATTTTGCCCTGGCAAAATATGCATCCGGATCATCCGGTTTCAGCGAAATATATTTTGAGAAATCACTGATTGCATAGGCGTGCTGATTAAACTCCTGGTAACAATTGCCCCTGAAAAGATAAAAATCAGGATTCTCAGGTTCAATAATTATGGTGTTAGAAATGTCATTGATTGCATTGGGATAGTCAAGATTTTTCATGTAAACCTTACTTCTCATAAGATAGGCAGCAGTGTTCCTGTTATTATACTTAAGAATTTCATTACACTGATCCAAAGCTCCCTGAGCATCAGTAGGCAGAAGAAGTTCAGCCAGGGCAAGTCTGGGTTCAACAAGTTTCTTGTCCTTTGAGATAGATTTTCCCAGCTCTCTTCTTGCGAAAAGTTCATTATTCAGTTTATTATAAATGATCCCGCGGTAATAATAATTTATGGGACTTTTCTTCTTTACAATTATTGCTGTATCAGAAACCCTGAGTGCCTGATCGTACTTCTCAAGCCCGATAAGAGTGATTACTTTTTCAGGATATACCGTGCGATTTCGCTTATCAATACCGGATGCCCTGTTAAGGAGAGGAAGCGCTTCTTCAAATCTGCCAGTCTTGTTATAAATCCCTCCAAGGCTTATTAAAGCATTGACATTTTTTGGGGCAAATACAATAGCTTTATCAAAATCGGCTCCGGCTTCATCTAACTTATTTAATGATTCATATGCCTTGCCCCTGGCAAAATAATAATTGGTATTTGAGGGTTCCAGATCAATAGCACTGGTAAATTGTGCAATAGCATCCTGAAACTTCATATTCTTGGCAAATTCATTTCCTGCCTTAAAATACTTTTTGCCATTTTGTCCATACGACAATACTGCTACCAGTGTCATAATGGTTACCAGAAAAAACATTTTCTTTTTCATGACTTAAAAGTAAATTAAATTTAAACTAAGTATCAAAAATAGAAATATCTATTGAAATTTCCAACCTCCAACATATGCTAACTTCCACTATTTAAAATGATTTGAAGCATGCTTCTGCTGAATTTTGATTTTGTAAAAACAGTTCCATTAATACCTGGTGCTTTGATCCCTTTTTTAAAAAAAGCATTCCCGGTAAAAATTCTTGCCTCATCCCACAATCCTGTTAAGATAAAATGGGTGAGCACTTTAGCGCCTCCCTCAACAAGCAGCGACTGAATACCAATATTGAAGAGATAATCAGCAATCTGCCTTGCAGAAGACTCATTAACATTTAGTACCACCTTTATTGCTTTCCCGATATCAGTATCACTATTACGTAAAAAAACAATATTTGTTCCATTTATCTTAAAAATAGCTGATTTTTTGTCAAGAGATCCTGAATAGCTGAGTATTAACCTGACAGGATCGTTTCCCGTCCATTCCCTTACATTTAGCTGAGGATTATCTTTCCTGATCGTTCCGGCTCCCGTCAGAATAGTCTGCTCAAAAGACCGCCATTTGTGCACCAGAACCCTTTCCGGCTTTCCTGTTATCCAGTTCGGTCCTATTTCATCACCGTCCGGTCTCTTCGAATCGAGATATCCATCAGCACTCTGCGCCCATTTCAACGTTATATATGGTCGTTTTTTTTCGTGAAAATTAAAAAACCGCCGGTTAAGTCTTCTGCACTCTTTTTCCAGAACTCCTGTTATAACCTCACATCCCGCATTTTTAAGTCTGGCAATTCCTTTTCCCGATACTTTCTCACTTGTATCAACAGTACCTAAAACAATCTTCCTGATCCCCCGAGAGATAATTAAGTCGGTGCAGGGAGGTGTTTTACCGAAATGAGAACATGGCTCAAGATTTACATACAAGATGGAGGATTTCAGTATGCCCTTATCCGCAACCGAGTTGATTGCATTTACCTCCGCATGGGGATTTCCGGCTTTCAGGTGATATCCTTCACCGATTATTAATCCATTATGGACAATCACGGAACCAACCATCGGATTAGGATACGTCTGACCTTCAGCTTTACCGGCAAGTTCCAGGCATCTCTTAATGAATTTTATGTCACCATTTTCCGGCATTCCCCTGAAAGTGCTATTTTTGACATATGGCCGTCAAGATACGAACAATAAAAGATATAAGGCCTTACCTGGCAAAGGAACTCGGTGATATCTATCCTGAACCTGAAATAAGCGCACTGACCTCTATAATTATAAGGAATATTTATGGAATCTCCAGGTTGCACCGGCTTGCATTGCCTGAATCTCCTGTCTCAAAGAAGCAGGTTCAGAGAATTATCAGCATCTGTATGGAGCTCAGAACGGGTAAACCAGTACAGTATATCCTTGGAGAAACGAGTTTCTACAATTGTGTAATCCGGGTAAACAGTGAAACGCTTATTCCGCGTTCTGAAACAGAAGAGCTTGTCGATTTAATTATAAAGGAAAACAGGGGATTCACGGGCACAATTCTGGATGTTGGAACAGGAACCGGCTGTATTGCTATTGCCCTTGCTGTGAATATTCCCGGATCTGTAATTACTGGCATTGATATCTCAGAGGGAGCTATCAAAATAGCAAAGGAGAATGCACGGTTAAATAGTGTAAAAGTTACACTTATTATTGCCGATATTTTTAATGCAGAATTTAGCCTCCATGATAAAACTGATATCATTGTTAGTAATCCGCCATATATCCGCGAATCTGAAAAACAATTTATTGCTAAAAATGTACTCGATTTTGAGCCGCATATGGCTCTTTTTGTTCCGGATTCTGATCCCCTTATCTATTATCGTGAAATAGTAAGATTTGCAGTAAACATTCTGAAACCCGGGGGAAAAATATATTTTGAGATCAATGAAGCAATGGGAAAATCCATCTTTCAGTTACTTGAATCATCCGGATATTCGGGTATTGAAATCGTTAAAGACATCAACGGGAAAGAGAGAATAATAAAAGGTATTAAAAATGACTGAAAACGAACTTATTAAAGCTTCTCTTTCAAAAACAATGGCGCTTTGCTCACGCCGTGAGTATTGCGCTGATGATATTCGTACCAGGCTGAAATCGTGGGGAATCTCAGACAACGGCAGTGAGAAAATCATTAATATTCTTTACAAGGAAAATTTCATAAACGATATCCGCTATTCAAAAGCTTTTGTGAAAGATAAGTTCATTTACAATAAATGGGGCAAAGTCAAGATCGCAGCACACCTTAAAATAAAAAAAATCCCTCCGGATATTATAAAAACTGCGCTTGATTCTATTGATAATGAGGACTATATTAAAATCCTTAAGGAAATTCTATCAGACCACAGGAGATTTATCAAAGCCAGGAGCCAGTATGATCTTAAAGGGAAGCTCCTCCGGTATGGTCTGTCAAAAGGATTTGAAAGCGATTTGCTATACGGTCTGCTGAATGAAACTGAAGCCTGATCATAATCCTCTGAAAATACTGAAAATATATGGCCAGAAGACCATAAGGAACATCAGACCTGAACCTGCTATATCTAATAATATCAATTGTTTACGGGAGTCCGGCTGACTGATGTAATACCATGAAAAGAAGATACGCATGAGCAGTTGCGCAACAAAGAAAAGGAACACTCTCATTCCATAAATATTCCACTGATAAGCCTCATTAATTCTTCCTCTTAAAATCAACGAGATGCTATGAGAAAGTCCGCAGGAGACGCAAGGTTCCCCGGTAAGTTTCTCATGAATACAAACAATGGGATAGTTATCTTTTTCAGGTGAAAAAATGCCGGAGTAAACCATAATAAGCATTATTACTCCGGCAAATGCTATATTTATTATTAAGTAAGGCTCATTTTTCAGTCTTACCTGTGATTTTCCGTTCTGACTACTTTTTTTGAACCACAGTGTCATTCCCGGTAACATTTCCTTTTTCGAGATCTTCCAGCGTCTTTTCGCGATCGCCTTTGTTCGGATTTGTGGTTATTTCGACTTTTTCATCACCGTTCTCAACCTTTATTGAAATATTTGCATCCTCAAGATCTTTAATAACATTTTCCTGAACATCCTCAAATATGTTCTCGAGTTTATTTGGCCATTTATCAGCTTTCTGGGCGATTTTACCTGCAACAAAAAACTGTGAAAATGAGATCAGCGATGCAACAACAGCAATGATCAGGCCGGCGATAAGAATTCCACGGGGGGAATTATTTCTTGCAACCTGTGAAAGTCCGACCGAAGCAAGCACAATGGCTATTATCCCCGGGATAATTGCAACAAGACCCACACATGGGATCACTGCAATGACAAAAGTTATTATTGCTGTTATCAGGGCAGCAATTCCCAGATTTTGACCTGTAGGTTGTCCCGAGCTTTGTCCTGTGTCAGGCACTCTGTTACTACTTAAATCTTCCATGACTCTTTTAAGTATTTATTATTATTCATTCCTTGTTCAGAATATTTATAATATCCTGCTCTAAAGACGTCACCGGAACTTCAATGATGCGTCCGGCTTCAATATTATTTTTATAAAAAATAAAAGTAGGCACTCTTTGAATGTCGAGCTTTTCATATTCTCTTGCCGGTGAGAGCTTTGCATTATCGACACCAATGAATGTCACATTCTCCATCTGAAATTTCCACAGATCAAGAATACGCATAAAACGGGGAACTTCTCTACGGCTGTCCGGACACCATGTTCCCATAACAATTTTTATTATAAGATTATCCTTGCTGATCTCTGTTAATTTATTAACAGCTTCAGTATTAAATTGATACTCGTCATAGCCTTTTTGGTACCATTCACTATGAGGTACCTGGGAAATTTGTTCCCTGGTAAAATATCCCAGTAACCATGTAGACTGATCTGAAAAATTTGTTACCGGCTGATTTGCTACAGTTTGCTCCATTACAGGTATATTTTCAATTAATGGTTTTTTTGCTTTGCATCCCGATAGAATCAAAGGAATTATAAGTAAAAAAGTGCAGAGTGCTTTCATTGAAAGATAGTTTTAATTTTTCAAATTAACTCAATTTATTATTCAAATGCATGCAACAGGATTTCAAGTATCTGCTTTGCCGCTTTTGAAACAGATGTGCCTGGTCCGAATATTGCTGCCACACCTGCATCATAAAGGAACTGGTAATCCTGTGGAGGAATAACACCTCCGGCAATCACAAGGATATCTTCTCTTCCCAGGCTTTTGAGTTCATTTATCACCTGTGGAATAAGTGTTTTATGTCCGGCAGCGAGGCTCGATACTCCCAGTACATGAACATCATTTTCCACAGCCTGTTTTGCTGCTTCTGCCGGTGTCTGGAAGAGAGGACCAATATCAACATCAAAACCAATATCAGCATATCCCGTTGATACAACTTTTGCGCCCCGATCGTGACCATCCTGTCCCATCTTGGCGATCATTATCCTTGGCTGACGCCCCTCTTTTTCAGCAAACCTGGAAACAAGTGCTTTTGCTTCAATAAAATCTTTATCAGATCTGTACTCTGATGAATAAATCCCTGAAATTGTACGTATCACTCCTTTATACCTCCCGGCTATTTTTTCACATGCATATGATATTTCGCCCAGGCTTGCACGTTTTGAGGCAGCCCTGACGGCTAATTCGAGAAGATTGCCTTCTCCTGTTTTAACACATTCCGTAATTGCATCAAGCGCAGCCTGGCAGTCAGCTTCATTTCTTTCTGCACGCAACTTTGCAAGACGCTTTATCTGAGATTCACGGACAGCGGTATTATCAACCTCAAGTGTCTCCAGCGGATCTTCTTTTTCAGGCCTGTACCTGTTCGTTCCAACAATAGTCTGTACACCCGAATCAATTCTTGCCTGTGCCCTTGCTGCAGCCTCTTCAATCCTCATTTTCGGGACACCCGACTCGATAGCTTGGGCCATTCCTCCGAGGTTTTCTATTTCCATAATATGCTCCCAGGCTTTGTGGGCAATCTCATGTGTCAGTGTTTCAATATAATATGAACCTGCCCATGGATCAACTGCCCGGCAAATCCGGGTCTCTTCCTGTATATATATCTGTGTATTCCTGGCTATTCTTGCTGAGAAATCGGTTGGCAGGGCAAGTGCTTCATCGAGCGCATTAGTATGAAGACTCTGGGTATGTCCAAATGCAGCTGCCATTGCTTCGATACATGTTCTGCCTACATTATTAAACGGATCCTGTTCCGTAAGACTCCACCCGGAGGTCTGGCAATGCGTTCTGAGTGCAAGAGATTTTGGATTTTTGGGATTAAAGCCATGAACTATTTTTGCCCAGAGCATTCTTGCAGCTCTCATTTTGGCAATCTCCATAAAGTGATTCATGCCAATTGCCCAGAAAAATGAGATCCGCGGTGCAAAAGCATCAATATCGAGACCGGCTTTAATGCCCGTCCTAAGATATTCAAGCCCGTCGGCAAGAGTATATGCCAGCTCAATATCACATGTTGCTCCAGCCTCCTGCATATGATATCCTGAAACGCTGATTGAATTGAACCTTGGCATTTTTGCCGACATATACGTAAAAATATCGGCAGTGATCTTCATTGAGAATTCCGGAGGATATATATATGTATTCCTTACCATGAACTCCTTAAGAATATCATTCTGTATTGTTCCTGTCAGTTCGTCCAGTTTTGCTCCCTGTTCAAGTGCGGCAACAATGTAAAATGCCATTATTGGCAGAATTGCGCCATTCATGGTCATTGAAACAGATATCTTATCAAGAGGTATCTGGTCAAAAAGGATCTTCATGTCAAGGACGGAGTCAACGGCAACTCCTGCTTTACCAACATCCCCTGCAACTCTGTCATGGTCAGAGTCATATCCCCGGTGTGTAGCCAGATCAAACGCTACAGAGAGTCCCTTCTGACCGGCAGCAAGATTTCGCCGGTAAAAAGCATTAGAGTCTTCAGCTGTTGAAAATCCCGCATACTGCCGGATGGTCCATGGCTGTAAAACATACATGGTAGAATAAGGGCCCCGTAAAAAGGGCGGAATTCCTGCTGCATATCCAAGATGCTCCATGCCATTAAGATCTTCCTTCCCATAAACACTTTTTATTTGAAGACCTTCAGCTGTTATCCAGTCCTTGACAACGTGCTTGCTCTTTTCCCACTCACGAAAATCCCTTTTTTTAAACGGCAGGTTACTTAAGTCACTGTGCCTGAATTCCGGTTTCACCGTCTTCCCGTCCCCCTGATTCCCGGAGGACTTAAATGCATCAGAGCTTATTTCAGGAAATACAATTATTTTTTCAGGCATCCCTGCTTTGTGCTTAGTCGCTGATTCCCTGATCTTTCCCTGGATCAATCCTTTAAACAGGCACTCAATAAACCCCCCATGATTCTGGATCTCAAGGAACAATTTCCAGGCATTTTCCGCAATAAGGTGTGTCAGATTCTCTAAATAGTATGACCCGCCAGCTGGATCAGCAACCTTATTGAAATAGGATTCTTCCTTAAGTATGAGCTGCTGATTACGCGCAATTCTTTCTGAAAAATTATCAGGTTGCCTGAAGACAATGTCAAAAGGCTCAACGGTAAGCGAATCGGTCCCTCCAAGAATTGCAGCCATTGCTTCAGTCTGGGTTCTCAGCATATTTACATAAGGATCATAAAGGGTTTTATTCCATTTGGTTGTAGCGCAATGAATTTCCATTCCGGATGCATTATCTGAATCAGCCAGAAATCCATTTGTGACAACCGACCATAATAAACGTGCTGCCCTTAGTTTTGCAATTTCAGGAAAGTAATTTGATCCCGTACTGAAAGAGAACCTGATTTTTGATACTGCAATTTCAGGCTTAATTCCCCTTTCGGTAAGTTGCGAAAGATATTCAGCTCCCATTGATATTCCGAATGCCAGCTCCTGTACAATATCTGCTCCTGCGTTGCCAAAATTTGAAGCGTTCAGATGCACTGCACGAAATTGCGGAAGAATGGATGCTGATGCAATAACTCCTGCCAGATAATCAAATCCCTGTTCGACCGGTATACAAAGTGTTCCATTAAGCATTAGCCGGCTTATTGGATCTGTTTCAATGGCTCCGACGATTTTATTGTGATCTGTCCCTGTCTTATCTATGTAAGCATTAAAGATGCCTAGGATCTCTCTGGCTTTTGCGTTTGAAAGGAAATTCAGCTCAACGCCTTCTGGAGAAATGTCTTTAAGCAGGATGTTAAAATTCTTTTCGCTTACTGTCTCCGGATCAGTAATAATAAATCCCAGGGAATCAACACCGTTAGCCAGGATCTTAAGGGCTTTTTCGTTAGCTGCCGGATAATCTGTTACTTCAATGTCCTGCCGGATTCTCCAGCTATTATTTATTTTCTTGCCTCTTAAAAATGGAAATTCTCCGGGCAGGGAGTCAATATATTTCAGCTTTGCTAAATCCTCCTGCCTGTAGAATGGCAGCACATCAAATCCCTCAATGGTTTTCCAGACCAGTTTTTTATTAAAGTCAGCACCCTTCAGATCAGCAGTGATCTTATCCATCCACTCTTTAGTGCTTACCGGCGGAAACTGCTCAAAAAGCTTTTCACTTTTAGCCATTTTCTGAAAGGAATGAATTTGCAGTACAAATTAGCTGATTAGCTGACAACCATTTCATAAAATTTATCATCATATCAGGGCGAAAAGATTTTTTATTATTTACTGGCAAATTCCATCAGGTATGATTTTATGAATGGATTCAAATCTCCGTCAAGAACTGCCAGTACATTTCCTGTTTCATGGTTTGTCCTGTGATCTTTAACCATTTTATAGGGATGAAGTGTATAAGACCTTATCTGTGAGCCCCATTCGATCTTTTTCTTTTCGCCTTCAATCTTTGCCTTCTCTTCCATGCGTTTTCTCAGTTCAAGTTCATAAAGCTGCGATTTAAGTATCCTCATTGCATTTTCCTTATTGTTCAGTTGCGATCTTGTCTCCTGGTTTTCAACCACGATGCCTGAAGGATGATGCCTGAGGCGGACTGCTGTTTCAACTTTATTTACATTCTGGCCTCCAGCTCCGCTTGAGCGATATGTTTCCCATGTAATATCGGAAGGATTAACTTCAATTTCGATGTTGTTATCAACAAGCGGAGAAATAAATACTGACGCAAATGTAGTCTGACGCTTCCCCTGCGCATTAAAAGGTGAGATTCTCACAAGCCGGTGCACGCCATTTTCGCTTTTCAGGTAGCCATAAGCCTGTTCACCGTCAATCTCAATTGTTACTGATTTAATCCCTACCTCATCACCGGGCTGAAAATCAAGCTCTTTAGTTTTAAAATTATTCCTTTCAGCCCAACGCAGATACATTCTCAACAGCATTGCTGCCCAGTCGTTGCTCTCAGTGCCACCTGCTCCTGAATTGATTTTCAAAATAGCCCCGAGCTGATCTTCCTCCTTACGGAGCATATTGCGAACTTCGAGGTCTTCGATCATGGAAAGGCATTTGTCATACTGGCTATCAATATCCTGCTCGGTTGCTTCACCTTCCCTGAAAAAATCATTTATCACAGTCAAATCGTCGATTGCGGTGTTTATCATCTCAAATTCTGTTGTCCAGCTTTTGAGAAGCGATATGCTTTTAAGAAGTTCTTCTGCCTGTTTCGGATCATTCCAGAAACCGGGTTGCTGGGAAATGGTCTCTTTTTCTGCAATGAGCTTCAGCTTGCCGTCGATGTCAAAGATACCTCCTTAACGCATCACGGCGTTCCGATAAATCCTTTATTTGTTCATTAGTGATCATAAGACAGAATATTTTGTACAAAATTAAGGTTTTATTGATGCGGAAATTTAAAAACAATTCAAAACATATAATATAGCCTCGGAATAATTCCGAGAACATTGATGGAACCGCTCCGCGGTTTATGATATGTTATGCCGTCCAATACCTAATATTGTGGAACCGCTCCGCGGTTTATGATATATTTTACCATCCAATTCCTAAAATTGATGGAACCGTTACGCGGTATTTATTTATTGATAAAATGAACATTTTTAATAAAATCCCGGAGGGATTTCACAATTTTAGTACATCAATCCACACAAGAAAAATGAACCCCGGAGGGGTTCCATGATTCTATTAATATACTTTAAAGCCTGAAAAATAACCAGAAAAATTAAATGGGATTGGAAAACCATTTATTTGTTTAACCACAACGTTAACTACATTCAGAGGAGTAAGTTTCATTGTCACACTTCCCGTGAATATTCCTCCAGATGCATACGAACCAATGATTTTTTCATCCTCACGTCCTGCAATTTTAACTATCACTGAAGCATTGGTTGGTAGGTTTAAAGAAACATTAAATGTATAAATACCATTATAAGGAGGTATAAAATTGCCTGTTGCATAGTTATAATTTGCACCATCATTATAATTATTTCCGGTTGACTGGTCAAATATTATTGGAGCTTCTGTAGCATCAGGCAAGTTAACAGTAGACAGAATACCAGCTCTGAATGCAATTAACGGGTCAATTGTTGGAGTACCACCTCCAATAGATAAAGTCAATATATGATTATCCGGATTGTATGTTAGAGCCTGTATTTCATTTGTAGGACTTGCATCTGCATCATTCTTAAGTTCAGTCAGATCAATTACTGAGGTTGAACTTTTCGATAGACGTAAAACCCTGTTAACAGCATCATAAGTCAGATCCTGAATTTCATTTGTCGGATCTCCGTCTTTTTCAATGGCTGATATTTTTACCTGGTTACCGTTTAAAATGGCAAGATAATCTGACCCGTCAACATTAACTACTGATAGTGTCTGGTTATCCGATGCCGGATCGCCCGGATCGCCTTTTGGTCCCGGATCACCTTTTGGCCCGGCAGGCCCGGGTTCCAGTGATTTCTGTGCATACAAAGCATAGGGAACAGCAAGGAACTGCATTGTACCCATATCCAAAAAATCGTTTTCAAATTTAACCTCGACCTTAAGATAATGATTCGCCTGATCCCATGAAATCTCTGATAATTCACCACACGGTGCACTGCCTGTCGGCACTCCATGACCAATAATAATTGAAAAGACACCAAACTGCGAAGTGTTTACGTCCTGATGAAGCTCCTGATAAACTGCGGGACTTAAAGGATCACCCGAAATTATCGAAAACTTAACGCTTATTTTCCTGCTGACAAGTTCATTGCCATAATTATCTCTGGCAACTGCCTGGTAATGAATCCCAAGAGGAACATTATTCTGAGCAAAAACATTTGCACTTAAAACTCCAAGTGTCAACAAAATCAGGTTTTTCTTTGTAAAAATTGAAGCCATATGAGTCAGGTTTAAATCTTTTCAATCTTGAATATGCGGTTTATTGTTCTATCATCAGTAGAAATCCTTATAAGGTAAAATCCTCTTATGAGGTTTTGAATATTATATGGTTCCTTGTACCAGAACTGGTCATAAAAGACTCTTTTATCAGTAAGAACTATAGTCCCTGTAATATTGATAATATCAATTTTGAAAGTCCTTGCTGTTTCGCCGTATAGCTCAATGTATACATAATCCGACACAGGATTCGGATAGACCTTAATATCATCTCCTGTGTGTTCATCATCAGAGGTCTGTTTAATCATCCTGGGTTGCTGAAATCCCTGAGTGAAAATATACGCCGGACAACTTATAATCTGCACTGCTGTCTCACCGACAGTCTGGGAATAACTAACCTGGGAGTTAGATATGACGCCAGCAAGAGGAACAAGTACCTGGTGCGAAAGTTGCTGACTAAAAGCACTCGTCCAGGAAATTGTTAGTACAAATACTAGAATTTTTGTCCCTTTTATCATTCTTACAAAAACTTCTCGGGACATCAAAAATAAATAAATTTTTGACAAAACAATATTTTTTGTTGATAAATATGTTAAAAACTTATGTTAATTTTTTACTAAAAAGTAAAAAATTTTTCTTATTACTCAATTTTTTATACGGTCATAATATTTTTTACTTTTATCCGGAAGATTTTAAGAGAAGCAATGCTTAAGTCGTATCTGTATCATAATCTAACTGAAGCCGGCTGTGATGAAGCCGGAAGAGGTTGCCTGGCGGGTCCAGTGGTGGCTGCAGCGGTAATCCTTCCAAAGAATTACAGGCATCCCGTACTTACTGATTCTAAGAAACTTACGCCAAATCTGAGAACTATCCTGAGAGATGAAATAATAAGTTCGGCAATAGCATGGAATGTTGCATTTATCGATAACCGTGAAATTGATGAACTCAATATCCTGAGGGCTTCAATAAAGGCAATGCACCTTGCAGTTGAAGGACTAAAAAAAAAGCCCCAGTTCCTCCTGATAGACGGAAACAGGTTTTTTCCATATAAGAACATTGGATATAAGACAATTATAAGAGGTGATGGATTATTCTTCTCAATCGCAGCAGCATCAGTACTGGCAAAAACATTCAGGGATGAATATATGGAAAAGATCCATAATGAATTCCCCCTGTACGGCTGGAATAAAAACAAGGGATATGCTACCTCCCTGCACCGAGATGCAATCATGAAACATGGGATCACTCCTTACCACCGGAAATCGTTCACACTTTTTGATACCCAGATGGCTTTTGAATTTTAATATTTATTGAGCGCAACTTCATGAGGATACCCGATGGGGTAAAGTTTTCTGATTTTTTCTGCATACATTTGCACCAAAATTCTGAATCCATGCAAATTAATATAGTAGAAATTATTGCAGCCTTTATGGTTTTGTTTGCCATAATCGATATTCCCGGATCGATCCCTATAATTCTTGATATAAAGTCAAAATCAGGTGATGTTGAACCAGGTAAGGCTACCCTGGTCTCATTTGTTATATTCCTGGCTTTTTTATACATCGGAAGTCCATTACTTGGTATTTTTGGTGTGGATGTCTCGTCATTTGCCATCGCAGGGTCGTTCATTATTTTCCTTATAGGAATGGAAATGGTTCTTGGTATTGAGCTTTTTAAACACAATTCTACCGGTGGCGGATCAATTGTACCTATTGCTTTTCCACTAATTGCAGGAGCTGGTTCAATAACAACAATACTTTCGTTAAAAGCCGAATATCATTCAATAAACATATTAATCGCCCTTATTCTTAATATGGTCATTGTCTATTTCGTACTAAAACTTACCTCTTGGTTCGAAAGAATGCTCGGCATTGGAGGTTTGCACATACTCAAAAAAGTGTTTGGCATAATCCTTTTATCGATTGCAATAAAGCTTTTCCTCACAAATACCGGTATAGTCCTTCCACATGTCATGTAACATAACCATATATTCTGACGGAGCTTCAAGCGGAAATCCTGGTCCAGGTGGCTATGGGGTTGTTCTTATCTCAGGCAAACACCGGCTGGAAAAGTCACAGGGGTTCAGGCTGACAACCAACAACAGGATGGAGCTTATGGCAGTAATTGCAGGACTTGAAGCGCTGAAAAAACCCGGCAGCAATGTTGTTGTTTATACTGATTCAAGATACGTCGCAGATGCAGTCGAAAAAGGATGGGTATTCCAATGGGAATCAAAAGCTTTCAAAAAGAAAAAGAACCAGGACCTCTGGCTTAGATTTCTTAAGATTTACCGCAGGCATAATGTAAAATTTGTCTGGATAAAGGGACATGCCAGCGATCCTGAAAATGACCTTTGTGACAGGATGGCCGTTGAAGCTTCAACGAAGAATAATCTCATCGAAGATACAGGCTATAATCCCGAAACTGAGAGCAACATGTTATTCAGCAATTCCCACTGATATAAAAACTTTTGCATTTAATAAAATATTGGTGCATTTTTGTAAAAAAGGCCTGCAGATGCAAAGACTTTATATCGAACCAACCCGTAATACTCCTGAGATTCATTTTTCCCCTGACAAGAATATTTTTTTTATCCGCGGAAGATCTTCCCCTGAAGATGTCCGTGCACTTTACTATCCTGTTATAGACTGGATAAAGGCATTCATTGATGATATTATTGAAGGAGAAGACAAAATTTTCACCTCTGATCATCCTCTCAGATTTAAAACTGATCTTTCATATTTTAATTCCTCATCTGCAAAATTCTTATTTGATATTTTTATCGAACTCAAAAGACTTTTACCTGCAGGCGTTCCGGTACTGGCAGAATGGTACTATGATGAGGAAGATATTGATCTGAAAGATGCAGGAGTCGACATTGCCTTGCTTGTGGGAATGGAATTCTCCTATATCCCGAAACCCAAAAATCCTGATGAGAGGACAAAAAGAACTCTTTGAGCTGCTTGAAAAACTCAATGTAGCGTTCGAATATCACGAACATCCCCCGCTGGCTACTATTGAAGATGCAAAGATCCACTGGAGGGACTACAGCTCAGGCAGATGCAAAAACATCGAACCTGGTTCTGTTTCACCATTCGGACTGATTAATGATAAAGAGAAACATGTTCATCTGTTTATGGATGAGAAATTAAATGAATCTGATCGTCTCGCTTTTCATCCCAATGACAACACTGCTTCTCTTGTAATAGCTAAATCCGATTTCCTGCGATTTCTGGAGTATACCGGCAATACATATGAGTTTATTAAACTCTATGATTAAAATGAGCTATTTGTTCTTACCAGCTTTATAAACAGGCTGTTTCCATTCCTCCATTGGTTCATATTTACTCATACAAGCCCATCTGATACCTCTTTTTTGTATTTCTAAAGCGCCCGGCACTTTAAAATCACCGGCAACATGACCAAGAGATGAATAAAATACCCTTCCATTTCCATAAACTTTCTTCCATACCACAGGCACAATGCTTCCACCTATCCAGGGGGCATTTTTATCGGTAAATGTTGTAGTGGCAAGTACTTTAACGTTTGGATCGACATGCACAAAATATTGTTCGGAATGCATATCAAAATCTGAGAGTCCTTTTGTCACAGGATCTTTATGATCGGTGATATTTACCCTGTAATCAATCACACCTCCAGGATGAGCCACCCACTGGCCTCCAACCATAAACTGGTATTCAGTGTTATTTCTGAATGAATCTCCCAGTCCTCCGTGCCATCCTGCAAGGCCGACTCCGCTTTTAACTGCCTCAAGCAGGGCTTTTTCCTGGTTGCCTGCAATTGTTCCCATAGTCCATGCCTGGACAATGAGGTCAAAATCTTTCTTTAAATCCATCGAAACATAAGCCTCAAGGGTATCTGAAACAGTGACCTTTGCCCCTTCTGACTCCATCCATGGAACAAAAATATCCCTGCATTTATCAGGTTCATGTCCCATCCATCCTCCCCATACAATCAGAACTTTTTTACCATTAAGGGTAGAGTTTACCTCGGGGAGAAAACTCCGGCTGAAAACCGAAGGAGTTATAATAGCTGCTGCTGCAGCGACGGCACTTTTTGAAATAAATGATCTGCGTGTAACCATTGGTAAAAGATTTTAGCCGAAGATAGTAATTTTAATATTTAACTTTTGATATAGGGTTTAAATACCATTAAAATGTCTTTGTTTTATATAAATCAACATCTATAAATGACAATTTGTAATTATTATAAATTATGTTTTTTTGCATCAATTTGCATTCTTGAACGTCCTTATCAAGTAAACCATCCAAAACTGACTCTTTGCATGAAAAAAATTTTAACCTCAGTTACAATTATATTTCTGATTGTTTCATTTGCTTTTGGACAGAACACTGAGAAACAGAATCCTGAGAAGAAGAGGTATCAGGCGACCAAAGTGCAGGTTGCTCCTGAAATAAACGGGATCCTTGACGATGAAGCCTGGAATGAAGGAACTTGGATAGATGATTTTATACAGAATGAACCATATAATGGGAAACAGGCATCACAGAGGACTGAATTTAAAATCCTTTTCGATGAAGACAATCTGTATGTCGCTTTCAAAGCATTTGATACAAGTCCGGACAGTATTGTTAACCGCATGACCCGCAGAGACCAGGTTGACGGCGATCTTGTTGCAATAATTGTCGACAGCTTTCATGATCTCCGTACCGGATTTGTCTTCGGGGTAAGTTCTGCCAGTGTAAAGTACGACTTTATGCTCACGAACGACGGGCAGAATGAGAATCAATCATGGGATCCTAACTGGTGGGTAAAAACCTCTATTAACAACGAAGGCTGGATTGCAGAGATAAAAATTCCTTTCAGCCAGGTCAGATTCGAAAAAAATTCCGGAGATGTCTGGGGTCTGGAGATGGCCCGGATTTTTTACAGAAAAAATGAAACCGACTTCTGGCAGCATATTCCTTCAGACGCACCCGGATTTGTCCATATGTTTGGTGAACTGTCCGGACTCGAACAAATCAAACCCCGCAAAATATTCGATGTTACACCATACGGTGTTGCAAAAGCCCAGACATTTAAGAAAGAACCGGAAAATCCCTTTATGGCAAAAGGCCGGAAGTATAGAATAAATGGTGGTATAGATGCAAAAATTGGCGTTACCAACAACATGACGATGGATCTTACCATAAATCCCGATTTCGGGCAAGTTGAAGCTGATCCGTCAGAGGTAAATCTTACGGCATACGAAACCTTTTTCCAGGAAAAAAGACCCTTCTTTATTGAAGGCAACAATATTACAAATTTCAACATTGGACTTGGTGATGGTGATGTTGGTAACGACAACCTGTTTTATTCCAGGCGGATAGGTCGCAGGCCACAGGGATATCCGAACCTCAATGACGGGTGGAATGCCGATGTGCCTGGTTTTACAAGCATCCTCGGGGCAGCCAAACTTACAGGAAAAACAAAGAATGGACTATCTCTCGGTTTTATTGAGGCAGTAACAGCAGAGGAAAAAGCTGAAATAGATACTACCGGTGGCAGAACGTTCGAGACTGTTGAGCCACTTACAAATTATTTAGTAGGCAGAGTTCAAAGAGATTTTAAGGATGGAAATACTATACTCGGAGGTATAATTACAAGCACTAACCGGGATCTGGATGATAATCTTGGCAGCTATATGCATAAGTCTGCCTATTCCGGCGGATTTGACTTTACACAGTACTTCAGGAAAAAAAGCTGGATGTTTAACCTGAATGCAGCCCTTAGTCAGGTGAACGGTTCAAAAGAGGTACTGGAATTAACACAGAGATCTTCTGCAAGATACTTCCAGCGGCCTGATAATGATTATACGGTTTTTGATCCTGAACGTACATCTCTTACCGGTTCAGGAGGCAGGATGCAGATACAGAAACTCAACGGCCACCTGTTCCTCCTGGGTTGTGTCTTATGGAGAACCCCAGGATTTGAAACAAATGACCTGGGATATATCCAGCAGGCAGATGAGGTTCTTACCGTATTGGCGGCCGGATATAACCAGTGGGACCCAAAGTGGATCTACCGGAGTTTCAATATCAACGGAGATTTCTACTTCGTTTATAATTTTGGAGGCGACCTCACAGGGAAAGGTTTTGAATGGAATGCATCAATAAATCTGAAAAACTACTGGAGCGCCTGGACAGGAGGCAATTTTAACGGTTCTTCACTCTCAACGGGAATGCTCCGTGGTGGTCCGATGATGAGGATGCCAGGCAGTACAAACGCCCGTATCGGCTTCTCTACTGACAATCGCAAAAAACTGGTATTTAATGTTTTTGCAAACGGATCAAAAGGCAATGAAAACAACTCAAGAAGCCTGTACACTGAACTGGATGTTACCTATAAACCAACTAATTTCCTGTTTCTTACCCTGAGCCCCGGATTCAGCAAATCATTTTCTGAACTTCAGTATGTAAGAAGATTAAACTATAATGGCAAGGATAAGTATATTTTTGCAAGCATTGACAGGAAAACAATAAATGCCTCTTTCAGGATAAATCTGAATCTGAGCCCTGATCTTACTCTGCAATACTGGGGGCAGCCATTTGTTGCTACAGGAAAGTATTATGATCATAAATACATTCTTGCTCCGATGGCAGAAGAATTCAGGGAGAGATTCTGGACTTACTCAACCGCCCAGAAAACCTTTGATACTGAAAATAATAATTATAGGATTGATGAATATATAGATGGAACGACTGATTATACAATCGGGAATAATGATTTTAATATTCAGGAATTCCTTTCCAACCTTGTTGTGAGATGGGAATATAATCCCGGATCAACGGTTTACCTGGTCTGGAGCCAGACCAGAAGCTATTCAAATGGTTCAGGGGTGATGAATTTATTCAGCGATATTGGTGATTTATTTGACAGAGACAACAATATACCCAAAAATGTATTCCTCATCAAGTTAAGTTATCGGTTTGGATTAAAATAAGTATGACGTTTGAGATTTAAGGTTAAAAGGCTGTCTGAGTGCAGCCTTTTTTTTGCCATGTGCCACTTAAACCTTTTTTGCATTCCTTTGTAATTGATCAAAAACCTGAAAAAATGAAAATCTTAAAATTATTTTTTCTTATTCTGTTGATATTCTTTTTCAATAACGTCGCTGCACAAGATAAACCTGCTTACAGGATCTTTACAGGCGAAGGGAGAAAAGCCGATTACGGAGATATGCTCAAAGAGGTATCGAAAGCTGACGTTATTTTTTTCGGGGAACTGCATGATAATCCCATTGCACACTGGCTGGAGTTCGAGATGACAAAGAACCTATTTGACATGAAAGGTAAAGAACTGGTCCTTGCTGCTGAAATGTTTGAAACTGACAACCAGATGCTTATTGATGAGTATTTTTCAGGAATAATTAAAGAATCCTCATTCGAAAGTGAAGTTCGTCTCTGGAATAATTACAAGACCAATTATAAACTCCTGCTGGATTTTGCTAAAAATAATGGACTGAAATTCATTGCCACCAATATTCCAAGGAGATATGCTTCTGTTGTCAATTCAGGGGGATTTGAAGCACTTCAGGAAATCTCCCCTGAAGGGTTGAAATATATTGTCCCTCTGCCTATTGAATATGATCCTGAACTTCCATGTTATAAAGATATGCTGTCGATGGGAAGCTCAATAGGCGGACCGATGGCTCAGAAGGTAAGCGAGAATTTACCAAAAGCACAGGCTATTAAAGATGCAACAATGGCAAATTCGATTGTTAAATACCGCCAGCCGGAACAGACTGTAATTCATTACAACGGAAGCTATCATTCCGAAAGGTATATGGGGATCATCTGGTACCTGAATAAATATTCGCCCGGTTTAAAAGTCGCAACAATCACAACTGTTCTTCAGGATGAAACAGACAAAATGGATGAAAAGAGCAAAGGGAAGGCTGATTTTGTGATTGTTGTACCAGCCTCAATGACGAGAACTTATAGATGAGTCGTGCAGGTCGTGCAAGTCATGAAAGTCAAAATAAACCTTAGTTACAAATGAGACTGGCAAGACCGGCAAGACTGGCACTGTTTTTGTTCATAATTATCTGAAGAAACACCTCTTTATTAGTATAGCTAAAACGGTTGTCCTGTGGATGTTTTACAACTAAAACCTATTAAAATGAAGAGGAATGAAAATAAGGTTCCGGCATTTGATGAAATCATATTCGAGAACCGCAACAAAGAATACGGAGCATACGACCTCCGGAAACGCTATAAATCAGTAACAAGCTTCTCTATTCTCAGCGCGCTGGCATTCTGTTCAGTAATCGTTGTCCTGCTATTCCTGAAATCTGAACCAGGCAGAGCCTTGCCAGTACCTGATGAAATTATAATAATCACAATAGATGATTACAAACCTGAAGTTATTAAAGAGCCTGAAGTAAAACCGCCGGCTGAGCTTTTCAAGGCAATGAAGAATGTTGTACCGGTGGTAGCAACAGATACCACACTACCCACAGATTTTATTCCAACCACCGAAGAACTGACAACTACTTTAACCGATAAAGATGTTAACGATACTATTGCTTTCATTACAGATGCTATATCTGAACCGGAAATACCTGTTGAAATCGAACCAGTGATTTTTGCAAAAGAGATGCCTGAATTTCCGGGAGGAAACCAGGCACTGCTGGACTATATAGCAAAGAATATAAAATATCCGGAAGAAGCAATCATGAATAACATCCAGGGGAAAGTAACATTGAAATTTGTTGTGAATGCGGATGGTTCCGTTAACAGGATAGAGATATTGGGAGGTGTTGATCCGCTTCTTGATCAGGAGGCAATCAGGGTAGTGAGTACCCTGCCAAAATTCCGGCCTGGTAAACAGAATGGAATACCGGTTCCTGTATGGTTTATGGTACCGGTAAATTTCCAGCTAAAAATATTTTGATCGATAAATGAGTCCGTCTCAAAATTCGTATAAACCACCCTGACCGAAGTGTCAGGAGGAGGTGGTGCCTTTTTGATACACCCTCAATCGATCATTTCATATCAGAAAGCCTGTCTATTTCATCATATAGTGCTTTGAAACAGTTTACAGGGGTATTCGAATCATTTTCTGTTTTTCTTCCGTAGTAACTATCAAGAAACTGTCCTGCACCCGACCAGACTGTCTGCACCATTCCCATAAAACGACCTTTCATTTCCCGGGTTGAATGATCCCGGAATCTTATCATATCCTGTGCCTGTAAAACTGCATTGTCGGGGTTCCTCCATGGACAGGTGACAACATTAAGCCCTTTCATGGCAAAATAAACAGGCGTTTGGTCAGGACGCTCATAATGCCAGTCGCAGATGATTACATCTTTCGGGATCATATCAATGGCTCTGTATGTATTATTATAGCTCCCTTCCCATTCACCTATCCCGGTTGTTTTTCCGTCAATCAGCCTGTCGCCCCATATCCAAAGCTGACGCCCTTTTATTGCAAGATGATCACGGATTGTCCTTATTTCACCTGCAAATAACTCAGCTTTATCCTTCCCTGAACATCGGGGACACTGCTTTTCGCCAATATAGAAAACTTCATCCATTCCTGCATGAAATGCATCTGTTTCAAATGCCTCACAAATCTCGTCTACTATTTCAAACACAACATCGTGGACCCCGGGATGAAGCGGACAATAGCTTTTACAATATAATCCGTCAGGATTTGGCCAGACATATTTTTCGGGCATCTTTACGAGAGGAGTCTCATCAAACTCGGGATACACTTTCAATAAATTTCCGATTCGGCCTGCCCATGATTGATGTCCAAGCAGATTTACCTGGGGAATTACGCGGATTTTATTCCTGCTGCAAGCTTCCACCAGCTTATTAACGTCCTTTTTGGAAAGAGCGATTGAGTCTCTGAGCTCCGGGTGGCTTTTATACTGATAATTATAATCAACCCTGAGGATCAGAGTGTTTACCTTCCTCGGGCTAAGCTCTTCATCAATAAATCTGATAAACTCCTCAAGATCTTCCGGTTGTGGTGCAGCAATGCAAAATCCGCGAACCGGCATTAGCTCATCCAGTTTACCTGCAGAAAGAACAGGTTTTTGTGAAAAAGCCGTGAAGCATATAACAATCAGAAAAACAGTCATGTAATATTTCATGGTCGTTTTTTTTAATGGATTTTTAAAGGGACTGATATATTTCTAAAGATATTCAATTTTGAATCGCCTCCAAATATTACACTTAAACAAAAATTGTAATTATCTTAGCTTTGGTTCTTCTTAACTTTATGTTCTGACTAATCCGTATCCAAAGTGTCAGCAGGCAAAGGAAATATAAAATGGATTTTGATAATATTTTTCATATCCTGTATCAATCCATTAAGATCACAGGCTCCATTTTCGAGGGGAGTAAACCTGACAAGCTGGTTCCAGGTAGGCAGCCCCGGAGAGATACAATTCACAAAATTCACTAAAAAGGACCTGGTAAATATCAAGAGCCTCGGATGTGATGTAATAAGGCTGCCAATTGCAATGCATGATATGACTTCCGGAAGTCCGTCTTATACACTTGATCCGCTTTATTTTTCATTTCTTGATTCCGCAGTAACCTGGTGCGAACAGTTGCACCTTTACCTTATTCTCGACAACCACAGTTTTGATCCGGATGGCGATACAAGTCCTGATGTGGCAGATATCCTGGTAAAAGTGTGGTCACAAATGGCTTCACATTATAAAGACCGCACACAATATATCTTGTATGAAATCCTGAATGAGCCGCATGGTATAACAACGTCAACCTGGGGCACCATTCAAAACCAGGCAATAAATGCCATCAGAAACTATGATACAAAACATACAATTATCGTAGGTGGTTCAGGTTACAATACGTATACTGAATTAAAAAATCTGCCTGTTTATACCGATCCAAACCTTCTCTATACTTTCCATTTTTATGATCCTTTTATGTTCACTCACCAGGGAGCTACCTGGGTCTCTCCTTCTATGGCTCCTCTGGCAGGAGTACCATTTCCATACAACTCTGCCGAAATGCCTGTCTGCCCTGTTTCACTACAAGGAACATGGATTGAGAACAGCCTGAATAATTATCCTTCAGACGGAACTATCAGTCATGTCAAACAACTGATAGATAATGCGATCATCTTCAGAAATTCGAGAAATGTCAATATCTTCTGCGGTGAGCTTGGCGTTTATATCCCTAACAGCGATGATGCCGACAGATGCTACTGGTATAAGGTTGTAAGGGATTATCTTGAAGAAAACAATATACCATGGACCATGTGGGATTATAAAGGAGGCTTCGGACTTTTCAATAAAGGATCGGATGCATTTTTCGAGCATGATCTTAATGTCCGGTTACTTGATTCCCTTGACTTTATTGTGCCGCCACAGACGCCTTTTTCGATCCGTCCGGATTCAACAGGATTCCTGATCTATACTGATTATATTGAGCAGAAGATTGAGAATGCCAGCTATAGCAGCGGACCCATAAACTTTTATTCTGACAACCTTCCCGACAATGATCGTTACTGCCTTTACTGGAATGGCTTCAACCAGTATAATGCTGTTGGCTTCAATTTTATTCCGGATAAAGATCTGACCAGGCTTGTTTCAGAAAATTATGCTCTCGATCTTATGGTTAGAGGCAGTGAACCGGGTATTAAATTCGAAATACGATTCCGTGATTCCAAAACTGATGCCCCGGATGACCATCCATGGCGGATGGGGACTACAATTGATGAGGAAGATGCTGAATGGGACAGAAGATGGCATCATGTACGTATTCCGCTGACATCGTTTACAGAACGCGGATCATGGGACGACGGAACCTGGTATAATCCGGAAGGTAAGTTTGACTGGACAAAAGTTGACAGGCTGGAAATATCAACTGAATATACAGACATTCTTGGCAAAAAGATCTGGTTCGATAATATCCATATCAGTAATCTTGATACTGCGGTTGTGAGAGTGAATGAAGCGCTGGGGATTAAAGACAATTTCGGATTAAATAACCTGGTATTAAAAGTCGCTCCGAATCCGATGAGGAATCATACAGATATCTCCTTTACTCTCCCGACAGAAAATCATGTCTCAGTAAATATTTTCTCATTATCGGGAATGAAAATCCGGACACTGACAAATGATATTCATTATCCAGGGCAAATGTTAGTTAGCTGGGATGGCCGCAGTGATTCAGGAGTTGAAGCTCAGCCCGGTTTATATATTTGCCGGGTCAAAACTCCCGGATTTGCCGGAGTATGCAGAATTATTAAACTAAAGTGATGAATAAATATTGATACTTTCTTATATTTAATACCTTATGATCCTTGATAAACTGAACGATAATTCATCCATCAGAAAAAACAGTAAATTCAAACTTTTAAATATTTTACACTTTATCATGAAGAAGAATATATTATTATTTGCAGTAGCAGTACTCTTTTCTGTATCTGTAAGTGTTTCAGGACAGAATAAAGACAAAGCTGTTTTCAGGGCACCGCAACCTGGTTTTTTCCAGAATTCCATCCTCAGGGATGACCGCGAGGTGAAAGAAAGAATCGAACCTGCCAGGGTTAATAAAAGCTTTATGGTTGATCTTTCTTCAGCATCTTTACCCAATAAATTTGACCTGTATAAAAATCAGCAGTGGCATAATGCTCCTGTTTCACAGGGGAATACTAGTACATGCTGGTGTTTTTCCACAACTTCATTCTTGGAATCTGAGGCTTATCGTATCAATAAATTACAAGTCAGGCTGTCGGAAATGTTTACTGTGTACTGGGAATTTGTCGAAAAAGCCCGGCGATATATTGGGGAGCGTGGGAACTCGGCATTTGAAGAAGGCTCTGAAGCCAATGCAGTTACACGAATCTGGAAAAAGTATGGTGTTGTTCCCCTTGATGCATATACCGGTCTGTTAAATGAACGGAAGTATCACAATCACCAGGTTATGTTTGATGAGATGAAAAGTTACCTGGAATCACTGAAGGCTAATTCTTCCTGGGATGAAGAGGCAGCAATTGCCACCATCAAATCTATCATGAACCATTACATAGGAGAGCCTCCTGCAGAAATTACGTTAAGCGGGAAGAAAATCACACCCGTTCAGTATCTGAAAGAAGTTATTAAGATTAATCCGGATGATTATGTGGATATCCTTTCCTATTCTCAGGAACCATTTTATAAAAAGGTAGAGTACAAAGTTCCTGATAACTGGTGGCACAGTGCTGATTATCATAATGTTCCCCTCGATGTTTATATGGCAACCTTAAAGAGTGTCATCAGAAAAGGATATAGTGTCAGCATCGGGGGTGATATTTCGGAACCCGGATTTGACCGGATGACCCAGTGCGCTGTCGTCCCAGACTTTGATATTCCATCGGCATATATAAATGATGATGCACGCCAGTTCAGATTTTCAAACAATACAACAACTGATGACCACGGCGTGCATCTTGTAGGATATCTGGAAAAAGATGGCAGAGACTGGTTCCTGATAAAGGATTCCGGTTCAGGTTCCCGCAATAATGATCCCAATGCTAAAGAGTTTGGTTATTACTTCTTTTCAGAGGATTATGTGAAGCTGAAAATGATGGACTTTATGGTGCATAAGGATGCGGTAAAGGATCTGCTGGGAAAATTT
The DNA here is from genome assembly GCA_022865305.1 of Bacteroidales bacterium. Lineage (GTDB taxonomy): Bacteria > Bacteroidota > Bacteroidia > Bacteroidales > VadinHA17 > LD21. Next base: position 62,143 of record JALHSP010000034.1, on the reverse strand, counting down.
TAAAACCTAAAAAAATTCATTATGAATACCATTAACCGCCGGAATTTCCTTAAAACGTCTCTTATGGGAGGAGTTGCCGCCTCTTTTGTTGGCCCTTTAAATAACTTCACTTCCGTTAATAAACAGGAACAAATACCTGCAAGTGTTGCTATTACATCAGGTGACAACAGAGCTGACCTTGCATTCCGTGCTCTCCAGCCTTACTCGAAGAGAATCAGACAGGCTATCGGGAATCGTCGTGTAGTTCTCAAACCAAACAATGTCTCTATTGACGTTCCTTTATGCGCAACCCATGCTGATACCCTTGAAGGCATACTGGAATTTCTAAAATCGATCAGGAAGCTGGATAATGTAATTATTGCAGAGTCAGCTGCCAATGGACCTACATTCGACGGATTTAGTAATTATGGATATTACCGGCTTGCGAATAAATATCCTGTAAAACTGGTTGACCTGGATCAGGAAGGATCTGAAATACTGTACGTATTTGATGAAAAAGATTTCAAGCCTCATCCTGTGAGGTTTTCACGTGTGTTGCTCAGTCCGGATTCCTATATAATATCGGTGGCCAGGATGAAAACTCATGACCGGACAATAGTTACTCTTTCTCTGAAGAATATTGTATTTGGTGCACCTGTAAAAGATCCTGGATTTGCCTTTGGAAGAAACCGCAAGGAGGGCACAAGGAGTGACAAATCGATTGTACATGGAAGTGGCTACAGGGGGATCAATTATAATCTGTACGACCTTTCATCCCGCCTTCATCCGCACCTTGCCGTAATTGACGGATTCGAAGGTATGGAAGGAAATGGTCCAAACAATGGGACTCCTGTTGACCATAGAGTCTGTGTTGTCAGTACCGACTGGCTTGCCGCTGACCGTGTGGCTGTTGAGCTGATGGGTGTGGATTTTGCAAAAATCGGTTATCTGAACTATTGTGCACAGTCCGGATTAGGCACAGCTGATTTAAACAAGATTGAAATCGTTGGTGAAAGCATAAGCAACCATATAAAGCCTTATAAGCTTAATGATAATATTGAAAAGCAGTTGATCTGGATGAAATCGGCTTTGCAGGAGAAAATTTGACGAACGGATTTTTATTTGACTCGTTTTTTTAAGAAATCATAAATTACTTCCGGAATCATTGATTGTCAATGTTTTAGCTTCTAAACAGATTTCCATTATGGAGCTGTTTGTCCTGTTTTATTTATAAAACGGACAGGCAAAGTACAAAACATTATCCTTTATTTTTCGTATTAATAGGACTACGAAAGTCATATTCTCTTTTTAATAAAAATATAAGTCTGTCCCCAGGGTCAACAGATATATTTATAAATATAATAATACATTAAACTGAAATCTAAATGAAGGCATATTTATTAAGACTTCAAAAGTTAGTCAGTCCTGTTTTTACTAACTACAAATTTTATTTAATATTTGTTATTGTAATTTTTATCCTTAGCCTCTTTTCTGTCCTGTTCAGGTTGGAATTACAATCATTTATTTCTAACTGGGATAAACCTGATATATCTGTAAGATCATATTCTAAATCGTTAGCTTATAGTTATTATTTATTATTTGAAAAACGCTTTTTAATACTTCTGACCTTGTTGCCTCTGTCTGTCACTTTGTACTTATTAAGCGGATTTATCTCTATTTCATTTGATTTTCTTACTGATCTGTTCCTTTTTTCAACACCTCAAACCTTTTTAAACTATTCAAATTCCTTTGAGGAAAAATATAAGAACCGTTTTAAAAGGATAATAATCATAACTTCGATTGGTGTTGTTCTCATTGCGTGTGCAGGATTTCTCCTGATTAATTCAATAAGAGATATTTCTATAGCGCAATTCACTGGTTTTATCTGGAAATATTTATTCTGGATTGTGATAGCTCAATTTACCATTAACACTTTGTTCATGTTTTCTTTAAGAAAAGATAATCCTAAAATGTTTGATTATTTCTTTTTCTCTGATTTAAGCCTGAGAAGACATTTTACCGGAATTATGAAATTTCTGTTCATAACAGGAGCTGCAATCATATTGATATTTCATTCATATATTCCAGTAATTGTCGATCTCTCTAATTCAACTGTCAGATCTGAGACCTCAAGATTTTCAAATTTTTGCGCTTCCCTGAACAGATCTATTAGAGTTCAATCTAATAATGAGAAAAATATTGCCCTTGATCCCAAATTCTTTAATGAACTAATTTTAAAGGAAAATGAAATACAAAGCTCCTTAATAAGCACCGTAAACACCAAAATCTTATCGGAAAAAATATTTCATATTTCATTGGGATTTTTTCTGGTGCAATTTCTGATAGTCATTATTGGCCGTTATATTAAAAACAAATCCTATCTGAAACATTTAAAAAAGATCGGTATTTCCGCTTTAAAATCATTCTGTACACCGATAATCATTTTCTTTATTATCAAATTTCTTTATAAGATTGATATTGCTAATCCTTTTTCAACTGGAATAGTATTATCATTTATTATAACCCTGATATTCATTATTGAAGACTCCAGAATTAACAGAAGCCTTAATAAAAAGCCAAAATAAAATTTATGTGAGGTGAATAATTGAGGTCAAAGGTTTTGGATTACCTTCGATGAACCGGTTTAGGTGGCCATTCAACAAAATCCCTTTATATCCTTCTTACTAAAGGTTTTGATTTCTATAGTAAATCCAAATCATTTATCAAAACCTCTCACGAATCATTATACAAAGTTTCACTTTGATCAGGATAAAATAAAATTGCTTTCGTTCTAACTTTGACTTAACTTTGATAATGAAATAAATAAACCCCAAATGTCAAGCATTATTGAAGGATATAGTTACGACATCTTTATCAGCTACCGTCAGAAAGACAACAAACACGACGGTTGGGTTACCGAGTTAGTCAATCATCTGAAGGGAGAGCTTGAATCAACATTCAAAGAGGAGATCGGTGTCTATTTTGACATCAATCCTCATGATGGACTTCTGGAGACACACGATGTGGATGCCTCACTGAAAGAGAAACTCAAATGTCTGATCTTTATTCCGGTCATTTCACAGACTTATTGTGATCCCAGATCATTTGCATGGGAGCATGAGTTTAAAGCATTCATTGAACAGGCTTCACAGGATCAGTTCGGATTGAAGGTAAAATTGCCTAATGGTAATGTGGCTAACAGGGTGCTTCCGGTACGTATTCATGACCTCGACAGTGAGGATATTAAATTATGCGAATCGGTTCTGGGTGGTGTACTTCGTGGCATTGAGCTTATTTATAAATCTCCCGGAGTTAACAGATCTTTGAGAGCTGAGGAGGAAAGCCCGAATGACAATCTTAATAAAACCTTCTATCGTGACCAGATAAACAAAGTAGCTCTTGCGATAAAAGAGATAATCTTAGGATTGAAGAATGAACCGGGTGAACAGGTAAAAGAGAAACCTGAGCACAGGGAACCAGTCGGGACAGCCGATAAGGAAGAGAGAGAGGCAGAGAGAGAAAAACCTGTTAAATGGACCAGGAAAAAGTTATTATCAGCGGCAGCAATAATAGCAATATTAGCACTTGTTGTGGTACTTGTTTATCCTAAGCTATTCAAAAAAAGTATATTGGAAAAACTTAGATCTGCAGATGGCAAAATTTCTATCGCTGTAATGCCTTTTCAGAATCTGACCAATGACACAATATGGAATATCTGGCAGGGCGGGATCCAGAATGAATTGATAACAAACCTGACAAACTCTGAAGAATTAAAAGTCAGGCAGATAGAGACGGTCAACAGCCTGCTTCAGAGCAGAGGCCTTACAAATTATGCCTCAATCGTGCCATCTGTTGCAAGTATAATCTCACAAAAACTGGAAGCAAGTGTCCTAATTTATGGAAGCATAAATCAGGAGGGTAATACAGTAAGGGTAAATACACAACTTATTGACTCGAAAAATGAAGAGGTCATTAAGTCCTTTCAGATAAAAAGTCCTGCAAAAGAAGAAATGATCTTTAACATAATTGATTCACTTTCTGTACAGGTAAAAGATTTTCTCATAATAGCTCAATTAAGAAAAGAATCATCTATCCTTAACAAGTATGTTTCGCCTACAAATTCGCCTGAAGCATACAGGTATTTCATGCATGGACAAAATGCTTTCAACAGGACAGATTTTACGACAGCAGCGAACATGTATCTGCAAGCTATAGCTATTGACTCAAACTTTTATTCTGCAATAACAATGCTTTCTGTGGCTTATTATAACCAGTGGCAGTTTGACCCGGCAAAAAAATGGTGCCTGAAGGTTTATGAAAAAAGAAATCAGATACCCATAAGTCAGAATATTCACATTAATTGGCTTCATGCCATGTTATTTGAGACACCAAATGAAGAAATTAAATACTTAAATCAATTTCTGGAAATTGATGATCAATATCCGCCACTTTATTATGAATTAGGCCGGATTTATGTTGCCCTGGATCAGTATGATAAAGCAATTTCTGTAATGATAAATGCTCTGGAGATATATAAAAAATGGGATTCAAAACCAAAGTGGGCAAATGATTATGTTATGCTTGGATATGCATATCATAAGACTGCCAGTTACAGGAAAGAAAAAAGACTTTATAAGAAAGCTGAACAGGATTTTCCCGATGATGCTGCTTTAATTCAAAGACAGGCGATCCTTTTATTGACTGAAAAAGATACGATTACTGCAAATCGATATATTGAGAAATTTATAACAGTAATGAAAAACAATTCTGTGCCTGAGATAAGCATAGCACCAAGTCTGGCTTATCTTTACACAGAGGCAGGCTTTCTGGATAAAGCTGAAAAATGTTATAGAGATATTTTATCCCTTGAACCTGAGCATCCTTCCAGTCTTAATAATCTTGGCTGGTTCCTGATAGCTAATGACCGAAATATTAATGAAGGTATGGAACTCATAAATAAGGCACTGAAAATAAGGCCGAATAGTTACATATATCTGCTAAATAAAGGTCTGGGATTATATAAGCTGGGAAAATATAATGAAGCAGTGGAGGTACTTGAAAAAAGCTGGAAATTAAGACCAGTCTATGATCATTCAAGTTATCTTTTTCTTGAAAAAGTAAAAAAGGCTGCCGCCAGTCAGAACCAATAATCACGACCAAATCAGAAAGAATCAGATACTGTCAACCTCAGGTATTGCCTCAAAAGAATATCAACAGAACTTATAAATCCGGATCCTTAAGAACCTGTTCAAGACAGGTTATTTTTATCTTTGCATTTAGTCCAATTAAGGATTAACTTTGATAATGAAGATTGTCTTGAAATTAACTTAATCCAATGCCAAGCATTATTCAGGGCTATACTTACGACATCTTCATCAGCTATCGTCAGAAAGATAATAAACACGACGGCTGGGTTACTGAGTTTGTCAATCATCTGAAGGGTGAACTTGAATCAACATTTAAAGAGGAGATAAGTGTTTATTTTGACACCAATCATCATGATGGACTTCTGGAGACAAATGATGTGGATGCCTCACTTAATGAAAAACTCAAATGCCTTATTTTTATTCCGGTCATTTCACGTACTTATTGTGATCCCAGATCATTTGTATGGGAACATGAATTCAAGGCATTTGTTGAACAAGCGTCAAAGGATCAGTTCGGGCTGAAGATAACATTGCCTGACGGCAATGTAGCTGACAGATTGCTACCGGTTCGTATTCATGATCTGGATTCTGCTGATATTAAATTATGTGAATCATTCCTGGGGAGTGTACTTCGTGGCGTTGAATTTATTTATAAATCTCCAGGAGTTAACAGACCTCTGCGACCTAAAGAAAACAGTTCAGGTGATAATCTTAACAAAACCTTCTATCGTGACCAGATTAACAAAGTAGCCCTTGCTGTAAAAGAAATAATCCTTGGATTGAAGGCTGAACAACAACTGTCACCAGAAGAGAAGATTTCCCGTGGTAAGCAACTGGCAGAAATCTTTGAAGAGAATCGAAGGAAAAAGCAGGAGATACCTGCAAAATCAACAAAGTATACGCTTCAATCAGGTTTTGTAATCACAGCAATATTAGTAATTGCAGCAGTAATTGTCTTTCAGAAAATATTTAAAGAAAATCCATTTGAAAATCTGGGACCTTCAGATGGTAGAATTTCCATTGCAGTTATGCCATTTCAAAATATGACCAATGATACCGCATGGAATGTCTGGCAAAATGGTATACAGGATAATTTAATAACCTACCTTTCAAACTTTTCTGACATCCTGGAGGTCAGGCAAACGGAATCAATAAATTACTATATTAAAAACAAAGGACTTACTAATTCCACAATCACACCTTCTGCCGCCGGTTCTATCTCCCAAAGACTGAAAGCCAGTGTTTTTATCTATGGCAGCATAAAAAAGGCAGGATCTATAGTACGAATTAATGCACAATTATTTGATTCAAAAACAGAAGAAGTTTTAAAATCATTTCAGATACAAGGCACAACCCTGGAGGAGATATTGCTATTAACTGATTCACTGTCAGTAATGGTAACCAATTCCCTTGTAATATCTGTTATATCAAAGGAAATGAATCAGGGATTTCATCCATTTATTTCAACCAGTTCCTCTGAAGCATACAGATATTACCTTTACGGTTTTGATGCTTTCTACGATAAAAGAGATTATCATGCTGCCAGGGACTGGTTTTTACAGACAATAAGCATCGATTCAAATCTGGTTGTTGCAATGACAATGATCTCATATTCTTATGGGGATCAGGAAATGTACGAAGAAGCAAAAAAATGGTGTCTGAAAGCTTACAGTAAAAGGGATCTTGCGTCCTTTCAGCAGAAACTGTATATCGATTTGAACTATGCAAGTTACTTCGAAACTCCCAGAGAACAGATCAATTATGTAAAACAACTACTGGAACTTGACGATCAACTACCATATTTTTATTATAGTTTGGGATTAAGTTATAGTAACTTATTTCAATATGATGAAGCAATCCCCGGATTTGAAAAATCCTTAGCAATATTTAATAAATGGGATTCAAAACCCGGGTGGATTCAAAACTATACTGATCTTGGATACGCATATCATGTAACAGGCCAGTTTAAAAAAGAAAAAAAGCTTTACAGAAAAGCGGAAAAGGATTTTCCCAATGATCCACTGTTAATCCACAGACAAGCTGTCCTGGCATTTACTGAAGGAGATTCGGCAGCGGCAAATGAATATATTGGGAAATACTTATCTCTCCGGAAAGTTAATTCAGAACCGGAATCAAATATATTGTCCGGGCTGGCTGATATTTATTCAGAGGCAAATATTCAGGGTAAAGCAGAGGAAAATTATCGAAGAGCACTTCTTTTAGAATCTGAAAATCCGAAACGAATGAACAATCTGGCTTATTTCCTTATCAATAAAGACCGAAATATTGACAAAGGATTGGAACTCGTTGATAAGGCACTAGAATCAAATCCTGAAGACTTTAATTATCTGCATACTAAAGGCTGGGGCTTATATAAACAAGGTAAATACAAGGAGGCATTAGAGATTCTCCAGAAAAGTTGGGATTTAAGAATGAAGAATGCTGTTTATGGCCATTCAGCATTTCTTCACCTCGAGGTAGCAAAAAAGGCTGTTGCCAGCCAGAAATGAAGGAGGGGAAGAAGAGGTGATGGGGAGAGGGGAGACAAGTAGTGAAGTTTATAAGGACAAAGGTTTTGTTTATTGCACCTTGTACTTCTTTTGCGAAAACAAAATAATCACTGTAAGTCAAATCCTGCAACCTGATGCTTACATCATCTGGCGAATTATGGATGACAGAGAATACGACGAAATAATGTCCACGAGATTATGGTGGGAAGTTGATAAGAAGAATGATCTATTAGAATTTAATTTCTGACCAGTACTTTTTACAGCAATACTCAACCAAAAAAGTAACTTTTTTTTTGGTAGTATAATTCCAGGGGGAGGTCTGATTTGTAATTAACTACATATCAGGTATTTAAAAAATAATAATTATTTGGGGGGAGAATTTTTTGATATTCTTGACACTACCTTGAATTCTTATTTACCTTATTGTGCCTAACAAGAATTCCTATTTTACATTAAAATAATCGTTTTTCACAGATTATAAATGATTTTCACAGATCCCATCTGCAATCAGACTACTTATGATACAAGTTATTTTATATAAATCTATCGAATACCTTTGCCATAAGTTCCTGCTCTGATTTAGGAAGTTGATACTTATTGGCAACACTCCTCCAATTACTTACGGATTTTTTAATTTGTTCAATTATTTTTAATCCACTCTCCTTATTTAAACGAAAATATTCAACAACTTCTAATGGGATGTCTAAGTTCAGGGCATTATCATCAAGGGAAATATTGAGTGATAACCCAGATCCATCCTCATTTGGATTTATATCAAATACAGGAGAAAGAATCCATCCTTTTTCAGTTAATATAAAACCATGGTTCCGAAGATGATCATCTGTACTGGAAATAAAGATATTAAACACTATCCTTCTCCATAATTCTGTTAAATCACTTTCTATATCAGCTCCATTATTTGTTAAAAAATCGACTATTTCAAGATAGCTGACACCATCATGAAAATCAGTACCATCAGTATATCCTAACATCGTCATAGCAGAAGCAAAATGAATTCTTTCGCCATCGGTTGTCCTGTCAAATCTTTTCGTAAGGAAAGTATAATATTTGTTCGAAAATTTTTGAATCCTCGAAACAGCAACATTCATACCTGCATTGCTGGCAAGCTCATTAGCTACCATTTCCCACCCGCTTATATCCTTTATGTCAGTCTTACTTGGGAATTTTGCGATCCAAAGGTTTTTTTTGTCATCAATGACACTTGCTTTTGGTCTGGCTCCACCTAAAGATGAACCAGAATTTACCAGCATCATGAGCCATTTAAAATATTCAGGATCCTCAATTGCTTTATCATCTTCAAGTCTTAAGCTAATTTGTTCCAATTCTCTAATGGAAGTCCATGGTGGAGAAGCAAGCTCTTCATTGTTATTAAGGAATGGTCCATCAGGATTCTCTTTAAAACGTAAAGCTCCCATACGATGGCCATCAAAGACACCAAGCAGATAATCTGATTCTCTAAGAGTTTTTTCGGTTCGTCCCTCTGATCTTGCTAGTGCTGCCTCACTTCTTCTCATCAAGAGACGACCCCAGCGATCAGGAGAAGAATCCAGGAAAACTCCAAAATTTTGCTTTTCATCACTTGCATATTGAGATCCGGAATAGAACTGTAATTCAGGATCGAGAATCTGCGAATAACGTGAAGCAAGCCAACTTTCGGAGTAACTAAAAGAAAATATTTCCTTCCCTCTGGTAAATTCCGCTTTAAGTTCACCCATGTACACTGGCTCTTTCATGCCAGTCCAATGAGCATATACATAAATTGTCTTTTGATTATTTCTGGTTTCCATAATGTAACTTTATAATCCTATTCTTTTAGGTGCTCGCTCCCTGGTAATTATTTTTGCATCCTGAAGCCTTCGTCCTAATGTATCATCTTTTGCTACCTCAAGAATATCTTTCTCCAGGCCAAGTACAGCAAGTACCTTAACATATGCCCCAATGGTGACGTTTGGGTTTCCTTTTTCTATGGATACTAACGTAGGTCTGCTGATATTTGCTCTCTCAGCTACCTGTTGCATGCTATATTTCCTTCTCAGTCTTGCAAGCTTAATATTTTCCCCAAGAACTGAAATAATCCTTTGTGCTTTGGGTAATAATATAGTATTTCTCTGTTTCATAATGTAAAATATATTTTACAAATATAGATCATTTTGTAAAATGTATTTAACATTATGCATTATTTTTTACTTATACTCAAAGTTTTTAAAGGTGATTCCACTACTTCTCAAAGCTCCTTCAATTGTTTAATTTTCCGGACAGTGTTGATTGAATGTCCGGTGATTACTGCAATCCGTCTAACAGAAAGTTCACTCTTATGTAGACATCCACTTGAGATATACCCGTGATATATAACCCATATTGGCCTGGTATGGGGTACAATCTAAAATAAAATTGACTTTGGCTTAAACAAGGTGTAACTTTGTATAAAAGAGCCAATAATAAAAATTATCATGAAGATAGTATTGGTTTTATTAGCCATTTTTTGTGCACTTAAAGCAAATGCACAGAATTACTTGATCAGTTTTGCCGGAACAGGTGCATCATCTACTGTCAATACTGTTATAGTTAAGAACTTAATAACAGGTACATCACTTACATTGAACGGAAATGACATTCTGCACCTGACAGGAACAACAGGAATTAATCCGGTTGAGAACAGACAATCATATGTATTAAAGGTTTTCCCGAATCCTGCGACGGACAATTCTAAACTGCAGATTTCCCCGCCTTACGCAGGTAATGCTGTTATTACCGTAATTGACATAACCGGTAAACAGGTAGCTCAAATTCAAAGCTATTTAGAAAATTCTGTACAGGAATTTCAACTCTCAGGTTTGAATAATGGTCTTTATCTGATCAGTGTAAAAGGCAATACATATAGTTATTCGGGAAGATTATTAAGCAGCAACACTACGAAGGCTAATATTAGTATTGAACAAATTACTAATAACCAGGCAGTTGATGTAAAGCAATTGAATGATGAAGATAAAGGATCTCTGGCGACTGTTAACATGGCTTATTCGACAGGTGACAGGTTAAAACTTACAGGAATTTCAGGAAATTACAGCACTGTAAAAACAGACATCCCTTCACAGGACAAAACTATTACATTTAATTTTATAGCTTGTACAGATGGTGATAATAATAACTACCGGGTTGTGGAGATTGGAACTCAGGTTTGGATGGCAGAAAACCTCAAAACAACCAAATACAATGATGGTGCCATTATTGCGTTACTAACTAGTAATGCTGAATGGCAAGGTTATCTGACTCCTGGTTATTGCTGGTACAATAACGATGAAGCTACATATAAAGCCACTTATGGTGCATTATATAACTGGAGCGCTGTAAGAACCGGTAAATTATGCCCCACAGGTTGGCAAGTGCCTTCCGATGACGAATGGACAACATTAACCAATTATTTAGGAGATTCTTATGAAGTCGGAGGCAAACTTAAAGAAACAGGTACCGCACACTGGACTTCACCAAATACAGGAGCCACCAACGAAACCGGTTTTACTGCTCTTCCGGGTGGCTACCGTCCAAACAATGGAGTATTCTACGAAATTGGAAGCGGTGGTCGCTGGTGGTCATCTACCGCGTATGGTATTGTTGGTGGATGGTGCCGTTCCGTGCTCTACAATCGCAGCGATATTGGCAGGATAAACGGAACTGAGTGGGATGGTAATTCTGTTCGTTGTTTAAAGGATTAATTACCCATTTATAACAATAACTTATTGCTAACCCCCGGAAATCAGCTTGAAATAAACATCCGCTAGAGAGGTCATAACATTGATATCGGGAGTGACCAATTTAAAAGGAAAACGAGTTTGTTGATTCCGCCGACCTGAAATAAGCATTCTTTTTATTCCTCTTGAAATAAAAGTCTGGTTGACATCCCTGCCAGTCTACCGAAAGGCATTTTCGGGTTGATGGTCATAAAGGGCATTTCAGACGAGTCAATGCATTGAATTATCTTTGTATTTGTATGAACAAACAACAAAATACAAACGCCACAACAACAGAACAATCAGAATCAAAGACAAGAAGAAGGGAGAGAAAGAAGGAAAGAGGAGGACGACCAAGGAGAGTACTATTATGATTCTAAAACCTCTGCATTTAATTGATAAACTTGATATTAATCATGAAATATTTAATGTAGTGCGTAGAAAATATGATATTAGATACAAAAACAAGAAAGTACCAGAAGCCAACAACGGAAATATGACCTATGAGCCTTATCTGGATCGCCTCAATATGTTGAAATTATTCTTAAGCCTAAATTAAAAGAGGTTAGGATATAAGAGTCAAAACCAGGATTCTATTTCCGGTTGAATAATGTATGTTTACAGAAACTCAACGATTTCTTCAAGCGATTTCCTTTTTTTGATTAAGGTCTTCTTAAAACCTAGTGATAACCCAGCGGCGTAATTCCAAATATCATTTGGTTTTCGTCAGGCTTATTTCAATATGAAACATTTTTAGGCAAATATGTTTTATTCTATTAATAAATGTATTTATTATTTACATATTTAAAGATAATAGTGTTTTTTAATTATTATAATATTATATTTGCACTGTTTAAATTAAGTATTATTACAATATCCTTTCTTTAGCTTTATAAATGTAAATTATGACACTTTACATTCCTAAAGAATACCACCCTCAATTGGTACCGGAAACAATGGAGCAAGCCATTAAAATGCTGAAAGCAGTCTTTCAGGAGGAATTGTCCAAACAATTGAATCTCAGACGAGTTACAGCCCCTCTGTTTGTTTTGGCGGGAACCGGGATTAATGACGACCTAAACGGTGTGGAACGTGCTGTATCTTTTCCTATCAAGTACATGGGAGAGCGTAAAGCAGAAGTTATTCAATCATTGGCCAAATGGAAAAGAATGAAACTCGGAGCCTACGGTATTCCGGCCAATTACGGACTGTATACCGATATGAATGCAATACGCAGCGATGAAGATCTCGACAATCTTCACTCTCTGTATGTGGATCAGTGGGATTGGGAACAAACCATAACCGCAGAAGACCGTAACCTGGAATTTTTAAAAGCAACAGTCAGAAAGATCTATGAGGCAATGAAATGCATGGAGCAAATTGTGTATGAATCTTACTCTCATATCTATCCTATTCTTCCCAAAGAGATAACCTTTCTTCACACAGAAGATTTACTGAATGAATATCCTCAATTAACTCCCAGGGAAAGGGAAATCGAAGCCGCTAAAAAATATAGAGCCATCTTTATCATCGGCATAGGAGGTCCCCTGTCGGACGGAGAAATTCACGACGGACGCGCTCCCGACTATGATGACTGGACCACTCCTACTACTGAAGGCCATAAAGGTTTGAACGGAGATATTATTTTTTGGAATCCTATTATGAATTCAGCAATTGAAATCTCCTCCATGGGGATTCGTGTAGACAAGGAAACCCTACTCAATCAACTGAAAATCAGGGGTTGTGAAGAACGCACTAAACTCGAATTTCATAAAGCCTTGTTAGAAGGGACCTTCCCTCTTTCAATCGGGGGAGGAATCGGACAATCCCGTTTATGCATGTTTTTTTTACGTGCCGCCCATATTGGAGAAGTTCAGTCCTCCGTATGGCCTGAAGAAATGATTGAAACCTGCAGAAAGCATAACATTCATTTAAAATAAGCCTTATTACAAAAGCCGGACATTCTAACCATATTTACCCGTTCAGACTTTAATTAACATTCATAACTTAACAACAAACAATTAACTCCGAACGGGGACGGTCAATTTACTACGCTTAAAAGTGATCAAGGCTAATGGTTTTCCAATAAATACTTAAGATTAAACTATCTGTAATGTTATATATTTGTGACAGCCAGTATTCTTCCTTCCAATTTTATGCAGATAGAATTATGACATTCACATTTTAAGGGTGCTGGCTTCTTTTATGAATAATCCTATTAGTCGTGTTGAAATATAATTGACTTTGGGTTAAATGTGGAATAACTTTGTACAAGTTAAGATTCCAGAATACTCTCAGTATCACAAAATAATCTTTATATGAAAAAGTCGGATTTAATATCGGATTTAATAATTGAGGGCGACCTTAAAAGAATAAAACAAGAACCTTTGGATAACAATAATAAAACTAAACCGAAAAGGTCAAAATGGTTCAAATGGTTTAGGATTATTATTGATTTCATTGTTGATGTTTTTTCGTAGTGTGAGACGCTTTCATAAAAGAGCTGTTTCTTTTATCAATTTAGCAGGTTGTACTGGCATAGATTAACTATAAATATCCATAAGAACATCAATTACATACAGAGGTTCTAACGTCGCATTACTCACGGGATTCACTCCTTCCTTCCTGTCTTTCTCATCCTTCATCTGCTCACTCTTCCACACATGGCTCTTCACCTGATTTGAAGGGAAAATAAAATTGCTTTCATTCAAACTTTGATTTAACTTTGATAATGAAATAAATAGACCTAAGATGGCAAGTCTTGTTCCAGGTTATAAATATGACATTTTCATAAGCTATCGCCAGAAAGATAACAAGCACGATGGTTGGGTGACTGAGTTTGTCAACCAGTTGAAGGGAGAACTTGAGGCCACTTTTAAAGAGGATATTTCAATATACTTTGATGAGAATCCTCACGATGGTCTATTAGAGACACACGATGTTAATGCTTCCCTGAAGGATAAACTGAAATGTCTGGTCTTTATTCCAATCATCTCTCGTACTTATTGTGATCCTAAGTCATTTGCTTGGGAGCATGAGTTCAAGGCATTTGTTGAACTGGCTTCACAGGATCAGTTTGGATTAAAGGTTAAGCTGCCTAATGGTAATGTTGCGAGTAGAGTTTTGCCTGTTCGCATTCATGACCTAGATAATGATGACATTAAATTATGCGAATCGGTTCTGGGAGGTGTACTCCGTAGCATTGAATTTATTTATAAATCTCCCGGAGTTAACAGGCCTTTGAGGTCTGATGAGGAAAGCCCGAACGATAACCTTAATAAAACCTTCTATCGTGACCAGATAAATAAAGTAGCTCTTGCTATAAAAGAAATAATCTTAGGATTAAAGAGTGAACCAGCTGAACAGATAACAGAAAAACCAGAACGCAGGGAACCAGCCGGGAGAGCCGGTAAAGAAAAGGCAGACACAGAGAAAGAAAAACCCTATAAATGGACCAGAAAAAAATTGTTATCGGCGGCAGCAATTATAGCAATATTAGTATTTGCTGCAATACTTGTTTATCCGAAACTATTCAAAAAGAGCACATTGGAAAGACTGAGAACTTCAAATGGCAAAATATCGGTTGCTGTGATGCCATTTCAGAATTTGACCAATGACACAATATGGAATATCTGGCAAGTCGGAATCCAAAATGAATTAATAACATCTCTGACAAATTCTGAAGAACTAAAGATCAGACAAATAGAAACTGTAAATAGTTTGCTTCGAAGCAAAGGTCTTACTAATTATGCTTCAATCCTGCAATCTGATGCAAGTACAATATCACAGAGGTTGGATGCAAATGTCTTAATCTGTGGTAGTATAAACCAGGCAGGTTCTACAATACGATTAAATGCACAATTAATAAACCCAAAAACAGAAGATACTTTTAAGGCTTTTCAATTAGATGGGACAGAAGAGAATATACTATATCTAATCGATTCGCTTTCTGTGATGGTGAAAAATTCTCTGATAATATCAAAACTGGCGAATGAATTGCCTCTCTATCAGCAACAACGACCACCCACCACTTCACCTGAGGCGTACAGGTATTACCTTTATGGTGAAAATGCCCGCAGTAAGAGAGATTATACAACAGCAATTAAAATGTTCTCACAGGCACTGGCTATTGACTCAAACTTTATTCTCATGACATTAAGGCTTTCTGTGGCCTGTATAAATGAGGGCTTATGGGACGAGGCAAGGAAATGGAGTCTTATTGCTTACTCAAAGAGAGATCAGATGCCAATATGGATGAAGATAATTTCTAATATTAATCATGCAGGTCTTTTTGAAACTCCATTTGAAAAACTAAAATACATGAGAGAGTATCTGGAAATTGATAATCAGTTTCCTGGTACTTATTATGATATGGGTCTTACTTACAATGAATTGTATCAATATGATAAAGCGATCCCTGAATTTGAAAAATCGCTGGAACTATATAATAAATTTGGTACAAAGCCCTGGTGGGCTTTTAACTATACTTTGCTAGGAGAGGCATATCATGAGACTGGCCAGTATAAAAAAGAAAAAAAGCTATATAGAAAAGCAGATAAGGATTTTCCTAATGATCCTAAAATAATCTGGAGAAAAGCAATCCTTTTTTTGACTGAAAGAGATACTTTAATCGCCAATAAATATATTGACCAGTACGTGTCCATATACCGACACAATTTATGGTCAGAGTCAGCTCTTGCACGTAATCTTGGTTTGGCTTACTCCCAGGTAGCTATGTATGATAAAGCAGAGGAATACTTTCGTAGGGCGATCAACTTAGATCCTGGAAACGGTATCTGGAATTATTATCTTGCATGGCACCTTATTGATAAGGACCGAAACATAGATGAAGGTCTGAAACTCATTGACAAAGCGCTGGAATCAAGTCCGGAGTATGAATGGTTATTTTTAGATTGTAAAGGCTGGGGATTATATAAGCAGGGAAAATATGCAGAAGCCCTGGAGGTTCTTGAAAAATGCAGGGACATGAGTCCTTACTACCAGCATGATGTGTACCTTCATCTCGAAGAAGTAAAAAAGGCTATTGCCGGTCAGAAGAATAATTAATCTAGAAAATTTTAATCGCTCAACATACTTGTCTCTAAGTTTCTACTAAACAAATAACCATACGATAGGTCATTGCTATTATAACAGGTCTGGTAATTTCAAAACGCAAACGAAATTATTGATACCAGCGTCCTCAAAAAAGCATTCTTTTTTTCCGCAGCAGGCAAAAGTAAGGTTGGCATCCCTCTCAGGTTAAACAATAAGTAATCTTGAAGTATTAGTAACAGAGGGCATTTTATATGAGTCTTCGCAATGCACTAACTTTGCATTTGTCATGAACAAACAAGCAAATACAGACTCCGCAACCGCAAGTCAAATAGCTAACACAATGAACTACTCCGCAGCAAGCTACGGAGTATCTGAAAACAAATCCAACTGTTTTGCTTTGTGCAAAACAGTATAGTCTTTTTCAACTCCTTGTTCTCTGACATATTTCGATATCGTTGATTCATCCCCAAACTTACTGACTGTGTTAACAAAGTATCCATCAGTCCAAAATTCTCCTCCCCACAGTTGTGTTTTTACCTCTGGATGTATTCTGAATATTTCTCTGGCATGGTGAATGAACATTTGAGTTCTATGGCAAGAAAGAAAATGGACAAGCATAAAAAATGGTAATTTTTGTATGTCGATTTGAAATCGTGGGACCTTGGGGGGACTAATTCACTAAATAATAAATCTCATAATATTGATTATCAACATTTATGAGGTTTGAATTTGAGGTCGGTGGCGGATTCGAACCGCCGTAAACGGTTTTGCAGACCGCTACCTAGCCACTCGGTTAACCGACCATGTGCGCCAAAGCTTAACGACGGTGTACCATTTATCGGATGGCAAAAATAATAAAAAATGTCTTATCACCGAAATCTTGAAATCCTGTTATCATTTTTGAATCCTTAACTGATAATCCCGCCCCGGAATATACTTTTGAATTGAACAGTATCTGTGAATCTTTTACTTAATGGTTATTTTTTTTGTTATCTGCCTGTTCTTACTATTCAGGATAATAAAATAAACACCCCCGGGCAGGTTGATATTGAATGTTTCATTTGTACTGAAAGTCCCAGTCCTTTTGTAAAAAGGTCTGCCCAGCAAATCCTTTATTTCGATAGCTGATATTCCAGGCGGAATGTTTGCAACTGTAAAGCTGCTTTGGGAAGGATTCGGATATACTATTATTAACTCACCAGCAGATGTGTTTTCTACTGACGTAACCTCATTATTGATAACAAGTTCCTTTGTTCCGGATTCAACCAGAATAAACGTTACTGACAATGGAGGAGCCTTTATCACAATTTCTTCATTAATAACACTTGAATTTGCTTTAATGGTTTCATAATCAGCAGGCCCTCCTGCAATCAGAGATGGACCGTTTCCGTTCACAAACACTTTTCTTGAAAAATCCTCACCGGAAGTTCCCGTCAGCGTGTAGGTATAATACCTCTCTCCGACCTTATAGTTCTTTAAATTTAACCTGACGTTCTTCTGAATTTTAGTGGTGTTAACTATTGCTGCACCTATTTGTCCCGACTGAAATGCTGTAGGAATTATAACAACTCCCGTCGCACCAACCATTGACGAGTTCAGCATTACGTCTCCAGAGTACTTTTGAAGATAGTAAAGATGATAAAATGCAGGGTGAGGAGTATACTCAGGAATATCAGGTTCATTATAGGAGAACATGCCATGATCATTGCCATTGTCCCATCCGTTTGCCAGATCCCATCGTAAGGCAGCGCCATAACCGGTTTTCATTACTTCTCCTGTGATCAGCACAGCATGCATGCCATTCACATGCGATACGGGCTGATTTGACCCGATGGCAAAAATATTATATTCAGTCAGAGCCACAGGTAATTTAGGTTGTCCGGCTTTTGCCACTTCATCCCAGACATATGTAATATAGTCACCAGCTTTTGAGTATGAGTTTAAAATTGTTTCGAAATCGGAGTTAGTGTTCCATGGAGTGAAATAACTATGCACTACATAATAATCAGCTTTATGACCTGCCTGTGTTGCTACTTCTTTGTTCCAGACAGAACTGGTTGATGATCCCTCCACCATCACCAGACCAATTTTTATATCAACCCCGATCTTCTGAGCAGCAGCTTTCATTGAATCGATAAAAACCAGGCAGTGCTGACCGTAAAGCGTGGGATTTATATATTCCGGCTGACCATCTTTATTGAGTGTCTGATCGATCCTGTATCCTGCTTCCCAATTGCCAAAGACCTCATTACCTATTTCCCAGAATTTTGACCGGCCTTTATCATAGCGCACCCAGTCCGCTGCCATATGTGCCGCATTTGCAACAGGATTTATGCTTGTCCCATACCTTGCATAACCATAATTAACTGTAATCATACCCGTTGCATTCACCTGTTTAATAATGCTATAAAGGGAGTCCACATCCATTGTCCATGTCTCCCATGAATAAGGTCTGTCGCCATACCATGGCCAGTTTGTCTCCGTAGAGCCCATCAGAGTTGCCGGGACATCGGACGGACGCTGGTCGACATTCCTGTTCCAGAAGAAAACATCTGAAACGCTTCCTGCAGGTCCGCGTAAAACACCAATATTCCTGTCGGCTATATGCTTCATAAGCTCTTTGTCATCAGCCATGCAGCCTGTCCAAAGGTTTGCATTATCGCCAAAGAGATACCGGGGAATTTTAGTGATGGTATCAAGACAGTCTACAGTAATTGCAACTGTCACAGGATCTGTGATCTGTTGCACGTTATTATATTCGGGACTGGCAATTGTTTTTGGCTGCCAGCTGTCGAGGAAAAAGCCCTGGGGATAAAGGCTGTAATCATTTAAGGGATAGTTTTTCAGGTCAGGCATTTCATCAAGGGTGATCACATATTCGTGATTCATGATTTTCTGCCAGTGGGTCAACGGATTTATTTCAGAGCTGCGGACGAAATCACCATACCATGTCATGAACCATGACCAGCTGGATTTATCATTTACCAGGTTATCAGGATCCGGGACCGGTCCGTTTTCACTCAGTGTTACAAGCTTTTTACCCTGAAATTTTTCTTTTATTGCATTATAAGTCAGCACCTGGGAGCTGAAATCGCCATTGGTGGCATAGATATCGGCACCAAGGATATCAACATATTCGTCACCGGGATACCAGTCAAGGTTATCCGTTTTGGCATCCGTTGTCCATACCCAGATCAGGTTTTTCAGCCCATGATAGTTCACAAGCCTGTCGAACATAAGCCTCCAGAGAGCTTTGCAGGGCTCAGCGCCTTTTGCTCCCCACCAGAACCACGCTCCTGATGCTTCGTGCAGCGGTCTGAAAAGAACAGGCGTTTCTGTGTCCTGCAGCTGTTTGAGAAAACCCGCAATTATATCAATATCACTGAGCATTGCCTGATATTCAGCCGAAGCCGGAACAGAAATCTTCGATACGTCAAAACTTGTTTTGCTTGTATAGAATTCATCTGTTACCCGGGATGGATCGCGCCAGTGCCAGCAGACAGCAACCAGTCCGTTATTATTGTACCAGTTTTTTGCTTCATTGACCACTATTGCCTTGTCGTACCAGCTCCAGTCCCTGGTGTGGTTCATAAAGTCGAGGCCAATCAGTGCAGGGTATTTGCCGGTCTGTGAATAAAGCCACTGAGCTTCTTCAATTGCATTAAGGCTCATTGTGCCGGAATGAATATTTTTAGTGAATTTATCCGTCAGGTAAGAAAATAACCTCCGGGTATTGGTCATAGGCCCTGGTGTGACCAGCGGATAAGGGATCTTTACGGTTACTTCAGGATCGGTATTCGGCTCAATCCTGATGTAATCCAGTAAAAACCATCCCCAGTTCTTAATTATGGTTATGACGTTGGTCCCTGTGATAAGTCCGGCTTTACCGAAAAGAGTTTCCCTGAAACCGGTTGAATTTTGAAATGATACCTCGGCACTATTGCCATTGATACTTATATTGTTTATTTTATCACCAAAGGGAGCCGCATATCCTATATAAATGTTGAAATATCCTGACTGTGCCAGGCTGAAATTAAAAGTTACTTTATCGCCGTCGTTCCCGAAATTGCCTGCATAACCGCTGCCCGAGTAACCTGTCAGCGAGCTCTGAACTGTCAGGGTACCTGATAAAGTGCCGCTTTCAGCTTCATATTTAACGCTCTGCGCCTTCAGAACACTTAAGCTGAACACCGTGAATATCATATAAATACACAATATGCGAAATTTTCCTGTCATATATTAATTTACTTAATCATTAATACCCTGTTATATATAAAACCGAAAGGGTATCTCATTTTATGCGAAGTTAATGAGATACCCCGATGAAAATTCAAAATGACAGATTTAATAAATCATCATTATTTAGGTTCAAAACGTATATTATCAATGTTGACAACATTAAAGTCAAGCGCTGCAGCAGGCTGTGCTATCATGCCCCAATCGCCTGATCCGGGTATTGTACCGGAAAATCCAAGGTCATTTACCAGATCAAATGTGACGGTAACCCATCCCTCGGTAGCATAATTTCCATCACTGTTTACCAGACCAAGTTTTACCCATCTGGAATCACTTCCACCCAGCTTGAACTGGAATCTGCTTGCGTCAGCACTGATCGGGGCAGTAATTTTGATATCCAGTTTCAGGACATATGTCGCTGTATTAGCCGTTTGCTTGGGCAGCTGGCTATGGTTACAACCCCATATCCATTTCCAGTCCCATGCATTAAGTGCAGCTGCACCTTTCAGATATTTTCCTGAAACACCATTGCCATCGTTCATTAACTGACTGATGCCATTCCAGTTATCCCAGCCAAGGTCATGTCCAACTTCATCAAAATCATTAATAATCAGGGAGGAACCGGTTACCGGTACAACGCCTCCGATGAAAATTGTTGATGTTGGCGGCACATAACCCTGTTCGCCTTCATAGGTATTTATTTTTATTTTGCCGTACCCTATAGTAGCGTTCCATGGTACATATACCTGAACCTGTGTTGTTGATTTAAGCCCATATTCAGTAGCAACAATATCACCCGGGAAAACAAGTGATTTAATCAGGTCCATATTTGTACCATTAAGTGTCAATATGGCTCCCCTTGCGGCTACACTTTCAGTAAAATGAGTAAAATTAGGAAGATTGGCAAGGACTGTAAAATCTGCACTTGACAATACGCGGGTGCCGTTTTTTGCCACCAGGACAATCTTCCCGGTATTTGCACCAATAGGGACTTTTACGGTAAGCTGTGTTTCACTCCTCGTGCCTATAGTCCCTTTTATCCCGCCAAAGAACTCAACATCAGCTATAATGTCAAGATCGGTTCCGACAATTGTAACATCTGTATTAGCCTTGCCGGAAGAAGGACTGAATGAAGTAAATACCGGATCAATAATCGTAAGAGAAGGTCCGTCCACTTCTTTTGCTGCTTTGGTAATAAAGGTCACAACACCGCTTGTGGCATCATCGGGCACCGTCACCACTATCTGTGTTTCTGTTCCTCCTGCTTTGATGGTCCCCTGCTTGTCTCCGCCAAAGGTCACCTTGTCGACAAGATCAAGATCGGTTCCCGTTACTGTTATATCTGCACCGTTTTTAAGGGTGGTGGGTGTGACACTTACCGCCGGAACCACCATCACCAGTTCGTCGGCCGATTCAACCTTCACTCCGGAAGCAGGCGTAAGGGTAACAATACCATCTTTTGTATCTGCCGGTACATCCAGAACAATTTCAGTGGCCGTCTTACTTACAAAAGTCGTGATATTCTTGTTGCCCCCAAGCGTGACTGTTATTACCAGGTCGAGATCGGTGCCGGTGATTGTAAGCTGCGTTCCGGCCTTTACCGGGTTTGGAGCAATAGTTGTAAAAGCAGGCAGCTTAACTGTAAGATTTGTTACGGAATAAACGATTACAGGATCTTCTTCTGAATCCGATACGGCAATTTTACCCGTTTGTGCCGTTGCCGGTACAAGCAATTTGATCTCAGTCCGGCTCTGGCTGGTGAACGAGGTCTTGATGACCTTAATCCTGTCAGTAAAAATAACCTCGCCGACCAGATTAAGATAATCACCTGTAATTGTGAGTTCTGCGTTAGGTTTTATAGTTGCAGGTGAAAAGCTTGCTATTGAGATTGGTTCCGAAAAGCCTATTTCTGTTTTAGTGGTGATATCACCATCCGGAGTCTTCAGAACAACAAAACCAGGAACAGCCTCCTGGGGAACGGTTATTGTAAGCAGGTCGGCGGTTTTTGTTGTGAATGTTGTAATTGTAATATTATCCGGCAGTACAATGGAGGTAACCTTATCGAGATTTTTACCAATGAATTTTAGTTCGGCTCCCCTGGCAATAGGCATGGGTCCAAAACTGTAAAGAGCTACTTTGTCGTCTTCTTCTTCTCTATCGCATGACGTAAGAAGAGCACTGGCACTTACCATACACAATGTTGCGAACAGCAGTGCACAATTGCAGTATTTAATGAATTTTGATTGCATATTCATATTTTTATAGGGTGTAAACTTCTATTGTACAGGTACAACCCGTATATTATCAATACATATATGCGGGGTGCAATCTGTCCCTTCCACGCCGCCGCTGTAAACAAAGAAAGTGAGACCTCTGAGCATATCTGCAGTAAGAGGATTCCCGCATGTACCACCACTTGCAGTGTATTTAAATTCACTTAAAGGAACAGAAACTGTAGTCCAACCGTCGGTTTTATAAGTTCCGCTTTCTTTCCATGGTATCCAGAGTCCCCTAGGTACATTAGAATCGCCAATATAGCTATTGGTACCAGTCGTCGCGTATGGGGTAAAAATCATCTGCAAAGCTGATGCCTTCCACTCTTCAACCACATAACATTCAAATTTGATAGCTGCATTAGCAATATCGCCTGAATAAAACGGTACATCAGGCCGTCCATTTGCAATAGGCCAAAGGTTAAAACTGAAAGGATCTTCACTCCATTGCGCACCTGCACCGCCTGCCATAGCTCCCTGGAACCTGACATAATTTCCTTTGATTGGAGCAGGATTAGAATTACCAATAACTCCGGAACGCCAACCACCCGAAGCAGTCAGAACATCAAAATCAAGGACTATATTTCTATCATCGCGGAAATAGAAGCTTGAGCGTGTGGAGCCATAGATTGATTTTACCTGAATCGGTCCTACTCCTGCCCCTTGTGGTACCATAACTTCTACTTTGTTTATGCTGACACTCTGCACTGTACCTTCCATGTTACCCGGGAAGAACACCTTCAACGGTGAACTGGGATCATCAATAAAGAAGTTCCCCTTGATAACTGCGGTTTCACCATCATCCACATATTCGCAAAGCATACCACTGAGAAATGGAGGCGGCACATCAACACCAAACGGATATTTGAGCGTATCTGTCTTATTGCTGTTGATCAGTAGCATCAGGTTTGTTACAGTTGAAGGAATTATGTCGGGAATGTTAACAATAATTGAGGTGCTTGTGACAAAGCTGAAGTTCACATAAGCCTCCTGGTCGTTGAACCAGATTTCGTCAACATTCTGCAGGTTCTCGCCAATAATAGCTATTGTACTTCCCATAAAAGCATGGGTGACAAGCGAATCGGATTTTGCAGCATCGGTTACACGAACATAGGCAACCACCGGCATTCCACCACCCGAATCATCTTTATCGCATGCCTGGAAAAGCATACCAGCAAAAAGGATTACCAGCAATATGGATATTGCAGATACCTTTGTAGTTGTTATTATTATCCCTTTCATCTTTTACACTTTTTAATTTTTACTGCATTAATATCCAATAGAATTAAAATCAAACTCCACCGGATCCTCCAGAAGGTACTTATTCATAGTGATATCAACGTCGGGAAACGGCAAATTGAATTTAGAATCATCTGTAAGATTCACCTTGAATGAATTCAGTGTCACCGAGCTTTGAGCAACTTCATCACTGTAATAGGCTTTCAGATTGTTATAAGTCCCTCGCTCCTGTCTATTAAGCCATTGTTTTGCAAGCGCGGGATTATAATAGTGAAGCCTGACAAAATCGTACCAGTTGTCGCCTTCACATGCCAGTTCCAGTCTGCGTTCCTTAAATATTTTCTCAAAAGTCAGGGAAGTTTCATCTGGAGCTGTTGCCATACCCCTATGACGAACCAGATTGAAGAGTCTAAGTGCTTCCGGGTCGCTTGTGGAAGCCTGGTTACCCAGAACAGCCTCTGCATATATAAGGTAAACATCGGCCAGGCGAATTAAGTGAGTAGACAAACTGGTTGCCATCCTCAGGGAAGCAGAGCCATACTCAGCTTTATGGTCCTCAGTATTTCCCACTATATGCTTTACGCAATTGGCACCGGTACCAATACCAAATACAGAACCTGCTACATTATTTTCATCATCCCATGTAGCTGTAAATCCGCCTTTATCTCTCCAGAAGTAAGGATAATAGTCACTGTACATCATCATGGTTGCTTTACGACGTATATCAACATTAACGCGTATTTTGCTTTTTGCGGTATCACCAAAAGCACGTTGCAGATCGATTGTCGGCCCTCTCCACGAACCCCATGTATCGCTGGCAAGTGTTGTAAAGTTGTTTAATGCAAAGTCCGATTGTATGGAATTCTGCGAGGTCCATTGATCTGAAGCAATCCAATGCCACGACAGCAGGTTTTCAGGATTACGGTTCCCTGTGGAAATACGGAACAGGTTGCTGTAAACAGGTTCAAGTGTGACGCCGCTCTCATTTATTACTTTGGCAGCATATTCTTTGTCCTTGTCCAGGTCTTCCTGCTTGCGGCTGCCGGTTTGTCCCCACCCTGAACGTGTAAGATATACTTTCGCCAGTAATGCATAAGCCGAATACTTATTAATACGACCCGGCTGGTTATTGTCGGGTAATAATGTAATTGCCTTGTTCAGAGTACGTACTATATATTCATATACATCCTCAACCCGGTTTTTCCTGAGCTGTGTAGCAGTACCTGCACCAATTATTTCACTATTACTGTGTACAATAGGTACAGCACCCCAGCAGCGAACCAGGAAGAAGTAGGCCATTGCTTTCCAGACCATAGCTTCGCCTGTGACAGTGTTCTTTGTTGCCTGGCTGACATCGGGACCGGCTTTGCTTGCTATGTTCTCAATAACAGCATTACAGTGACCATTTACCAGCCACAGGGAGTTTGATGCATCTGTCATCTCAGTATTAGAGGAAGTCAGGATAAATGCCTGGTAAACATCGTCAGTACTAAAATATATGTTTCCGGCCATAACATCACCAATCTTTGCCCAGCCGCGTTGAAAATCATACCATGGGGAATTATACAGCATGTTGGCCGCCTGGAAACATTGATCATCTGTCTTAAAAAAGCTGTCGATTGTATATGCATCTTCAGGTGGACGATTAAGAAACTCTTCACATGCGCTGAAGGTGAGTATTACAAATATCAGCGCCAAAATTTTCTTATAATAAGATATGTTGTTCATATTAATTATTTTTCAATAGTTAGAAAGAAACATTCAGCCCAAATGTATATACACGTGCGGCGGGGTACCGACCGTTATCCAGTCCAAACACATTATCATTGGTCTGGCTGGCACCTACTTCAGGATCCAGACCGGTATATTTTGTAAAAGTCCACATGTTCTGAAGGTTTACATATACTTTCACATCTTCCATGTTTAACTTGCTGATAAGGTTTTTTGGCAAATAATATGACAGGGAAATGTTTTTTACCCTTAGGTAAGATCCATCCTCGATATACCTGTCAGATATACGCGTATTTTCGTTAGGATCGCCTGCAACTGCACGTGGCATATTTGTCCCTGGATTTTTCACCCGAACATTGTCAATATCATCGAACCAGTTGTAAATTGTTGTTCCAAATGAATTGACAAATGGATAGGTCTTGTTCGGGTCAATTGGTTCAAGTTTGGCACGATCAACGGCAGTTTGTAACTGGTTATTCCACATATTACTCATATCGCTCAATCTTCCGCCAATATAATTCATCAACTTATTCCCCACCGAACCATTCATGTAAATCATGAGCTCAAGATCCTTATAGCGGAAAGTGTTATTAAATCCAAAGGTGAATTTAGGAAGGGGAGAACCAATACTGGTCCTGTCATATTCATCAATAACACCGTCAGGAGCACCGTCTGGTCCTGAGAGATCTGCAAATTTCAAATCGCCAGGCCATACCGTGGTGCGCTTAAAGTTTTCATCAGCCGGATATGCTTTGGTAGTAGGACTGTTCTGAATATCATTTTTATCCTGATAAACCCCAACCACTTTATAACCATAAAAATTATAAAGCGGATCACCTATTTCTGTTAAGCTGACCAGATCCTGCCATTGTCCATAACCTTCAATATTGGCAGCAGGGGTCCCGGTCAGACCCAGCAATTTGTTTTTATTAAAAGTCAACTGAAGATCGTTATCCCAAGAGAAAGTTCCAACAACCGGACGGGTATTCAGAGAGATCTCTATACCTCTATTTTCAATTTTCCCAAAATTACCCATCGGAGGATTCAAACGACAAGAGACATTACCTCTTGTTCCCATGTATGAGGGTAACTGCATATCCATCAGCATAGCTGTTGATGTCTTTATGTACATATCCAGAACCATTACAATACGGTTTTGAATGAATCCCAAATCAAATCCAACGTTTGTCTGTACCTGTTTCTCCCAGGTGATATATGGATTGGCAATATTGGATTGACGGAATCCCATCCCCAGGTTCGATGGCATTTTTGTTATAGCTGCTCCCCAGCGGTAACCGCCAATGTTCTGGTTGCCAGTTTGTCCCCAACCTGCACGGATTTTGAGATCGGTTATTGTTCCTTTGATGCTTTCCATAAAGGGTTCATTGGTCAGTCTCCATGATGCAGAAACAGCATGGAAGGGAGCCCAGCGGTTTTCCGGTCCGAAATTCGAAGATCCGTCATAACGGAAGGTGTATGACAAATAATATTTGCTGTTAAAAGAATAATTAACACGTGTAAAGATGGAAGCCATGGCATTACTGCCGCGTCCTGAGCCGATTTGCATGTTTTTTGGATCGCCCAGACCGGGTTCCTGTATTTCATTGCTAGACAAACCACTACTGGTGCCACTCAGGTATTCCCACCTGCCTTCAGAGACCTCCTGCCCGATCATACCGGTAACATTATGGTTACCAAACTGCCGATTATAAGTAAGATAATTCTTAAACTGCCAGAAGAGATTCTGGTTGTACTGTTTTCTTGCAGTATTGGTGAGATTGTCTACACTACCATATTTATAAGTCGGAGTAAAATGATAAGCATTGGAGCCTCCCAGTTCTCCTCCAAGTTCCGTACGTAAGGTAAGCCCCTTGAGAAATGTTACGTCTGTATAAAAATTTACATTTAAAAGATTTTTTCTCAAAATGTTGGTTTCATCCAAAGCCTTGGCAATAGGATTAATTCTGCCTGCTGCGCCCTCGTATGAAAGACCTGCCCATGAACCATCTGCGTTTTTAACAGGGACATCTGGCGTTGTGGACATGGCGAGACTAATAATACCTTCTGAGCTGTTGTTCAGTACCAGGTGTTCCTGTGTCCTGGAAAACATCAGTTTGGTTCCAAGTTTTAACCATTTTTTCAGATCGGAATCAAGGTTTACACGTCCCGAATAACGGTTAAAATCTGTACCCACTACAGTACCATCCTGTGTGAAATACCCACCTGATACAAAGTACCTTACCTTTTCGGTGCCACCGCTTGCGCTGAGCTGATGACTTTGCATCGGGGCGGTTCTGAATAAGGCTTTCTGCCAGTCGGTGCCTTCACCAAGTATGGAAGGATCCTGATATTCAGCCCTTGGATCGCGTCCGCTTGTTTCTGCTGCCCAGTCGTTACTGTACTCGGCAAACTCACGAAGATTCATCACATCAAGACGAGCTGCCTGATCCTGAACACCAAAATAGCCTTCGTATGCAAATTTTGCTTCACCGGCTTTACCGCCCTTCGTAGTGATAAGTACAACACCGTTGGCTCCCCGAGAACCGTAAATGGCTGTTGCCGAGGCGTCCTTAAGAATTTCCATGTTAAGGATATCGGACGGGTTGATGCCTGCAAGACCGGAGAATGTCTGTACAGATCCGTTCCCCAGCCTGTCGCCAAGCCCGACAGCAAAACCACTCTGACTAACATTCTGAACCGGAACACCATCAATCACATAGAGTGGCTCGGAAGCTGAAGCTCTCAAGCTCCCCTGCCCGCGGATACGGATTGAAACACCGGCTCCCGGCTGACCAGAGGTATAAACTGCCGTAACACCTGCTGCCCGGCCTTGTATCGCCTGATCAATGTTAGCAACAATAGAACTGCTTAGTTTCTCACTCGACACAGATACCGATGCTCCTGTCAGTTCACTTTTGCGTTGAGTACCATAACCAACTACAACAACCTCATCCATTACAATTCTGGAAACCACCATTGTAATTGTCATAGGTCCCGGAGTTACCGGCACCTCCTGAGTTTCCATACCTATAAATGAAATTACAAGAATGTTTGAACCTTCAGGCACATTTATGGAAAAATTTCCATCTGGACCTGAAAGCGTACCGATTGACGTACCCTTCACCCTTATCGAAGCTCCGGGTAACGCAACGTTTTCTTCGTCCACCACTGTACCAGTGACAGTTCTCCCCTGTTGTGCATAAAGTAACACGGAAGAGGTACCTGTTAACAGACAAATAAGAAAAATTAGTCTTAGGAATTTGTTTTGCATAGCTGTACAATTTAAGATAGTAAATGTAAACCTCTGTTTTATTTCATGATCGATACTTTTTTGTATTTGATTGTTACAATCCGAACATCCCAGACAGATTTCTGGCTTAAAAAATATATGCCTTGTACATTTTATACGAATTTATAAAATTTTCAAATTATATTACCAACAAACAAAATTTATTCTTTTATTGATATTGTTATTAAAGGAAATGTCATGCAGCTTTAACCGGAACAAATGAACCTTTCAGGTAATGCAGACATTATGGATTACCGTCATGCCACCTGCCAACCAGCACTATCGGGATATTTCAACACTAACAGAACCAACGCGGCCACCCATAACCGGATTCATTTTTGAAACCTTTATAGTAGCCTTCTTTATTCCTTTCATCTCTGAGTAAAGTACATTAAGGATACGTGTGGCTATATGCTCAAGAAGATGCGACTTGGTCTCCATCTCCTTTTTTATGATAAGGTATGCTTTCTGGTAGTTGACAGCATCATGAAGTTCATCACTTTCACCGGGTTTCTCCATATCTGTCTCCATTGTCAGATCCACAAGAAACCTGGAGCCGACTATCTGCTCTTCTTTAAAATGACCATGGAAAGCATAAAACTCCATGTCTTTAATCTGAATAAATCCCATAAAATTTTTCTTAATTATAATATGCTGATTGTTAATAATATATCAAATTATTTTAATGCCCCGGTAAAATAAAATGAAAAATAATTCAAAAAACATTTGGTTTATATTATAATCTACTTTATATTTGTAATATATTTATGTTTATAATTACTTATTAATATTTTTTAATTACTCATTTATAAAAGTAAACATTATTATGGAAAACACAGAAAAAATGATGACAGGCGAAGAGAGCCTTAAGATCATTACAGATATGATCAATAAAACAAAAGTAAACATACGCCAGGGCAGCTTTCACCTGCTCTTCTGGGGCTGGCTGATATTCATTTGCAGCCTCTCCGAGTATCTGCTTTACAAGTTCACCGACTTATCAAATGCCTGGTATGTATGGCTCTTTGTGATACCGGGTGTTTTTGTATCGCTGATTTACGGCTTCGTAACCGGACGTAAAGAAAAAGCACATACCTATGCTGAAATGCTATATATGTGGACATGGATAGGTTTCATGTTTGCTGCAATAGTGCTTTTTATTGTCCTTGCCAGAAGTATGGAATCTATAGCTCCCTTTATCCTGCTCCTGGCAGGTATCCCGACTTTTATCTCAGGCTTTATTATCAAATTCAAACCTCTGATTGTCGGGGGCATCACATTCTGGATCCTGGCACTGGTTGCACATTTTGCAGGCCCTTCTATTGCACCTCTTGCCGTGCCGGTCGCAATGCTGACAGGCTACCTTATCCCGGGTTATATGTTAAAAAGCAAGGTTGACCATGACAAGGTTTAAGGATCTCAACCCGATACTGCATTCTCAATTGCGGCTTGCTGTGATCTCCCTGCTGATAAGCACCGAGGTTGCCGAGTTTACTTATATACAGGAACAAACGGGAGCTACAGCCGGGAACCTCAGTATCCAGATAACAAAATTAAAAGAAGCCGGATATATTGAGGTAACAAAGAAATTCAGGAACAACTACCCGCAGACTCTCTGCAGAATTACTCCTCTCGGAAGACAAAAATTTACTGAATA
The DNA here is from genome assembly GCA_022865305.1 of Bacteroidales bacterium. Lineage (GTDB taxonomy): Bacteria > Bacteroidota > Bacteroidia > Bacteroidales > VadinHA17 > LD21. The sequence continues at coordinate 31,278 of JALHSP010000034.1, read as the reverse complement.
TGTAAAAGCTCTGAAAGATTATCTGAATCCGGATAAAGGCGATCAGAAATAATTAAGAATAAAAGATTGCGGGTCTCAAATTCATCCTATTTTTGTAATCTTAAAATTTATGAGGATGCTTGAGGAAAAAAAGGAAGAGCTGAAGCCTTCAGTAAGCTTCATAGAGCAGTTCATTATTGACGATTTAAAAGAGGGGAAAAACAACGGAAGGATACACACCAGATTTCCTCCGGAACCCAACGGATACCTGCATATAGGACATGCAAAAGCTATCTGTCTCGACTTTGGCATGGCACAGAAATACGGAGGAAAATGTAATCTTCGTTTTGACGATACCAACCCGGTTAAAGAGGAGGTTGAATATATTGATTCAATTAAGGAGGATATCCGCTGGCTGGGTTTTGACTGGGAAATCAGGGAATACTATGCTTCAGACTATTTTGGCAAGCTCTTCGATTTTGCAGTCGATCTGATAAAAAAAGAACTCGCTTATGTTGATGATCAATCCGCTGATATAATCTCTTCCCAGAAAGGAACACCTACCCAGCCGGGAACTGAGAGTCCGTTTCGCCGGCGTCCTGTAAAAGAGAATCTCGATCTTTTCTACAAGATGAATGAGGGTGAATTTGAGGAGGGGAGTCGTGTGCTCAGGGCAAAAATCGATATGACAACTCCAAACATGCACATGCGCGATCCTATTATTTACAGGATCATTAAAACTCCTCATCACCGTACGGGCAGTAAATGGATGGTTTACCCGATGTACGATTTCGCTCACGGTCAGTGCGATTATTTTGAAGGGATAACCCATTCTCTCTGCACACTCGAATTTGAGATCCACAGACCCCTTTACGACTGGTTTATCGATCAGCTGAAAACAGGAGACTACAAGCCGCGACAAATTGAATTTAACCGCCTTAATCTCTCCTTTACCATGATGAGCAAGAGAAAGCTGCTGGAGCTTGTTCAGGAAAGCAAGGTAAGCGGATGGGATGATCCCAGGATGCCGACACTGTGCGGCCTGCGCAGAAGAGGCTACACTCCTGAGGCAATAAGGAGATTTATCGATCTTATTGGTTATACAAAAGTCGAAGCCATCAACGATGTTTCACTTCTTGAACATGCTGTTCGTGAAGACCTTAATATAAAAGCTCCCAGAGTATTTGGCGTACTCGAGCCTCTGAAAATCATTATAACCAATTATCCTGAAGGTAAAGTTGAGGAAGTTGAGATTGTGAATAATCCGGAAGATGAAAGCATGGGAACAAGAAAGGTTCCTTTCAGCAGGGAAGTGTATATTGAAAAGGATGATTTCATGGAGAATCCTCCGCACAAATTCTTCCGCCTTGCACCCGGCATGGAAGTCCGTCTTAAAGGTGCATATATTATTAAATGCGAAAATTTTAAAAGGAATGAAAAATCAGGTGCAATTGAAGAGGTTTACTGCACCTATGATCCCCTTACCAGGAGTGGCGGCCATGCCTCTGAAAAAAAGGTCAAGGGTACACTTCACTGGGTATCGGCACAGCATGCCATTGATGCAGAAATCAGGTTGTACGACAGATTGTTCGATCACGAGGATCCTGCAGGACAAAAAGATGATGATTACCGTAAATTCCTTAATCCATCCTCCCTTAAAATACTCAACGGATGCAAACTTGAACCATCGCTCAGGCATGTAAAACCGCTTGATAAGTTCCAGTTCCAGAGGCTGGGGTATTTTTGTGTTGATTATGGCTCAACCGAATCTCACCCCGTCTTTAATCGTACAGTATCACTGAAGGATACCTGGGCGAAGATTAATAAGTAATTGTCTTAAAGTCCTGGGCTTCGCCCTGTCTTTTTACCCCCCACCCCCCCCCCTAAAGGGGGGCTAAAATCTATGTTTTTTATTAAAATTCAACAAGGTGGATTTCAACCCCCCTTCAGGGGGGCAGGGGGGTAAGACTCCCTTTCCGGCACGATTTTTGTCATTTTCCGGGTATAACTAAGTACCTTTTCGTAGCATATAAAATCAGAAATATGAAAACACTGATCAATTCATTTCGTATTGGGCTGATCTTTCTTACTGTTTTCAGCTTATTCTCCTGTGAAAAGAAGAATAGCGATACCGGCATCGGAACAGCTGAGTTTTCCATAAGTTCATCGGATGAAAAAAGTCTTTCCAAATCTGACGCATCCGGTGACAGCGCTTTAATCTCCTTCCAGATTATGATTTCAGTCGAAGATATGGAAGGTAACCCGGTCTTTACTGATAAACTTATACCTCTTTATACTTTCGGGACAGGATTTATAAGTGAGAATGTTGAAATAAAAGCCGGTGAATATAATCTGACCAAATTCCTGGTTATAGATCCTTCAGGTGATGTTGTTTATGCGGCTCCATTGGTCGGTTCTCCTCTCGCCTACCTGGTTAACAAACCTCTTCCATTAAGCTTTACCATTTCCCCAAATCAGGTAACCAGGATTTTACCTGAGGTGCTGCCGGTTGGTGATAATCCGCCTGAACAGTTTGGTTATGCAAATTTCGGCGTTCAGATAATCAAACCCCTCGAATTCTGGACAATGTGTTACCTGGACAACCCGATTATCATGCCTCCTGTTGTACCAACCACAGCCAGTCTCACCATTTATTCAGCAAATGGCTGGCATTACACCTTTAAACTTGAAGCCAGAGTAAATCATCTTATTATAAGAGGTGGTTCTGAAATCTATTATTTTATCCTTGAGAAAGAAGGCTATATGCCACAGAAGATGCAGTTTTATGCAAAGGAACTCATAGCGACCACACCGGAAAATCCGCTGGTTCTGACAATCCTATGGGAGGCGCAATACAAGAGGATGATACTGCAACCCGGACCTGTAAAAGGTAAGGATGCCATGATCTCAAATCTTGATGCTGATAAGAACTTTGGTGACCATAAATATTTCGAAGCAACATTTCTTTCCGAGCCTGTTCTTACAGTGATGCGGTCAAACAGAAGCTTGATCTGGTTTAATCTTTACACATTACCTAAATCCGCCGTAATTAAAAAAGTTATCCTGCAGCTTTCATATGATCTGCCGATACCTTTTGACAGCACATATATAATTAATACTGATCCTTCAACCGGTGTTGTATGGTATGGCGGTGTTTTGCAGCAGATAGTTGAACCGTGGGAAGAGTACAAGGTTACCTGGAATACACAGCCAAAGACTGTCGAAGCGAATCAGGTTTATATTCCGCCATTTATTATAAATGCTAATTTTATACGGGTGGATGTTACCAGGCTGTTCGTACCAATAGCTGAGATTGCAGCACCTAATTACGGTATGTTTTTCAGACTCTGGCCGACAGAGAGGTTTCCCGGATTCCGTTTTGCATCTAGCGATTATCCTGAGCCGAAGATGAGACCGATGCTGATAATATATTACACATTACCCTAAATATTCAACCATATTTTATCAGAATTTTGGCAGGGGCGTTGCATGCAACGCCCCTGCTTTTTTAAAGCTGTAGCATATATTTTTACAGTTGCAGGTTGGTGTCTTGAATTAATAAAAGATCAAACCAGCAACAAGCAATCTCCTCTTGTGATTTTTCAGGATTTAATTTATATTTGCAGCCTCCAAATTGCTCCGTGGTGTAATTGGCAACACATCTGACTCTGGATCAGAAAAGTTCAGGTTCGAGCCCTGACGGAGCAACACTGATGCCGGTTCTTTAGCCGGCAGAGTTATTTTGCGACGTCAGGGCGAGAAGCCTGCCCCGATAACTCGAACAACGTGAGAGTTAGAGGGGAGCCCTGACGGAGCAACAAAAATAACCGCGCAACCGGTTTTTTTGTTGCCACGGAAAGTCCAGGGGTTACAAGCAAAGTGATGAACCCCGGCAGAGTATTTTCAACGTATTATAATACGTTGATAAATATAATTATAACTTCTAATTCAATGATTTGATAAAGCCTGCAACTCGTTAATGATTTCCTCCGGGAAATTATAGTTCCGTGCAAGGTTTATAGTATAACCTGCATAAAAAGTTGCCTTGGTTTTATCACCAAGATCGTAGTAGGCATGTGCCAGGCTTCTTCCTGCATATATCTTTGTTTCTGGAGGACAGGTTCTGTGAATTAATAACCTTGCGAGGTATTCCGCTCCCTCATGGTAATCTCTCAAGGTGCTATCAGGACACATAATAAGCAGAGATCCAAGTTTTTCAATGATATATGGCTCGTTTGGAAAATATTCCAGTGCCTGTTTAAAATGATCTATTGACTTTCCCCATTTTTTTTGCCTTATCAGGATATCACCCAAAGATTGTGCAGCCAATAATTCTTTTTTAGTATTATTAAAAGATTTTTCAAACAATTCCCGGGCTTTATTTATATCACCTTTTTGTTGAGCAATATAACCAGATAATAAAAATGTTTTTGTGTCTGTGGGCGATAGTTTTCTCAATTTTTCAAGGTAGTATTCAGCTTTATCTTCTTTTTTCAATAAAAGCATTATGTAAACGGCATTTGCAAAAACACCCGGGCTATTTCCATAATTTTTGAGGTATCCGTCCAATAAAGATAAGGCTTGTTGTTCTTTACCTTCATTCAGCAGTCCGAATATCAGGTTCGCTTGTATTTCGGTGTTTTCAGGCTGTAGCTCCAAAGCACGGCTGTAATAAGTTCCGGATTGAGTATAAAATTTATTTTCATATAACATATCAGCAACTTGCTTAAGCCCGGCAAAATCGTCTTTATAACTATCCAGGTGCCTGTCCAGGAAGGAAAGGGCAGTGGCGCCTGCACCTGTTTTGAGTAAAAGCTTAACAGTTTTGGATATCAGATATTTATTGTCAGGCAGATAGTTAAGGGCATGGTCTGAAAGTGTCAGTGCCCAATCATAATAATAGTTATAATCGGCCTCATCAATCTGCTTCAGGATAAACAGTTCAGACCTTGATCTGAGCGCAATCATGTCAAACAGAGTATCTGCAGGAGCTGTGGAATATATATTATCATTTGCCTGACGGATATATTTTTTAGCTGAAACTGAATCACCCCTTGTCTGATAAATATTACCAAGCAGCCGATAAGCTGGTCCAAAGTCGGGTAAGTATATTATTATCCCTTTAAGCATATCTTCCGCGTATTCATTGTCGCTGGTTGATATATGTAATTTTGCAAGCAGGTATGAAGCATAGGTACCCAGGGGAAAATGATCAATCCTGAATATCAGGTTCGCCGGAATCTTTTTTTCTTTCAGGGAACGGATCCTGTTAAGAGCATCTTCAGCTTTGACGTTTTGTCCCAGATCCTGATATATTTCACCCAGATAATACCATGCATGGAATGCACTTGGATTCGTTTTAACAACGGCGCTGAAATTTGCAATAGCTTTTTCTGATTCTCCCATTTCTTTGTCCAGATACCCAAGGTAGTAACTCCATATCCATTTTGAACTGTTCTTTTTGAAAGCGAGACTATAACACTCAGCCGCCTTATCGTAATAAGCACTTGAATGATAAATCATTCCAAGTATTCCAAGATTGTGGGCTGAAGGATAAAAATGAGCCTTTCGTGAAGCTGATTTTATCTGATCCTTTAACATATCTGTGATATTCTCTGTATCAGGCAGATCAGGAATTCTTTTTCTATATGGAAATGCAAAGACAAGATCCAGCAAGATCAGGAAAAAGATCACTGCTACTGAAACAAACAGTATTTTACTATTTTTCTTAATAAATCGGGAAAGATAGGGGAATAACATATTATGGTACTATCGCTGTATTGCTAGTTGGTGAAAAAAAAGATCATTAATACGGAGGTTAAAGTTATAAAAATTGCAATGGGTAATGTGATAGTGAACAGATGCTTTGAAGCAAGTTTTTCATGTAGCCATGTATTATTCAGATTTCTAAGACTCAGGATGAGTCCGGAAAGCACCAATAATGCCTGTAGCCATGGAATCAGTCTGGGGACAAATTGGTGCCATGGGATATTTGCAGTACCCAGGAAATCCCAGCCCCATCCGAAAGGGTCTGAAATCGACTGAATGATAAAGGTTACATTGACAAACAGCATCGGGATAACAAATGCTATCCACAGCATAAGACCAATTGGGAGAAGACTTCCGGAAGAGGCAAGGAAAACTTCCCTTACACTAAGCTTGATTCCTGATAATCTGACAGCTGAAAATGACAGGAAATAAACTATCCCGGGAACAATAACCAGTGATAACGTCCAGATAACCAATGCATAAATACCGAACAGATCCCAGTTTTTTTTGTCAAGGATATTTACAAAATCACGAATTACAGGCCAGTGACCCTCATACAATATACAATAGATTATAGCAAGTGTAAAAACAACTATCGCCTCCCAGGCTTCACCATAATTACGGTTTCCAAGCTCTGAAGCAAAAGATCTTCTGTACAGAGTGACATTATTATAGGTACAACTTCTTAAACACTCAAAACACATTCCGCAATCTGTATTCTCCTTTATTTCACCGGTATTAAGGCTGTATGGGCATGCCCATCCTTTTACGTTACCTTGTTTACAATAGCTGGCCTTACAATTATCGCAAACCTGTTGGGACCTGTTGCGGAGTGCCAGCATACTCATCCTTGAAAATGGCCCTACGAACACACTTACAGGACATACATACCGGCAGAATGCTCTTAATTCCCAGAAAATCGCCATGATAGTCGGTACAAGAATTAACATAATCACAGCAAAACCTGAAACCCTTGGATTAGCAACCATGGTTGTAGAAAAAGTGGCAAGTATCAGGAAGAAAAACATTTTGATCCAGTTGTTCTGTAATCCTGAAGGCCATTTCAGGGAAAATCCATAAAAGCGGTTATTATACCCATTGGTTTTACCAGCTGAGGGATTGAAGAATGATCTCCGCTGGATCAGATCACCAAAAAATGGGAGTGGGCATATAGTACACCATATTCTGCCAAAAAAAGGAGTAAGGATCGCAACAAGCAGGAAAAGCCAGACAGCCCACATTAAAAGAACCCCCAGGTTACGCCCCGACATTTTAGTTCCCAGCAGGGATGTAAGGATCACAATGTATATCATTATCATGGCAACAATTGTAAGTATAATCTGTGGCCATCTGGATATGAGTAATTTTTTTATTATACCTTCTTTTTTAAGGATATCATTGTAACCAGAATTATTATCCCTTCCGCTGACCCTGTTAGTGAAAATGCCTGTAATCCATAGAAAGAGTATGCCAGCAATGCAACCAAGACTGAATATTAAAAGGGTATTTGGCATTATCACAAGCTTTCCTGATTCGAAAGCATGCATAGGTCCGCACCATACATGACACCTGTAATTGCTTTTTGAGACCAGGTAATTCAATATTCCGGGATGTTTTGCAATAAAAACGAGTTCCCGTGCCTGATAAGAATCCTGTGTTGGATCGCTTGTCTTGAAGACATCAACCATATCGCGGGCCGGACTTATCTTTGCGTCGATATCAAATTCCTCAAGGTAAAATGAATGCCCGGTATCTTCAGTGGAAAAGGTAAGATGAAGAGTATCGCCCCTGTTACATCTGATGACCGATGGGTCTTTACCATAACGAAAGTTCCTGATATGGATATACTTGTTGCCAGGATCTTTAGTAAAAAACTGGAATACCATGGCAGGAATCAAACCGAAAATAAATATTACCAGATAGTAAATTCTTGATATATGGAATTTATTCACAGGAATGGAGTAAATCAGTATTAAATATATAAAAAGATACGGTAATAATATATTTTGTTAATTTTCGCTGCAATAATAACAAATAGAGTAACTGTTTACCCTGAATAAGTTATATTTAATTTAAGGAATAAAATTTTAGCAAGGGTAAAAGAGAAATAAAAAATAAAATGGCAGAAAAAAAACCAGAATTTTCAAAACGGAATAAAAAAACAAAGAACTGCATTCTTATTACAATCATACTTGTTATAATTATTGGAATTCCGTTGTTATTTCTAAACTACCAGGCAAAGCGAAGCGGATTAAGCCGGAGAGAAGTAATAAACCGTTTAACTAACAGGTTGGGGCAAAGTGAAGATGATTCTGGTCTTATTGCGGCCGGCTCTACTGGCGAGAAGATTGATTTTCTCGTCCCTTCTCAAATTGGCCAGGATTTTACAGAACCTCCTCTTATTTCGAATATTCTGGCTGTGGATCTTGATAATGATAACCTTCTGGATGTAATAGCCTGCGACGCTAAAAATAATTTTGTTTCCTGGATCAGGCAATATCCTGCCGGAACCTATACTGAAAGAGTTGTTGCCAGCAACTTAATTGCCCCCGCACATGTTCAGGCTATCGATTTTGACCATGACGGTGACAAGGACCTTCTGGTTGCAGTATTAGGTATGCTTTTCCCGAATAACGATAAAATAGGGTCCGTAGTGATCCTGGAGAATAATGGACTTTATGAATTCACTAAACACGTTATTGTTGAAAAGATTGCACGTGTCTCGGACGTAAGGGCGGGAGATCTGGATGGAGATGGAGACATGGATCTTGCTATTGCGCAATTTGGCTATGATGATGGTGAAACACGCTGGATTGAAAACCTTGGTAAATGGAATTTTAAAAGCCATATTTTACAAAATCTCTCTGGTCCCATCAATGTTGAAATTCTTGATATTGATAAAGATGACGATCTGGATATCATTTCAATTGTAAGCCAGGAATGGGAAGAAATTTACTGCTATATAAATGATGGAAAAGGGAACTTCCAATCCAAGCTGTTATGGGGATCAAGCAACCAGGATTTTGGTTCGAGCATGCTTTCAACCTGTGATTTTGACAAAGATGGTGACCAGGATATACTCTATACCAATGGCGATGCTTTTGATTATATTCCGCCACAGGGTCGCCCCTGGCACGGGGTAAATGTTCTTGAGAATAAGGGTAACCTGATTTTTGAATTCCGCAGACTCTGTTATTTTACAGGTGCAACCTACATGAGACCTGCTGACATTGATAATGATAATGATATAGATTTTTTCGCAGTCAGTACCTGGAATTTATGGGATAGACCTGAGTCGTACAGTATGATATGGTTAGAGAATATCAACAACAATCAGTTCGTCAAACATGAGATCACTAATAATCCCACCCATCTGCTTTGCTGTGAGCCCGGTGATTTCAATAATGATGGCCTGATAGATGTCGTAACTTGCGGCATGCACACATTCACGCCTTATGACCGTATGGGCAGAATTACATTATGGATCAACAATGGAGCCCTGGCTTCAAAAAACTAAGCTTCCCGTTTCTCCATCTGAAACAGAATAAGTAACTTCACAATATAAAACCTAATCCAATGCGCAATTATCTCTTTTCATTATTTATCCTGCTTTCAGGCTATGCTGCTGCTCAAATTACCTCGGCAAAGTATCCGGAGTTGGTAACGTTTTCAACACAACAGGACCATCAAAATATGATGAACCAGCTTGGTATAAAAACCCTGAGGCCGGGTCCAAGCGGGAATGAATCTGCTCCTAATCACGCCAACTACAATGTATCAAAAGCAAACCCGTACCCGGTGCTCCCTGATGTCCTCACCCTGAAGAATGGCAAGAAGGTCACCACTCCCGAACAGTGGTGGAATCAGCGGCGCCCGGAAATCGTGGAAGATATGGAACGTGAAGTTTACGGACGCTTGCCAAAAAATATTCCACCAGTAACATGGAAGGTTGAAATCGAAGAAAGAGAGTTTGTGGGCAGATTCCCTGTTATTGCAAAGCAACTTGTAGGACATGTTGATAATTCAGATTACCCCCTGATCAATGTTGATATAAAAATGACCGTTGTTACACCGGCCGATGCAGAGGCTCCCGTTCCTGTTTTGATGATGTTCGGGTATTCAGTGCTCCCTGCACCTGTTCAACCTAATCCGGATGACCTGAACAAACTGAATGCCGCGCTTCGCGAACTGCTCGCACGTGATCCGGAAATTAATATGAAAGAGATGATTCCCGCTGTCAATGTGGATATGCTCAACGGTGAATTAGCATGGCGTCAGCACGATGGAGGTCATACGGATACGCCAAACATAAGCCACTTTGTTACCTGGGCAAAAAATAAGTTACTCAAATAAGCTCCTTTAGAATACGATGTTTATTTTCAACAACAATTCACGGATTGTATGAAACGTTTTTCAGAACCATTCTTTACAAGCTTCCCGATAATTATTGCAATTTATTTATCACCAACTACTGCCTCAGCTCAACTTTCTCCGCGACAAAGAATTTCAATTAATAATGAGTGGCGATTTACTAAGGGGGATCCGGCTGATGCAATGGATCTGTCCTACGATTTTCGTCCTGCCATAAAACAAAGTGGGATTAATGATTTAAGCCCGGTACCTGAAGCCGCCCAAACTCAGAATATAATCAAAACCTGGATCTTACCCTCGGGAAATGACTTTACAACAAGTGCTTCAAAAAAGGCGGTTCGGCCAGAAGGAAATCCGGGTGGAAATGTTTCATATGTACAATCGGACTTTGACGACTCAAAGTGGGATTTAGTAAATCTTCCTCATGACTGGGCAATTGGAGGACCATTCATCCGGGAAGGCGGAGGTGGCATGGGGCGTTTGCCATCTCCCGGAATTGGCTGGTACAGAAGAAAAATATCGATTTCATCTGAGGATTTGGAAAAATCAATTTTTCTTGATGTTGATGGGGCAATGTCTTATGCCACAGTCTGGTTAAATGAAAAATTGGTGGGTGGCTGGCCCTACGGATATGCATCATGGAGACTCAATCTCACCCCATATATTAAAACAGGCGAGAATCAATTAGTAATCCGGCTGGATAATCCTCCAAATTCTTCCCGATGGTACCCCGGTGGCGGAATTTACAGAAATGTATGGTTGGTAAAAACTTCTGCTGTTCATATAGGGCAATGGGGAACTTATGTCAAAACCAGGTCATCTTCAGGTACAAATGCGGAAATTGAATTGAGTGTGACTGTTGACAATGATTCTAAAAGCATGGTGAATGCGACGCTTAGTTCGGAGTTTTTCATGTTGAATAACTACGGTAGAAAAACAGGTAACGCTGTTGTGAAAACAGATCCCGTGGAATTGCAAATTCCTCCGGGAGGTAAATCCACATCAACAAAGACAGTAAACATTGCAAATCCAAGATTATGGGGTCCGATACCAAATCAAAAACCAAACCGATATGTGGTTGTCACAACTGTTCGTATCGGCGGAGAAATAATTGATAGTTATCAGACTCTGTTTGGGATACGCACGATCCGGTTTGATCCAATAGCAGGTCTGTTTGTTAATAATGAGCAAATTGAGATTCAGGGAGTTTGCATGCATCATGATCTTGGTTCCCTTGGTTCCGCAATTAATCACCGAGCCCTGCAACGCCAACTGAAGGCATTGGCAGAGATGGGTGTTAATGCAGTTCGTACAAGCCATAATCCACCTGCTCCGGAACTTTTGGACATGGCAGACTCAATTGGGCTTCTCATTATGGATGAAGCTTTTGATATCTGGGAAGCCCGTAAGACGCCATTAGATTATCACCTTTTGTTCAATGATTGGTATGAACAAGACCTGAGGGCTTTCATACGGCGTGATCGCAACCATCCGAGTATTTTTATGTGGAGCATCGGGAATGAAGCCATGGAGCAGGTGCGTGGAGAGGCTGGCGCAAATTTGGCTAAATCATTAAGTGAGATTGTTCACGAAGAGGATCCTACCCGGCCTACAACCACAGCAATGAATAGTGCAAGAGCTGCAAGTCCTTTTCCTGCAGCTGTGGATTTAATAGGTTTAAATTACCAGGGCACCGGTGTTCGTGGCGCACCCCCGCAATACCCGGTTTTCCGACAGAAATATCCAACTACTTTCATATATGGGAGTGAAACTGCTGCATCATTAAGTACGAGAGGAGTTTATACCTTTCCTGTCAGCACGGGAAAAGGGAAAAGTATTACATCCGGGCTTGGTCTTGACTCCACCAATAGACAAGTGAGTTCTTACGATGTAAATTATGTTGCATTTGGTGCTTCTCCTGACATGGAGTTTGAATCCCAGGACAAGTGGCCATATGTTGGTGGGGAATTTGTGTGGACGGGTTGGGATTACCTCGGAGAACCAACTCCATACAATTCGTCCAGGAGTTCGTATTATGGAATAATTGATTTAGCAGGATTCAGGAAGGATAGATTTTATCTTTATCAATCGCGTTGGCGTCCAGACTTTAAAATGGCTCATATCCTTCCACACTGGACCTGGCCTGATCGGGCAGGCAAAATTACTCCAGTGCATGTCTATTCATCGGCTGATGAAGCTGAATTATTTCTGAATAATAAATCCCTGGGACGTAAGAAAAAAAATCAATACGATTATCGGTTTCGCTGGGATAGTGTGATTTATGAACCGGGAGAACTCAAAGTAATCACATACAGGAAGGGGAAAAAATGGGCAACAGATGTCATGAGAACTGCGGGAAATGCTTTCCAGCTGGAACTCAGTGCAGACAGGAACACCATTAATTCTGATGGCAAAGATTTATCGTTTATTACTCTCCGCGTATTGGATAGTAAGGGAACACTTGTTCCCCAGGCCAATAATCATATTGTGTTCGAAGTATCCGGACCGGGTGAAATAGTTTCTACTGATAATGGTGATCCAACCAGTTTTGTCTCTTTTCAATCCAAAGAGAGAGATGCATTCAACGGTCTTGCACTTGTAATTGTTCGTGCAAAAGCCGGAATGCCTGGAATAATTAAAATAACAGCAAAATCAGATGGTCTTAAATCGGTTCAAGTAACTATTAAAGGCCATTAACAGTATATAAACAAATCAGCAGTAAAAATGTACTGTCCTGAAATTATATTCAATGATCCAATAAAAACTAAAAATATAATTTTATGAAAACCACCTTTTTAATATGCTTTTTGGTTTTTATCTGCCATCTAACTGTTCATGCGCAGGCAGTTTATGTGGACAGTAATATTGGAGATGATAAAAACCCGGGGACTAAAGAAGCTCCTGTTTTCTCAATAAAAAAAGCTGCTGAAATTATCAGAAGCCAGGATAATAATATTTATACCATGAAAATAAATCCCGGAATCTATGTCCTGGATAGTCATGTAACAGTTGCAACGGAAAAAGAGATGACTGATAAACGTATTGTAATTGAAGCGAGTATTTTACCCGACGATGCATTATGGACACCTGAAAAAATGCCGGTAATTACAAGTAAGGCAATAAAAGGCGACATACCGGCAAGTTATCATTGGGTTGTCAGTTTATTAGTTGATGAAAGCCACGTTACAATCAGAGGGATTAAATTTCATGGTTATTTTTATCCTCAAACCAGATATTTCCCGGTTGCAAGAATTAATAAAACAAAAACAGATTTATTAGTGGAGCAATGTCTGTTTGTCGGAGAAACAAATTCTTCTCAAATTCAGGCAGGAATTATCGCTCATGGTGATGAAGTTAAAGTTGATCACTGTGTCTTTTATAAAGTAAGAAATACCGTCGTGTTTTTTCAGGATTCAGGAAATGGAATAAAGACCGGGAACGGCATAACAAACTCTATAATTTTTGGCGCAAATCAGGCAGTCTGGACATCATATCCTGATAAAGATTTTAAATTTGAGAATAATATTGTTTCAAATTGCAGATATGTCTGGGCTAAAAGTTATTTCAATACAACAAAATCCTACTCTATAAATAATTGTGTAATTGTAAACAATCAATATTACAAGGGTATAGCGGATAGCGTACGTTTGAGTCCCGGGGAATTTGAAATAAACGAGTATAATCTTACGAAAAAAGGTAAAATTTCATTGAGATTAACAGATAATGTTGATAAGCCGCTTTTATCAGGTGTTGATGAGCCGCTCCCAATTGATTATATGCATATTATCCCAAACACCCTTGGATATGAAATTGGAGCAGGAATATTTAAACACCGAAAGCAATAAATTTCTGCTGCTAACAATTATGCGTCTCAATTCTTCAATGATTTTTTAATCAGATGTTTTCATAACTTATGCTGCAAGACTACACCTGAAATCCATTATATTAAAGAATTTAATCATCTATTCAGCAAACACAAAAAACTTTTATGGGAATGTGCTATTTTTCAAAAATGTTTGGTTCTTAAAGAAAAAAATGTATAATTTAGTATACTATATTTAACGCCTGAGTTTCAGATAGACTAATTTCTGAAACTCTTTAACCTTTTAAAATAACAACATTAAAATATATGCCTATGAAATATTTCTACTCTGTCTGAAATCTGTTTTTCAACTATTTCTTTTCTTCATTTAACATTTATAACAATTATTACACTAACCATAGTATTTTTTACAGGAGGTTTAATTTTTAACTTAAATCTTAATTATGAAAAATAACCACTTCTTATTACGGACAAATTTTAATTTTTGTCCGGGAAATTTCTTAAGAATTGCAAAATTCTTTACTGTACTTTTTTTGGTAGCAATTTTCAGTGTATCTGAAAATCAAATCTATGCACAGGACACATCCATGGATGATGCTGCCAGTAAGGCTGTTCTCAGTACTATCGATGGCCGGAATGATGCAACAGTAATTCCGCAGACGGTGAGAATAACCGGAACTGTTCTAAACGAGCTCGGCGATCCTTTGCCTGGAGCTACTATTCTGATTGAAGGAACAACGATCGGATTCATTTCTGATGCAGGGGGAAAATACACAATTGAAGTTCCCGACCTAAACGCTGTACTTGTCGTTTCATTTGTGGGATATGTTACCCAGAGGGTTCCTATTGCCGGAAGGACAACGATCAATATTTCAATGGTTCCAGAGGTGGAAGCTCTCCAGGAAGTTGTGGTAACCGGTTACGGAACTCAGAAAAGAACGACAATTACCGGAGCAGTAAGTGTTATTAAGGGAGAAGAGGTCGCTAAAGCTCCGGTTTCTAACCTTACTAATTCGATATCAGGGAAACTGGCCGGAGTGCTGACCAGGGCCAATGGCGGCCAACCTGGTGAGGATAATGCTGACGTCTATATCAGGGGTGTTGCAACTACCGGAACAGCTACACCATTAGTTGTTGTTGACGGTATCATAAGAAACAACATTAACCAGGTCGATCCATCAATCATCGAGTCAGTATCCATTCTGAAAGATGCTTCTGCGACTGCACCTTATGGATTGGCTGGTGCCAATGGGGTAATCCTTATAACAACGAAAAAAGGAGCAGTTGGTCTCCCGACCCTGTCGTTTAATACCTATTACGGATGGCAAACGCCTACATATTATCCAAAATTGCTGAATGCTGTCGATTACATGAAATTGCGTAATGAAGCAGTCCGTCAGGAAAACCCTACAGCCGTTTTACCTTTTGCAGAGGATGTCATTAATAATTATGCTTCGTTGCATCAGCAGGACCCTGACCGGTACCCGGACAGTAATACCCAGGATCTTGTAAATATGGTAATACCTCTTCAGAAACATGATCTGCAGCTTAGCGGCGGTTCTGAAAAGATGAGATATTTTGCAGGTGTAGGATTTTTCAAACAGGATGGTTTGTTTGATAAAGTTAATTACAACAGGTTTAACTTTAATATGAACCTGGAATCCAAGGTTACAAACACAACTACAGTAACACTCTCTATCCTTGGTGCAATGGAACGCTCCAATGATCTTGATGTAGCATCCTCAGCAGGCCAGCTTTTCAGGAGCGGATACAAATTTTTACCTACTGAGGCAATTTATTATTCCAACGGCCTCTGGGGACAGTTTGCAGGCAATTCACCGGTAGCAGTTCTTAAGGGAGATGGTTATGACCACCTCGACAAGAATACATTATTAAATACAATTTCAGTTGAACAGCAACTGACTTTTATTAAAGGTTTAAGTGTAAAAGGATCTTTCAGCTATGATACCAGAATGGACTTACAGAAAGGATGGCACACACCTTTTTATTATTATGCTATAAACCTCAATGTAACTCCTTATACCTGGGCACGGCAAATCTCAACACAGGAGGGAAACGTTCCTGCTTATACCTACCTGACACAGCAAAATGAAAGAAGACGGAATTATACTTATCAGGGTTATATAAATTACCAGAGGACCTTTGGTAAGAGTGAAATTACTGGCCTGGCGGTTGCAGAATGGCGAAATAATAATTATGATTATTTGTATGCCCGCAGAAATAATTTTGGTGTAGTCATTGACGAAATGAGCCTCGGGAGTTCGAGCAAAAACGATTATGATAATGGCGGTTCCTCATCGGTTGGTGCCCAGATCGGTTATGTTTACAGGGTAGGATACGTATATAATAACAGGTATATGGTGGAAGCATCGGGCCGCTATGACGGACACTATTATTTTGCCCCGGGTAAAAGATGGGCATATTTCCCGGCTTTCTCTGCAGGATGGAGAATCTCGGAAGAAAACTTCATGCAAAACCTGACCTGGCTTGATAACCTTAAACTCAGGGCCTCATGGGGAAAAGCCGGAAATCTCGCCGGTTCTGCGTACCAGTATCTGAGCGGATATACTTTAGCCGGTAATGGTTATTCTTACGGAACCGGCACTATGGTTCAGAGAGCTTACGTGACCCAGGAAAATAATCCCAACATTACATGGGAGGTATCTAAAAAGACAGATGTCGGCTTAGAAGCATCTTTATGGAAACAACTGTTATCAATTGAAGTAGACTACTTCTATGAAAGAAGAAGCGGTATGTTGCTGAATCCCAATATTACTGTTCCTTATGAATACGGCTTATCTCTTGCACAGGAAAATTCCGGAAAAATGGATAACTTTGGTTTTGAGCTGACTCTTGGATCAAGGCATGATTTCCAGAATGGACTAAGATTAAATTTCAGCGGGAACCTCAGTATGGCCAGAAATAAAATGGTAGAGGTTTACGAGACTGCAGCAACATTTAATAATCCTAACCGTAAAAGAACGGGCAGACCTTATCTTGCTCAATTCGGTTATAAATCACTTGGCCTCTTCACAACTGCAGACGATGTAAACGGTGACGGCATAATCAACACTGCTGATGGCTACAACGTTACCCAGTTCGGAACCCTGCGTCCCGGAGATATAAAATATGCAGATCTCAGTGGTCCCAATGGCGATATGATACCTGATGGTAAAATTGATGGCAATGACGAAACCTATATAGGATACTCTGACAGATATCCTTTAATGACTTTTGGTCTTACAACCTCAGCTTCATGGAAAGGATTTGATCTTAATCTCTTCTTCCAGGGCGCTGGTATGACATCGATGAATATCTATACCTTCCAGACTTATCCGTTCTTCAATAACAACAGCAACCTTGACTATGAGTATTATGACAATCGCTGGAAGCCCGATCATCAGGATGCAAAATATACCAGAGCCACATCGAGTCCTACCGTGAATAACACATCGGGCTCTGATTTCTGGATCAGGAATACGTCCTACCTCAGGTTGAAAAACGCCTCCTTTGGCTACACAATTCCATCCCGAATTACAAAGGCTATAAAGATTAATAGTATTAGGGTATATATTGGAGGACAGAACCTGATTACCTTTAGTAACCTTAAGTTTATGGATCCGGAAATGGGCTATTCCGCTCGTGAAACTGCCTATCCTAACATGAAATCATATACTTTTGGTGCTAATATAACCTTCTAACTGTCTCATTTATAAAAATTAAACATTATGATAAAGTTTAAAATAATCAGATACATTGCATTCATAGGACTAATACTCTTCAGTATTATTTCCTGTGATCAGGAAGACTTCCTCGAAACAAAGGATAAATCAAGGATTTTGGAGGAAACAATGTGGGCTTCCGAAGGTAACGCAGATCTTTACCTGAATGACTGTTATGCTCAACTTGTTGCCAAAGGGAATCAGCCCGATAACCTTGATAATTATACTTCTGATAATGATGCAGGATGGTATTACACATCATACAACTGGAAAAAAGGGACTGTGGTTGCTACCTCCAATAATTACAGTGTATGGGGTCAATCATCAGGTCCTGCCTATTGTGCAAACTGGCCTGGTACATATACTACAATCAGAAAAATAAATACGTTTATCAAGAAGATTACCGAGAATAAGGCAAACTTCTCCGATGCATGGTATAATAAACGTCTCGATGAAGCCAGGTTCCTGAGAGCATATTTCTACAGCGAGTTGTTTATGCGTGTGGGAGGTCTGGTAATTGTTACAGCACCCCAGGAAAGAACAACTATGTCTGAGGATGAGATGTACTTACCAAGGAGCACCTTCGAAGCAACCTTTGATTTCATAGTCGGTGAATTGACTTCAATAGTCAGTAATGGGTACCTCTCAGTTAAATATAATACTGGAAATGCGGATGCAGGCAGAGCAACCCTGGGATCAGCACTGGCACTTAAAGGCTGGATCCAGTTATTTGGTGCAAGCCCGGCTTATAATTCAGCCGATCCGGCAGTTCCCCGCTCTTCTGATAATCTCCAGAGTTTTGCAACTCCCCTTGCTTCAAGATGGGCAGACGCTGCTGCGACCCTCAAACAATTCATAGACACCTATGGACATAAAGGGACCGGTACATATCAATTATTCTCATCTATGTCAGGATTCTGGCATGAAGCCAATGAATACAATTCTGAAGTCATCTGGGACAGGCAGCACGTTGGCACTACAATGGCACAGACCTTTGATACATATGGTGGTCCTGTATGGATACAGGGCACCTATTATACCTGGGGTAACTATTGCCCAACACAGGAGCTTGTAGATGCCTACCAGATGGCTAACGGGAAGGATATCACTGATGTCACTTCCGGTTATGATCCCCAGGATCCTTATGTAGGCCGCGAAAACAGGTTTTACGATTTTATCGTATATGACGGAGCCACATATAAGCAGGACTGGATGGCAACACCGGACGTAATTTATACCAGGATTGACAAAGTTCATCCCTCAAAGAATCAGATTGACTTTGGCTCGGATGATGTTGGAAATACGGCCTATTATTTCAAAAAGAGGCTGGATAACGCTCATGCAAGAGGTGGCAACCTTGACGGGAGGAACTATGTCTACTACCGTTATGCTGAAGTTCTTCTGGATTATGCTGAAGCCGAGAACGAAGCCAACGGTCCTGGTCCTTTAGTTTATGAAGCAATTGATGCCATCAGAACCAGACCAGGTACTGACCTGCCGGCATTAACTCCCGGATTGACCCAGGAACAGATGCGTGCTGCAATAAAACGAGAACGCAGAATCGAACTTGTATATGAGGGCCATAGGCTATATGACCTGTGGCGGTGGAAAGATGCAATGACTGAAATGAATCTGGACTTGCATGGCATGAAAATTACTAATTCAGTGCCTGCAGATAACAGCGGAGTGTGGGTCTATGAACCGATTTCACTAAATCACGCGCATGTATTCACGCAGAAGATGTACTTCAATCCCATTCCGGAGGCTGTAAGAGACAGAAACGAGAAGCTCATTCAAAACTGGGGATACTAATATTCCAGTTAATATGGTTTAATTTAAGGAGGGTGTCTCAAATTGACACCCTCTTTTAATTTAAGTCGAAAAAAACTACATTTGAATATATTTATTTCCAGATGATACAGAGGTTAAAAGGCTCAATTACAAAATCTCTTTTCCCAGGGGGATTCTTTGTATTATTGTTCCTCTATTTTATAATTTTTAACAAGTATCATATTCTTTATCTTGAACAAAACCAGCTATTCCGTTTCAACCTTGCATACATCAGTGATTTTTTCTCATTACCGGGAGCATTGCCTCTCCTTATTGGTAATTTTCTCACACAATTTTTCATTTATCCGTGGATTGGAGTGTTGATAATCACACTTCATGGCTTCGCGGTTTATTTACTTTCAAAATATATTTTAAAAAAACTCAGTATCCGGAGTGTTCTCCTTCCCTTGATACCCGTATGGCTCCTTACAATATTGCAAAGCAATGAATTATTCGCATTTGACCAGTCTGTAGGTTTCTTATTATCATTGCTTTTCTCAGCAGTTTATATCTCTGTCAACTCTGATAAATACCGTTGTATTCTGTTTCTGGCTGTTTGGCCGTTATTTTATTATCTGTCAGGTGGCTTTTCTATAATTAATGTAATAATAAGTGCTTTATATGAATTACTTCATGGCAGACAGAAAAGCCGTTATATGTTTGTAGTTCTGTATATTGTTGCAGGGGTAGCAGTACCCTTTATTCTTTCCCGGCTTCTCATTTATATACCGGCAGAAAAGATTTATTTGTATCCATTACTGTACGAATTCCATACTTTTTCGCTTGCGAGCCTGGTATTACTGTATATCTGTATCCCTTTAATAATGCTGACCGGATATTTTCTGAAAGATAAGGCCCCTGTTAAAATAAGGTTTCTGCAGGGAACAGTTTTCAAAACTGTTAGCGGAATTCTGGTTGTATTCTTAATGTATATTATTATTTATAAGTATGCTTATAATAAGAAGGCCGAACTGATGGTTGGAATTGATTATCATGTCAGGCAGGCAGAGTGGAATAAAGCATTAGAACTTGCAGATAAATATCCGGATCTTAATAATCTCGTAATCTATTTTACGAACCTGGCATTACTCAATTCAGGCCAGCTGGGTGAGAAGATGTTCAGCTATCCTCAGATTGGGACTAAAGGATTACGGTTGAAATGGGAACGTAATGCCAATCTTGTCTTTGGAGGTGAAATATTTTATTACCTGTCGTATAATAATGAAGCTTACAGGTGGGCCTTCGAAGCTATGGTCGCAAAAGGACCTAATCCAAGATCCCTAAAAAGGTTAATTATTACGAGCATTATAAATGGAGATTATGAAGTTGCAAATAAATTTATAAATATTCTGGGACAGGCACCTTTCTATCGTGAGTTGGCAAATAAATATAATAAATTAATATCCGATCCGGCACTTATTGAGAAGGATCCAGAAATACTCCGTAGTCGTAGCCTTCTTATTAATAAAGATTTTATCTCAAATGCAAGCGGAATGAACCTTAACGATTTGCTGCAAAACCATCCGGAAAATAAAACAGCATATGAGTATTTACTGGCTTCACTTCTTCTTGAAAAGGATCTGGATGCTTTTGCTGAAAACATAATCCGTTTGAAAGATTTCGGGTATACAAGTATCCCTCTCTGTTTTGAGGAGGCGCTGATCTTCTATAACTTCTATGAAAGAAAGAATATAATTCCTGAAGGATTTTCTTTCCGGCCCGAGACTATTACCAGGTTCAATGAATATGCCACTACCTATACGAAATTCCGAAGCGATCGTGCAGCTGCAGCTTATGCATTAAGGAAAAAACATGCAAAAACCTACTGGTATTATCTTCAATTTGTTAATAACTGACTTTATGACCAGAAACAAAATAATAAAAGGGCTCTCTCCAATAATCTGCATGCTTGTTTTTTTAATGCTTTTAACTCTGGTAAGCTGTAAACAAAAGATACCTTCTTTCACCGAAAAAGATCAGGCTGTAACATTATATCCTGATTATTCTTTCATCTCAGTTCCTCCAAATATTGCTCCTTTAAACTTCAGGATAGTTGATAAAGCGGACTTTTATATTGCAAGATTTTACAACCCGGACGGAACGGAATTTAATATACGTTCAAAAAACGGGGAGATAAAGATACCGGAGAAAAAATGGAGAGAGCTATTAAGAACCTCAATATCTGACGAATACAATATCGATATTTTTACCAGGAAATCAAAGGAATTTACGAAATACAGGACAATTACGAACTATGTTGCTCCCGATTCAATTGACAAATATCTTGTATACAGATTAATAGAACCGGGATTTGAAACCTGGAACAAAATGGGGATTTATCAGCGTAACCTGGAAGATTTCAGTGAAATCCCGATAATGCTTAACAGCTTAAGCGACGACAACTGTATGAATTGTCATACTTTCATAAGGAATTCAGGTAAAGACATGATGTTTCATTTGAGAGGCGAGCATGCAGGAACAATTCTGTTCAAAGGGGGAGTACTTTCGAAGATAAACACCAAAACCAACAGTACTATTTCAGCGGGTGTATATCCTTCGTGGCATCCTTCAGGAGATTTTATTGCCTTCTCTGTCAACAATATCGTGCAGAGTTTTCATGCAATTCCCGGTAAGAAGATTGAGGTTTATGATACCCTTTCAAATATAGTGGTATATGATATTAAGAAGAATGCAATCGTTACCTCCCGGCTGTTATCTGATCCCGACAGACTTGAGACTTTTCCGGTATGGGCACCTGACGGCCGTTATCTCTATTTTTGCAGTGCAGTAAAGAAACCAATGGCAAATTATAATCAGATCAGGTACGATCTGATGCGTATTGCTTTTGATCCGGCAACATGCAGCTTCGGAGAACCGGATACTGTTCTGAAAGTCTCAGATAAGGGCAGAAGCCTCTCTTTCCCCAGAATTTCGCCCGATAACAAATACCTTCTCTATTGCATGGCCGATTATGGTAATTTTACAATTTGGCACCCTGAAAGTGATATTTATTTGCTCGACCTTGTCTCGGGTAAAATATCTCATCCGGATATTAACAGCATTCGTACAGAGAGTTTTCATGAGTGGTCATCCACTGGCAGATGGATAGTATTCAGCAGCCGCAGGGATGATGGTTTGTACACAAGACCTTATTTCGCCTATTTCGATACCTCAGGCTATGTGCACAAACCTTTTCTTTTACCTCAAAAAAACCCGGAATTTTATCTTAACTTTATGAAATCTTATAATATCCCTGAGTTCGTTACTTCGAGGATTGAATTAAATCCCCGCAAACTTGAAAGACTTATCAAAACTGCACCAGTAAATGCGGAATTAATAAATAATTAACCTTGCATTATGGAAAGACATACTAATTTTTCGAGAATGAAAGTAAAAATTATCAGAACATGTTTTTTAATTCTTACTTGTTTTGTAATAATGGCTTTTATGCCAGGCAGTGAGAGTTCCAAAAAGCCTATTTACCTGAACACAGCTTATTCCTTCGAAGAAAGGGCTGCTGACCTGGTATCAAGGATGACCCCCGAGGAGAAACAAAGTCTGCTCGGTAACAATATGGCGGCAGTTCCTCGTTTGGGTGTAAATGCCTATAATGTATGGGGCGAAGCCCTTCACGGTGTGGTAGGCAGGTATAGCAGCAGTGGCAGGACAGCAACATCATTTCCAAACAGTGTTGCTTTAGGATCTGCCTGGGATCCGGCACTGATGAAACGTGAAACTTCAGTTATTTCTGATGAAGCCAGAGGCTTTAATTATGCTGTTATTTATACGCTTACCTATTGGTCACCGGTAGTTGAGCCTGTGAGGGATCCAAGGTGGGGGAGAACAGGTGAGTCATTTGGTGAAGATCCGTTCCTGGTATCGCAGATTGGCAGCGGTTTTATCCAGGGTTTGATGGGGAATGATCCGCTTTATCTCAAAGCTGTGCCCTGCGGCAAGCATTACTTTGCAAACAATTCTGAGTTTAACCGTCATACCGGCAGCTCCGATATGGATGACAGGGATATGAGAGAGTTTTATCTGTTGCCATATAAGAGTCTTATTGAAAAGGATAAACTTCCGGCCATTATGACTTGTTACAATGCAGTGAATGGCATACCTATGTCGGCCAATAAATACCTTGTAGATACAATTGCAAGAAAGACCTATGGATTAAATGGCTATATAACCGGTGATTGCGCCGCAATAAGTGATATTTTCAGCGGACATCACTATGCAAAGAGCAATCCGGAAGCAGCAGCTATGGGACTGAAATCAGGGGTTGATACTGACTGTGGCAGCGTATACCAGACAAGTGCTCTCGAAGCTTTGAAACAGGGTTTAATTACCGAGGCTGATATGGATCTGGCTCTTGTCAATATGTTCACAGTCCGTATGAGAATCGGGGAATTTGATCCTAAAAACAAAGTCCCTTATGCAGGTATCCAGCCTAATGTCATCAATGCCCCAGGGCATAGCGCATTTGCAGTAGAGGTTGCCACCAAAACTCCTGTGTTACTGAAAAATAATGTTGTTGCTAAAACTAATAGCAAGGCACTTCCGATAAAAGCAGATGCAATAAAGAAAATTGCCATCATCGGACCGCAGGCTGATAGAGTAGAGCTTGGCCCTTATTCGGGAACACCTGAGGCTTCACTTAGAGTCACTCCCCTTGCTGGTATTAAAAACTATATTGAACAGAACAAATTAAAGACAGAAGTCGTATATAGCGCTGGTGGAAATACTTCAAACAGAAGCGATTTCTTCAATGTTATCGGATTTACTACTGTCAGGAAAGATGGTTCCGTTAAAGAATATGATGCAACTAAATTTGATGCTTCCGCAAAGGGTATCGTACTTACTGCAGGAATGGGACCTGTTGCTTCAGTAAGGGGTATTAAAGATGGCGACTGGACATCCTATAACAATATCGATATCACAAATGTAGATTCACTGAAAATCAACCTGAATGTAAACAGCAGTGAAGGTGGAATTGTTGAAGCAAGAGTGGGCTCTGCCACGGGTAACCTGTTTGCTACTGTAAAAATTGCCGGTATTCAGCCTGGCATGCGTATGGGTGGTGGTTTCGGCAGGTCGAGAATGGTTTCAGCAAAAGTTAACACTATTGGCATAACAGGAAATCAGACCATTGCGCTTGTATATCGTGCCCCGGAAATAGCTTCCATCGACAAGGAGACATTATCCCTGGCTGCATCATCGGATGTAGCAATCCTATTTGTTGGTACCGATGACAGAACGGCCGGAGAAGAATCTGACAGATTTTCGCTCCTGTTACCAGGAAACCAGTATGAGTTGATCAAATCAGTTGCAGCGGTTAATTCTAATACAATCGTTGTAATGCAAACCCTTGGTATGGTAGAGGTGGATCAGTTCAAGGATAATCCGAATGTTGCAGGTATAATATGGACAGGCTTCAACGGCCAGGCACAGGGAACAGCAATGGCCAGCATACTTTTCGGAGATGTAAATCCCGGAGGCAAGCTGAATGCCACATGGTACAAATCGGTCAATGATCTTCCGGAGATCACCGACTATAATCTCAGAGGGGGCAAAAACAAAAATGGCCGGACATACTGGTACTTCAACAAGGATGTATCTTATGAATTCGGTTTCGGACTCTCTTATACCACATTTGAGTATAGTAATTTCAGTATAAGCAAGAGTTCAATCACACCGAATGACAAGATCAATGTAAGTGTTGATGTAAAGAATACAGGAAGCGTGGATGGAGATGAGATAGTCCAGGTATATATGAGGACACCGGATAGTCCAGCCTCACTTGAGAGACCTATAAAGAGGCTTAAAGGCTTCCAGAGAGTAACGATAGCAGCTGGTCAGACGAAGAGAGTATCCATTGATATAGATTGTTCGGATCTTTGGTTCTGGGATGGGGAAAAGGACAGGATAACGTTTGACCAGGGGAAATATGTATTTGAGATAGGAGCATCATCGAAGGATATCAGGGGACAGGTAGAAGCGACGATGAGCGGCACCTACAAATCTGTACTGAAGACAGTTGTTGCAGAATGCGGGAAGGTTGTTTTGAGGCCGGGCAATACAGTACAGACGAGTGTAACGGCAGCTATGTCGGACGACAGCTTCTATAACATTAAAGATGCAAATGTAACTTATTCAAGCAATAATCCTTCAGTAGCGAGTGTTGATGAGAATGGTAAGGTAACGGCTAAAGGAGTAGGGACAGCATCGATAATTGCATATGTTACGGTAGATGGCAAAACAGTATCAGACAGCTATCCGCTGAAAGTTATGCCGGATCTCAAACCGGCCACCATTATGGTAAACGGCAAAAAGATTACAGGATTCAGTCCTGATATCCACGGGTACAGTTACCTGTTAAAAGAATCATCTACGGTACCTCAGGTTAATGCTACAGCATCCGGTACAGATATTACAGCGGATATTGCACAGGCCAAGAGCATACCGGGGACGGCAATTATAACTCTGACTGACAATATTACAGTTGAAAAGAGTGAATATAATGTAGCCTTTGGAACTAAATCCGTGAATGATGAGTTCAACGGAGGTACACTTGGTAAGCAATGGAACTGGGTGAGAGATAATCCTGCACACTGGAGTCTGTCTAAAAAGGCAGGTTCACTGGTCATTACAAGTGAAAAAGGAGACATCCTGGCCTCTAATAATAATGCTGAGAATATTCTGTTACAGAATGCCAATACCGACTGGACGGTTGAGTCGAAGCTTGTATTCTCAAAAAGACCATCGGGGTTTTCGCAAAACGGTGGACTTCTGGCTTACCAGGATGATGATAATTATGTAAAGCTGGTTTACAGAGCTGGCGGTGGCGGAAGAAGAGGAATGGGCGGATTTGGAGGACCCGGAGTTCAGGCCGGAGTGATGGAGCTTATGATTGAGAAGGATGGATACCAGTCATCTGCAGCAACCCTTAATCTGGCGGAGATAATAAAGGAAAATAATACCCTCATTCTGAGATTCGAAAAGAAAGGCAATCTTTACAGCGCATCATGCTCACCGGACGGAAAGAATTTCAAGGCCGTCGGAACTGCAGAAATTATGCTGAAAGACATCAAAGCCGGAATGATTACATGCAATGGTGTTCAGACGACAGGCGGATTTGGTAATTTCCCTGGTATGCCTGGAATGCAGCAACAAGCCAGCCAGCCTGAAACGCCGTTTGAGGTTGCATACGATTACTTCCACATAGTTAATAAAGGTTTGAAATAGACTTTTTATTTCATCCTGAAGCTATGTGGAATAGACTAAAATTATTATCCTATGAAAAGAATTTTTTACAGAAGTGGTTTTTATATATTATTATGTTTTGCTGTAATCGTATTTATTAACGGATGTAAAACTGGTACTCAAAAGCCTGTTTATCTCGATACCAGTTATTCCTTCGAAGAAAGGGCAGCCGACCTTGTATCAAGATTCACTGTCGAAGAAAAACAGAGTTTACTCGGCAACACAATGCCGGCTGTTCCACGGCTTGAAGTTAATACTTATTACGTCTGGGGAGAAGCTCTTCATGGCGTTGTACCAATGTTTAATCCGTACGCTGGAGCAGCAACGTCCTTCCCCAGCAGTACAGCTCTTTCATCTTCATGGGACCCTGAGCTTATGGAACTTGAAACTTCGGCTATTTCAGATGAAGCACGCGGTGTTAATAGTCCGATAATCGCGAACCTTACTTACTGGTCACCTGTTGTTGAACCCGTAAGGGATCCCCGGTGGGGAAGAACCGGCGAAACATTTGGTGAAGATCCTTTCCTGATTTCACAGATTGGAGGTGGTTTTGTCCGCGGTATGTTGGGTAATGATCCGGTTTATCTCAAAGCTGTTCCGTGCGGTAAGCATTACTTCGCAAATAACAGTGAGTTCAACCGTCACGTCAGCAGCTCCAATATGGATGACAGGGATATGAGGGAATATTATCTCTCACAGTATAAAAAACTTATCGAGAAGGACAAATTGCCGAGCATAATGACCTGCTACAATGCAGTCAATGGCATTCCAATGTCAGCCAATAAATATCTTGTCGACACAATAGCACGTAAGACATACGGTCTAAATGGCTATATTACAGGTGATTGCGGTGCCATTGGTGATATTCAAACCGGTCATTTCTATGTTAAGACTGGCGCTGAAGCAACCGCACTTGGGCTAAAAGCTGGAGTTGACACCGACTGTGGCAGTGTTTACCAGACAAGCGCCATCGATGCACTGAACAAGGGTTTAATTACCGAAGCAGATATGGACCTTGCCCTTGTCAATATGTTCACTGTGCGTATGAGAATAGGAGAATTTGATCCTCCTTCGAAAGTCCCGTATTCTATGATCGACACCAGTGTTGTAAATTCTCCTGACCACGTTGAATTTGCTGCTGAAGTCGCAAAGAAAACCCCGGTCTTGTTAAAGAATAACCTGAAGAAGAATTCAGATAAAAAAATTCTTCCTCTCAATGCATCTGAACTTAAGAAGATAGCATTGATTGGGCCCCAGGCGGATAAAGTTGAACTGGGACCTTACTCCGGAACACCTCTTGATAAGAACAAGGTCACTCCATTATCAGGGATAAAGAGTCTTCTGGCTGCCAAGGGATCTACAGCTGAAGTTGTTTATAATGCAGGTGCAAATACAGTGAGCAGCTGTAATCTCTTTAACATCAACTGGTTTGAAATCGTAAAGAAGGACGGATCTTCAGTAAAATACGATGCAACACAGATTACCGCATCATCAAAAGGAATAACGTTTAGCTCCGGAGTATTACCTCAGAAATCGGTTAAAAGTATCAGCGATGGAAGCTGGACTTCATATAAGAATGTAAATGTCAGCGATATAGAAAGTATTAATCTTAATCTTACAATACCCGGTGATGGTGGTACCGTTGAGTTCAGGATGGGTTCTCCCACAGGATCATTACTGGCTACGATTGACGGTAAAGGGACAATGGGTATGTACAGTGCATTTTTACCCAGTACCCTGACAGCTAAAGTTAATAAGTCAGGATTCTCAGGTAAACAGACTATTTACCTCGTTTATCGTGCTCCTGAAAAGCCTCCTATTGATAAAGAAACCCTCGACCTTGCTGCATCATCAGATGTCGTTATCCTGTTTGTAGGGACAGATGACAGAACAGCTAATGAAGAAGCCGACAGGCTTACTCTGGTTTTGCCGGGTAATCAGTACGAGTTGATAAATGCTGTTGCAGCGGTTAATCCTAATACGATCGTGGTAATGCAAACACTTGGTATGGTAGAGGTTGACCAGTTTAAGGATAATCCGAATGTGGCAGGGATAATATGGACAGGCTTCAACGGCCAGGCACAGGGAACTGCAATGGCCAGCATACTTTTCGGAGATGTAAATCCCGGAGGCAAGCTTAATGCCACATGGTACAAATCGGTTAATGATCTTCCGCCTATCACTGACTATGATCTGAGAGGAGGTAAAGGCAAGAATGGCCGTACTTACTGGTATTTCAATAAAGATGTATCGTATGAATTCGGCTACGGCCTCTCTTACACTACCTTTGAGTACGCTAATTTCAGTATAAGCAGTACCTCCATCACACCGAATGACAAGATCACTGTCAGTGTTGATGTAAAGAACACAGGAAACGTGGATGGAGATGAGGTAGTTCAGGTATACTTAAAGACACCTGATAGTCCTGCATCGCTTGAGAGGCCGATAAAGAGGCTGAAGGGTTTTCAGAGGGTAACTGTAGCAGCAGGACAAACAAAGACAGTATCGATAGACATAGATTGTTCTGATCTGTGGTTCTGGGATGGAGAAAATGACAGGATCACATTTGATCAGGGTAAATATATATTTGAAATAGGCACCTCATCAAAAGATATCAGGGGACAGGTAGAAGCTACGATGAGCGGCACATATAATTCCGTACTGAAAACAGTTGTTGCTGAATGTGGAAAGGTTGTTCTGAACCCGGGCAATAAAGTACAGACGAGTGTCACAGCAGCAATGTCGGACGATAGCTTTTATAACATTAAAAATGCTAAAGTAACCTACGAAAGCAGCAATCCGGCAGTTGCAAGTGTAGATGATAATGGACTGGTAACTACACTCGGCACGGGAGTTGCTACTATTACTGCTGAAGTAACAATTGACGGTACTGTAAAATCTGACGGTTATCCTTTGAAAGTGATGGCTGATCTGACTCTCAGCAGTATAGAGATGAATGGCCAGAAAATCGAAAATTTCAGTCCTGATGTTCACGCTTACAGTTATCTGACAGAAGATGGTTCTGCTAAACCTCCGAAAATAAATGCTGTACCCACAGTTGAGGGAACAGCAGTCAAGGTTTCTCAGGCAACAGCTATACCGGGTACTGCATTAATTAACCTTACAGATAATATTTCCGGCCAGACAGGCACCTATGCAGTTAATTTCGGTACTCCGTCTTACAGTGATAATTTTCTATCTGATTCACTAAGAGAACAATGGAGCTGGATAAGGGAAAATAAAGATCAGTGGAGTCTATCAGAATACCCGCGTTATCTTACAATTACAGCACAGAAGGGAGATGTAAAGGGATCAAGTAATAATGCAGAAAATATCTTACTGCAGAGCGCTAACACCGACTGGTCAATAGATTCCAGGACTGAGTTTTCGAAAAGACCCACAAAACCTGACCAGCAGGGTGGTATCATCGCTTACCAGGATGATGATAATTATGTAAAACTTGTCTATATCAATTCGAGTAAAGGATTTATGGGAGGCGATGAATACATTGAACTCCTTGTCGAAAGAGAAGGAGCCCAGTATTCAGCTGCAAATATCAGAACCGCAGGCCTGGTGCCTGATGACCTAGCAATGGTGCTTAAACTTGAAAAGCAAGGAAGCAGGTATACAGCCTACTATGCAACTGGAGGAAAAGATTTTGAACTCCTAGGATCAACAGATGTAGTTTTGCGTGATATCAAAGCCGGTTTGATAGCTTGTGATGGAGGTGATACCCCCGGTGGTGATATGGCGGCTCTGATGATGGGTATTACCGGAGTTGATGCGAATAAGCCATTTAAGGTTTATTTTGATTATTTTCTTATCGTAAATGCCGGTAATTAGCTATTACCGTTAAAGTATCCGGGGGCTGTTAAAAAATAGCTATATCTTCCTTCTATTTTAACAGCCCCTGATTATTAAATTTTTTGTTCGGATGACTTTATTTTCAGGATCAAAAAGATGGCATCTCCATTAGATAAAATCATTCACTTTATTGCAGCAGGATTGATATGTTTTACTCCTGCTTATATATCATTATCTTTTAAAGAGCAAAATAAAAGTATACCAGCATTTCATAAGTCAGATGCAGATCGTGCTACAGATATTAAAGGTTACAGGGATATAATATTTTACGATGGAAAGTTCCTGGCTGTCGGAACTGATGGAAGAATTGATTACATAAACAATTCAGGCGAAAGGACTCCTGTCATTAATACGTGTACTAATAATTTAAACTGTGTTATCAGTGAAGATCAGATAATGGTTGTTGCCGGTGATAATGGAACAATTCTTTTCTCTTCCGACGGGCAGGTCTTTACTAAAGTCGAATCCGGAACTGATAAAAACATTAATGGAATTACTTCACTAGTGTTGCGTTATAAGTCGAACAAATTCAATTGATTATAGATATCTTTGATTTCATCGTTCTTTGAAAAGTTTGTAAGTAGCTCATTTATTGGCGTTTTATCAAATACGGAGACACTTAAAATTTGTGTGATTTCG
>JALHSP010000033.1 GCA_022865305.1 Bacteroidales bacterium | reverse complement strand
CGGCCCTCGCAGCGGTGTCATGGTTTTTGCCCTTTAATAGAAATTTGTAATAAAAGATAGCTCCAGTCGGTTTAACGGTCCTGCAAAAACCCCGCCACCGCCCGAAGCTGTCGGCAACAACACATACCGCCAAACGTTATAGGGCATTCCTCACACCGATTTTACTCAGTTAAATTCGTAAGCGAACGGCAAAAATTGATAAACCATGACAAAAATCTGGACATTCGGAAATTTTGTAACATCCTGATTATTAACACCATTTTTTGCCGTTAGTCAAGATTCCTGCCGAGATTGCGAGTTACGTGCACTAAAAAAAAGTGTACCATTTGTTACATTCATTTGACAATTACTCTGTTCTAAGCTTAGCTTCATTAATTAAAGATTTAACATAACTTCCATGAAAAAACAAAAAGTAACTTCATTTTTTAATTACTTGGAACTGGTTACTAAATCAAAAACAAAAGCAACAGAACTCCTATTATTTCGGGGACAAAGTGAATCAAAACCACTTATCCCCTCTATTGCTAGAGACAATCCTGAATCTGACACTACTGACCTTGAGAAAAAGATGCTAGAGGAACTGATTAGAAGAACTAAAACTAAATTGAATAGCACACAGTTTGATGAGTGGGATTGGCTTGTTTATGCCCAACATTTTGGTATGAAAACGAGGTTGCTTGATTGGACGAGCAATCCATTGACTGCGCTATGGTTTGCATGCAGCAACGAATTCAAGAAAAACAATGATTCATTTGTTTATATATTAAAAAATGCTGATACATTCTTACTGGATAAACAAAAAGAGAGTTCTCCTTTTAATAGGACTAAGACTCGAGTTCTTAAACCTACACTTAATAATGATCGTATTATTGCTCAAGCTGGATGGTTTACTGCACACAAATACTCAAAGGGTTCAGAACGATTTGTCGACTTAAGGACTAATATTGATATTAATACTTCAATTACTGAATTAACCATTCCAAAGAATATTAAATCTGATGTCCTGGAAAATCTTAACGTTTTTGGAATTAATAGTCAAACACTATTCCCTGAAATTTCAGGGATCTGTAAACATCTAAACTGGGAATTCACAAAAAAATAGAATTCCTATCCATTCTATTTCAATTTAATAAGGAGAAATTATACAAAATTCTTACTCATATGTTAAAATGGTTAGAAACAAAGATTAATGAGAATTTTCTACAAAAACTGATAGTTCTCTTCATCGTTGTCCTGATGACTCTTTCTATCCTGGCAGTTATATATGGCATTATTGAACTAATCCTAAACTATAGATTATCTATAGGTTCTAATGGACTTGAAGAATTCCTCAAAGTATTTCTAAAATACAAGGAGATTTTTGGAGGTCTTTTTATCGCAATAGCCTCATTATTAGCAATTAAACAATTAGTCGAAATAAAAAGAAACAATTATAGATCAATGTGGTTTGCAATTTTAAAAGAAGAATTAAATGAAATCCGGCTTGAGAATGAATATATTTATAGGAACATCCTTCTCCAATCTAACGATATATATGATTTTGCGTCTTCAAGAGGTTTTAAAATTCAAAATAAAGATGATCTTAAGGATTTTATGGACCGATTCTTTTCTAAGAGTGTCCCTGTTTATGAACTTTATGATTCAAACTATAAAAAGTATAGTGGCTATTACCATGATAAAGAGAATACACATGCTGAAAGAAGGTTTTTAAACGCTTTCATCAGATTGATGCAACCTTCTAAACCCTATCTTGAAGATTTCACAAAAGATTTTTTAATCCTGTACAGGGAATACCTATTTGAGAAAAATGAATTTAACAATCCAATTATTAATGCAAAAATCTACGAGAAAAAAACTCAAGAATTGATAGAAAAAGAAAACATAAAATAACGCCCTATAACACGGACAATATGGGTAAGTTGTTTGTCACACTTTTTGCTTTTACTCCTGCACTCAAGACAAATTTGTAATGGCTCTTACATCCGGACACGCGCATCTGCCCGCAATTAAAATCCTGCACCTTGACAAATTTCTGGCTCCGAGATAGTTTGTACCGCGACACTGCGCAAGTGCCCGCCACCAACTTTGTAACCGGGGACAAATTCGCGGCTCCGATCAACCTTGTACCGCGACACGCGTAATGCTCAAAAAAAATTGTACCTGGACGGCAAAAAGTGCGCCATACCCTCCTTGCACCGTGACAGCTTTCTGGCTAAAGTACCAGGATCCTACCCGGATGCAGCGTCGGGTAACACAACCTCCCCATATTGCCGGGCCGTTAGGGCGCATTGTCCGCCCTTATTTTTAATGATAATTATTAATGTGGTCTATGTATCTTCTGTGTTTTAGGGGTGACAAAAAAAAAAGAAAAGGGCTCCCGCGACCACCGCTCACGGCACTTGCATATAGCAGTTCCCGGTTTTGTTTTTTAAATTTACAAAACCGGCTCATGAGCACTATCTGCAAGTGCCTGCCAGAGCTGCCTGCGCTATCAACGCCGCCCTAACACGCCGGTAAATTCCAGGCTTGTATTTGAGTAAACCGAAAGTTTTTATTAATAAAGCAAGCGATCAGTTAAACGAAAAATAAAACCCCTTTAACCGCCCGGCACTTACCGGCGAAACGTTATGTGGCATACTTACTCGTTCTCACATGAAACATAATTTTTTTATATAAATAAAGGAGGAAATAAAAATGAAAATACTAGTAACTGGTGGCACTAATGGAATGGGAAAAGGAGTGGCTAAAGTATTGGCAGGAATTGATAACCAAATTCATGAGGTTATTTTACTGTGCAGATCTAAAGAACTTGGAGAGGAAACAATCAAAGAACTTGAAAACTCCACAATGAATAAGAAAATATCAATAATTTTATGTGACCTAGCTAAACTCACTGATGTTAGGACAGCAATCAACGAGATTCAAAGTAAACATGAGTTTCTAGATTGTATATTCATAAATGCCGGTTTAGGTTATGCTGCCAAACGGGTAGAAACTGAAGATGTAATGGACTCGCATTTCCAAGTGAATTATTTATCTCAGTTTATGTTGACTTTAAATTTATTGAGCCTATTGGAAAACTCTGAGAATGGTGGAAGAATCGTTTTCAATGTCACTAGAGGAGGTAAAATATTCTGGGATGATATGCAAATGAAAAATGCATGGAGTTATGAAAGTGGCATCCATCAAGCCATGGTTGCGAAAAGAATGTTTTTAGTTAAGTTACATAATTTGTTTAGAGACCTTAAACGCTCTAAACTGTCCTTTATTGGTTTTGAAATATCTAAAACAGTGTGGAGTAATCAGATAAATATTATTCCAGTTCCTATGAAAATAATGGCAACTATAATGAAGTATTTTGGGACATTTATTTCGATAGAAAAATGTGGTATGATAATGGCTCCTTTGTTCACTGAAAAGCAAGAAGATAGCCTGAAGAGGTCCGGGAAATTTGTCACATGGGGGAAAAATGAGTTTATCGAGATAAAAGAAGAAAAAGAAGTTCTTAATCAAGAAATGCAGGACAGACTTTGGAAAATTAGTTTGGAAATATGCAAAGACGAAAAAACTACTCAAATTGCAAAGAGCCTTTTTGGTTATACAAAATAATTCGCGGTTTATTCCGTAATTGATTGAAATGAAAATACATACGCCACATAACACGGACAATAAAGGTCATTTGTTTGTCACATTTTTTGCAATTAGTTCCTGCACCCAAGACAGATTTGTAATGGTTTATTACGCGACCGCGCCAGTGCTTTCTATAAAGTTCTCTGCACCTTGACTTGTTCCCTGCTCGCCATAAAACTTGTACCGCGACACTCGTAATGCTCAATAAAATTTGTACTCGGACGGCAAAAAATGCGCCATGCTTCGTTCATTCCGGCTGGTACCAGGACTCTACCCCGATTCGACTTTCCTTCTCCAGCCTTTATTCACTCAGCAACACAAACGCCCTTTATTGCCGGGCCGTTATATGCAAGCCCATTCTACCATGATACTGAAATTTAAGAAATACAGCGATTTTAATTATGTCGAAAATCTTTCGTCCTCTCAATGCATTTTTAAGATTCAAGATATTCTTAAAAGATATCCCAGGATTGAATGGATACAATTACTTACATATATTTCAAAAAAGATTTTTCTAGGGAGTGATCTTAATTTAATCTACGCTCTCCAAAGAGAATTATTTCAGATTGACCAATTTATTGTAATTCACAGACGGGCAAATTTACTCCTTGCTCAGTTATTATTTTCCTTGAAAGAAGATGAGTTCTCAAATAATACAGACATTAAAAGGATCGAGGTTTTAGATTTGTATTTACTTATTAATGAATGCCTTGATCTATCTGAGACAGAAATAATTCATGATCAGGCCCCACAAAAGATATTTTTTTCAACTTTCAAAATTGTCCACACATCATTTAATGAAGGCGATTTACAGGTTAGCATGACACTTTTCTTGGAGTATTATCAAAGAATCTCAAATGATCCTGAGGCACAAGCTCTAAAAGATTCAATTAAGAACGTTTTAGGCGTTGAATATATCGAAATTGTAAATTTTTTGAAATCAATTCAAGGTAGCTTCGCAAGGACAAAATCTTTTGAATTTCTAGACAAACTTATTGTGATTAATTATGAGAATATTGATTACGCTTGGGAAAACAGAAATCCTAAGATTCCATTACCATCCGATTTTTGCTTCTTAGAGAAGTTCCCATTTATTAAAAAAGGATCCACTTATTATTCCTATGATGTTTTCCAACTTTTTCATTCCATAATAACTAGAATTTATAACGTCCTCTTTAACCAGACAGATCTCAACTTTAAAGACTACTTCGGCAAGAAAATAATAGAACCAATCCTGATTAATAGATTAACGAAGAACCTTACATCCAAAAAAATAAATTTGCTTAAAGTCCAGACAAAGAATTATGAATATGCTGACTTTGGATTAAAGAATGAAAAGGATATATTCCTATTTGAGATAAAATCAATATATTTCTCTCCGGAGATACGATTCACTCAAAATTTAGATTTCTTTCTGAAATCTTTCGATGGGAAATATGTCAAAAATGGTGGAATTGAGCAACAGATTAAACATATCCAAGACATCGATAAAAATATGTCTAAATTTTTAAGATTAAATAACTTACCTCGAGAAAAATATAAATTCCATCTAATTCTTATTGGCTTTGATGAAGGACTTCAAAGCGTTGGATGTAATTTATACTTAAATAGTTATTATAAAAAAAGATATCTCGAGATCCATCCTTTCTTGACAAACTTAGATTTAAGTTCAGACTATGGTGTAGTGACAATAAACGAATTGGAGATTTTATTTGGTAAATTTGAAAGCCCGGACAAGAAATTAGATACTTTAAAAAAATATATCTTATCTACTCAAAAAATTTATCCATTCCGGGAATTTGTATCCACCGACTAATAAGGGCCATGCATATAACACGGACAATATGGGTAAGTTGTTTGTCACACTTTTTGCTTTAATACTGCTTTTAATACGTTGCTAAACCCGGACACGCGCATCTGCCCACAATTAAAATCCTGCACCGTGATAAATTTCTGGCTCCGAGATAGTTTGTACCGCGACACTGCACCAGTGCCTCCAACAAAAATTCTGTACCGTGATAGTTTTCTGGCTCCGTTCAAACTTGTACCGCGACACGCGTAATGCTCACAAAAATTTGTACCTGGACGGCAAAAAGTGCGCCATACCCTCCTTGCACCGTGACAGTTTTCTGGCTAAAGTTCACAGGACGTGGCCGGTGCTTGCGTCGGGTAACACAACCTCCCCATATTGCCGGGCCGTTAGGGCGCATTCCTCACATCAAATTTTCGATTAAATTCGCATGCTAACGGTAGAAAAGAATAGACAAGTAATGGTAGACAAATATGTAACAATTGTTACAATTACTGTACCGTTAGTAAAGATTCGGGCCATTATATTTTGATTATTTCCTGACTGGATATTAATCTGTTCCGTGATTATGACCGGACTTAAAAAACCAGATAGTCACTTAAGATAATAAACGCTACTTTGAATATTTGCTACATCAAGACATAAACTTAAAGAGCGCGCGGCCAGCGCACAGAGCGCTTGCAAATAGCCCTTCCAGCTTTTGTTTTTATGAAATTTACAAAAGCTGCCCATGAACGCATTTGCAAGCGCTCCCAACGCTGCCAACACTCCAACGCTCCCTAACAAACGGTAAATGCAAGGCTTGAATAACGTATAAAAAGAATAATACTAACCATATAGAAAAATACT
>JALHSP010000032.1 GCA_022865305.1 Bacteroidales bacterium | reverse complement strand
TGGTAATAGTCATTATAAGTTTTGAGCGGTTCCATATTCTTTAAATCAGATCTATCTAACTTGGCAAATTTTTTCCTCAAGTTATTTTCTAATTCGAGCTTACATTGGTCAAGCTTTTCATTTTGATTATGATTGCCTACCTTCCTCATTGCCAGTATACCTAATAATGCTTCTGGATAAGTCTTTTTAATTTCATCCGATATAATTAACAATCTTACCACCTCCTACCTGCAAAATAAAGCCATTTGGATGAGCAAAACGAACCGCAAAAACGCTGTTAACTGAAGTGGATCGTGAGAATATTTCAATCTTATACCCTTCTAAATCTTGTAGCATATATTTTCTTTGGAAAGTCGCCTTTGGCATACTCGACTTTCCTTTCTCCCTTTACTAGAGCTTCATCTGCATACGCCTCTATCACTTCACCTATAAACAGTATTTTATCTCCTGTTTCTATTTCTTGCCTAACTTTACATTCCATATGAGCTACACACTCACCAATAATAGGAGCTTTTACTTGGCGTGCGGGCTGGGGAGTTAATCCCGTGGCTTTAAATTTATCAACTTGATATCCTGAGTGAAAACCACAATAATATATCTTTGGTTTTAGCTCTTCTGGAGGGAGGTTTACAATAAACTCTTTAGTGCTTTCAATTAACTTAGCTGAATAAGTCCCTCTTCCTATGGCACAAGCTAGGAGTGGAGGTTCTTTTGATACAGGCATACAGAAGCTGACCGCAATGATATTTGATTTTCTTTCGTCCCCACATGTTATCAAAAAATGTCTCATCGGCCACATAAACTCCAGATATTCGACATCAGTCTTCATTTTTATTATACCTCCTTTTTGTCTATTTCATCTAACGTTGGCGCGTATATGACGTTTTGCCGTAGCGATAGCGTAGGCAAAATGTGGCTAAGCCCGAAGCGACCAACGGGAGCGAAGTATATATTCGCTGTTAGCTGATGGGCACGGGCAATTTATATGATCAACTCGGCACGGATAACACTTATTATATAACAACCTTTAATTAGAAATACTCATATTTCTTTTTGCATAGAAATATCTTTTACTGTTGCATAAGGATGCGAATATCTTCCATTTTCCTTGGTATAGGACTTAACTCCCGGTATGTCGTTTATCTGAACTGACTTTTCAGGACAATAATTAAGACAGGCAAAACACATATAACAGAGGACATTTTTTTGCCAAATCGGTTTATTATCCGTCATTTTTATCTTTTTCGATAAATAGACTCTTTCGCAAATTCCACAGCTATTACACTTGGTATCGGCATAAAAGTAGTTTACTCCACCTATATACTCTGCAACTGTCATACCCCAAAGAACCAATTTTTCTAATAAATAATTCAGGATTGGATGATAAGGAAAACCATAAGAATAATTAGAATCTATTTCACGGCTGGTAATTTTGTTGATTATTATATTTTGAATGGAATCCAACTTTTCCTTAACCACTTTTCCCAATGATAGTATATCAGATTCAGTGGGAATCTTATAATCTTTGTGCCGTGACTCGTTGTTGCACATATTGAGTATAAAATGTGAATTCAGATGTTTATTCTTTTTCTTTAGTAATTGATCTATTTTTTTAA
Organism: Bacteroidales bacterium; assembly: GCA_022865305.1. Classification (GTDB taxonomy): domain Bacteria; phylum Bacteroidota; class Bacteroidia; order Bacteroidales; family VadinHA17; genus LD21. The sequence continues at coordinate 8,781 of JALHSP010000032.1, read as the reverse complement.
AACCTCTAAATATACTACCATCACGTGTTGCTATTGCAAATAGGTATTCTGATGAATTTAGATTAGTTTTTTTAATAAATTTTTTTACTGCTATAGGGATGGTCAGAGCATGTACCGGAAATACGAAACCTATAGCTTTTCCTTGAGTTGGTATAACTTTTTTATTTAAAAGACTAACCATTGGTATGATTATGGAATCAGGAATTCTTTTTTGAAGTTCTTTTACAACATATAACGAATTACCAGTTCCTGAAAAGTAGTAAATTTCTGTACTCATGGTAATTCCATCCTTCAAATTGCATTTTCGCCACACATGGCGAAGTTTGTAATTATATCTTGCCCGTGCCTTTCAGATAACGTCTTCGGTGTATGCGAGGGTGTACTCGAAGGGTGTAATTTGGGTGAGCGTAGCGAATCGCATACACCGTGTTATCTGTTGTCGCAGTTTTACTTTGTTCACGGAAAGTCAACCCATCATTTTTTATAGATTTTGTTGTAATGATATTCAATATACTCTTTTTTAGGGATAGGAGGTATTAAAGTGAATATTCTGATGCCCTCTTTGTCAACTACTGTTTTACAATCTTTAGGAGATATAGCAATCTCACCGTAGTCAAATAAAACATGATGATTAGGACATAGTACCAACATATTTGCGTTTATATCTAGTCCATCATGACCTAATGGTTTGACATGATGAGTTTCTGCATATCCTTTTCCTTTTATACTTAGTGTAGTACCACATATTTGGCACTGGTAATTCCGTTCTTCTTTCACCTTATTTGATAATGCAGTATCGCGAACTGACCTTGTAATTGTAGTAGTTACCTTCTCAGGAGGATATTCTTTTTTTTCTAGAAGTTCTAGCTTAGGTTTTTCTATAACTTCAATATAATCAGACACTTTGTTATAAGCGTCATTAAATTTTTTCTCTGAGATAGAAAATGTTCCATCTTGGTTCTCTACCAATATTTGTCTTAATTCCTGCTTGGCTGCATCGATGTGATGCTTCCAGATCGGGTAGTTTCTTGTAGTCATAAGCTCCCAATCTTTATTTTTTAAGATGCCTAGCGATTGCACGTATTCCTTAAACTCAGAAGGCTTATATGCCCCATTCACAAATATATAAATTCGAATCAGGTCTTTAAAGTAATTTGTGCGTATTCGACCATCTTAATTTCTTAATGGGTTGTTGATATATTTTTCACCTTTTGAATTTATCTCATAGTTAGCCATTTATTCACCTTTTCATGACTGCTTGGTTTCATGCGATTGCAGATAACGGCTCCAGCATATACGACGTTGCGACCGAAGAGAGCAATGTCCCGAAGGGCGAGGGCTTTAGCCCGAAGCTTATATACTGTGTTATATGGAGTTGCGTCCATGTTCATTTTGATCTTCGTCAGCAAAATCCTCTGGCCAAAGCATTTCTTTGCTGTCTGCACCTAATGGATAACCAAAGCAATAAACATTATAAAGCCTAGTAGCAAGTCGTTCCTGCCGCTTGGAGATAAAACGCAGAGGAATGTAGTAAAGCATCATCTTGATAGCATTATAACCAGCTTGTTCAGGTGTCATATATTTCCAGCCTCTTGGCAATTTATTCCTCGTGTAAACGTACCTACCCACCTGAGACATATACCAGAAAGTCATCTCATATGCCGCTTGGTTGAGTGCTTCCTGTGACCATGCAAGTGTGATCTTCCAGAGATTGGGCTCCAATTCTTCGATTTGTGTTTGAATTGGAGGCTCCGAGGGTTCAGTAACCACTATCTCACGCCCATTGTCTGTTTTCACACTGTGCCACTCCCGACTCAGCTTCCAGCTCGATGGTACAACCATGACACGAATCAAATCGGACTCATTTTTCTTTGCGCTCTTGAAAGAGGCAAAGAACATATTGTCGGAAGTCCATTTCCTTTTACCAAGTTTGACTCCTCCGCTTAGTCGCACAATGTGGCTGTTAATTTGGTCAAAAATTCTTCTCTTGCTACAAGTCATAGATTTAACTTCAATAACGCCCAGAATTTTGAGTACATCATGAGGTTTGCTTTGTTGGATGGATACTCGCTCAACAAGTAGCCCATCGGCACCCTTTGTGAAGCTACCCCATCGCACGTTATTTCTTTTAGTTGGCCCCACGATCTTGCGGTGTTCTTGAATCGTTTCGCCCCAAAAGAGTCGAATACCTGAAGGTAAATTCCCGTTTCGGCGGAGTTGTTGAATGAGTTTAATACAGGGATCTAGAGCGAGTAACTCGGCCATCTCACCTTTGAATCGATTTACCATGTGTGAATAAATAAACTCAACACATGATCCACACTCAGGATCGGACAAAGTCGTTTCGTTATCGCTAATCAAGGTTTCAGGGTCATCAGGATTGAGAGGTCCATGTTCGATCAAACGTCGAAAGAGTTTACCTCGCGGGTGTTCCTCAATATCTCGAATGGCAGCATTTAATGAATGTTCGAATACATCCCAAACAGTATTTCCGCCAACAAGACAGACGAAAGGGTATATAAGTGCGGAGGAAACCGACCGATGAATGTCCAATGCGAGCGGCCCATTACCGATGATTGAGGCTATCTTCTGAGTATCCAAGGTTATCACCCTTTCTTTTTCTTGAGCACAATTTCATCTAACGGATCCAGCACAAAAGAAGTTTTTGCGAAGCAAAAATTTGGGTGAGCGATAGCGAATCTTTTATGCTGTGTTATACGCCGTGTCTTATTCATTCTTCTGTCCCTTTGCTTCTGCAAAAATCTTGAGAATTTGAGCAGAAGGATATGTTGAGAGAGATGCAACTCCATGAGCCAGTTCAATGGGTAAAAGGGCTCCCTCAAACCGGCTGCTCAAAATTGTAGGTAATGTTGCAAAGATTCTTTCCGCACCGATGAGATTTGAGAATGTGGGATTCTCAACATATTCTCCTGTAGGAATATTTAGCACCATTTGATGATAATGACTAATCCGAACAAAAACTTTGGCTCCGTAATTCGTATACTTACCATAGGGTGCCCCTCTGTTGGGCCTATGTTGAATCTGTTCTTTGACGTATTGATTGCCAGGTATAAACAGCGATTGGAGGGGGGCATTGTTCCCAATCAGTTGCAAATGATCAGCAAATGCTCCGGTCTTTTCTTGTCCAATGAGGTTCACAGGATAACCTTGATCTCTTGAAAAAGCCAAGAATCGGCGTATTGGAGCCACAAGCTTTGAATACTGCGCCCGAATTGACAGAGGTCCATCTTTTACGAACAAGCAATTTTTAAGTATCTCCTTATTTTTCTCCCAAAAATATCTAACCCCTGTAAACAACAGTAATGTTTCGTGAATACTCATATAAGCTGTTGCAACAGTTTCAGGAGCCGAGTCCGGAGCCATCTCTTGATGAAAACCAAGCATATCAGTGAGAAATAGCTTCCCTTTACAATCTGGGCAATTCCCTTCCTCAGCATTATAGGACAAAGTTGCAATGGTTTTCTCACAGTGAGGACACTCGAATAAAGGAAGCTGTTTTTGCTTTCCATCCCACTTTTCGTAAGCTATCCACTTAAGTGTTTCCAACGGTTCGCCATCTAATGAAGCATCTTTTATTGATTCAAAGATTATCCCGCGAATTGCATCATATACAGACATCTCCGGGACAACAACGTGTCTTAGTGGAAGGACTGTTGCATGATATAAAGCTGAATCAGCCAATATGTCTCGCAACGCAAATGGATGAGGGGACTCCTTATCAATCGAAGAAAGTGCAAATTGATCAAGCCTCAAAAGCGCAGTCTTAATAAATACCACTGCCTTATATGGTGGAGTTTCTGATTCAATGACCTGCATGGAACCATCGACACCGAATACTAAAGGCAAGGGTTGTGCATTTGACGGTATGGCTCTCCAAGAACCGGTAGTGGAAATGGGACTTTGGACAGTATCCTCAAAACTCTTACAGAGTTTATTGACCAATTCGCTCTTTAAGACATCAAGATGTCCTAACCGGCTTGCACGTTCTGCTGGTAACCGTTCTCCAGCCTTGTAAGGCATCTCAACTCCCTCCCTTTATTTTGTCAGGCGGAGTAAACTTCCTGGCCTGCACCGATACGACAAAACGATGTGACCGTGTAAGCATTCTTATGTACCCGACCGTTTTTGCCTGAAGAATATCGTCCTTTAGACTTTCATAGGCAACATTCACCTTAGCAAGAGCGTTTACCTCATCTTGAGATGAAAGATGGGCAATGAAGAAATTTTCTGTCTGAGCAAGCAAGTCTTTATTAATAGTTGTAACAGACTGCGTAGAATACACCATCCCGATGTGATATTTGGCTCCCTCCTTGGCAATGCGGCGGTAGATATCCATGCCCTCATCCCTTGCAGGAAATAAGTTATGAGCTTCCTCAAAATAGAGTTGTACAAAGTGGCTACCAAGTGCATTGTTACTAAATTTATCAACTTGATGATTAAAAATTGCACTCGATAATTCATGGGAAAAATATTCCATTACCTCTGGGTTGGCATTTCCCAAGTCAAGAATAACTGTTTGACCTTTATCAACAAGGTCTATTATTTCTCTTGCAAAATCCCCTGCATTTCTGTCGTGGTAAATTCTGAACCGCTGAATCATTGCCGGTCCCGCCCCAATAGATGGTTTGAGAAACTCAAGTATTGCGAGTTCATCGCGCTCAAATAGAGGTCTGTCACTCTGTGATTTCAAATTTGGATGATTTGGGTAACTACGGACGAAATTAGCGATTTGTTCAAATTCAGAGACCAAGGCATTTAGTGAATTGATGGTAGGGGGCGTAGCATTTCCATATACAGCGGAGCGAAGATTTACATTATAATCCGGGTCAAAACACAATTTTTGGGAAAGTGCGTGTTCGTCAACATCAAAGCCAGCTTTTTTAAGAACAGCCCAATACATTAAAATTCTACGCTCTGCTCTTTTCTTATCCCCATAATCAGTAATACTGCTCAGTGCCTCAAGTGATGGGATTTCCGTACCTATGAATGCCTTGACATAAATGGAAGTGCGCCCCTCGCTTTCTAATAGATCTGCCAACACCCGGCGGGAGCGCTCGGGATGCTCGTAAAAATTAAGCTTTAGCGGTTTCGATGGAGTTGCTGGTTTCACAGTTAGAGCATAAACAACACAACGAGCGGGATAACCACTTTTTAATGAACGGCTTTCATCTTGTGGATTATCATTGGCATATTCCCCGTTGATGTCAAACACAATCTGGCCAACATTTCTTGATTGATCAGTTGTCTCGATTAGGCTCTGGGCAATGAGTTTGACAACATTGCTTTTGCCCAGCCGTGTTTTGCCGAACATCGCCGTTCTTGCCCCCATAAAATCCTTTGTAGAAACAAAGACTTCAACTTGTGGGTGAGGTTTGTTCGGCAATGGAAGCCTGCATTCAGTCAACCGTAAATCCCCAATGGGAAACCGGTTTTCATTTGGTACCATCGAATTGGTTATAAGTTTCAATAGGGCGTCATCACACGCATAGACACGATACTTGTGAGCGCTAACGAAATTATTTAGATCGCCTGAAAACTCTACCCCATCCATTTTTTCAGGATGGGGATAAAACATTCCAAGAACGCCGGTCTTGAGGGCCCCCCATTGTAGTTCACTCTGAGTGAAAATATCTAGTTCTGGCATTGACTTTTTCTGCAGTTCAAAGTAGGTTTGCTGAACTTCTTTGGACAGAGGAGTAGGAGCTGCTTCTAAGACCCGTAACAACGTAAAATGCGGGGGCAATGAATCATAACTCGCAGGCACCATTATAAGCATTGAATTGCGAGGTACTCCACCGACTGCAATCTTGAAGGGGTCAGATGTAATAATTGTAACGGTATCAAATCCAATATCAAGCACATACCCGACGAAGCGCATATCATCATATTTTTTGGCTTGCTCGTTAGCTTTCTCGCGTTCAAGGAATGTTTGTAAGACCCTGAGTGGGTGATTCTGCATAGCAGCCTTCTCGAAAAAATCTTTCATTGGAATACCTCCTTGTAATTGCGAATAAGAACTTCACCTGAATTCTTCGTTAATGTTCCAATTTTTCTTCCAGTTCCTCTTGGAATAGACACAATATGATACCTGTGGAAAAGATAAACTATATCAGGATGCACAGAGGTTGTCATAGCCCAACGAATACCTCTTGCCGAGGCTCTTCCTAGCGTTGCCGCTAACCGTTTATGGTCATCAAACCTAAATTTACCATACCTATAATGATCGTGAACCATTTCGCACTCACCTGGACGATACGGCGGGTCAACAAAAACAAGATCATCTTCTTCGCAAGCATCAATGACTTCCTCAAAGTCACAACATTTAAGAGAAACACGCAATAGCTTTTTTGAAATCCAGACCAAGGTTTCTTTACTTATTACCCACCGTCTATCTTGTCCACCGTATCCCACGTTAAACTCTCCATTGCCATTATGCCTCCACATACCCTTAAAACAGGTCCTATTTAGATAGAGCGTTCTCGCTGTACGAGTTGGTAAATCCAGTTCGTCATGTTTCCAATCACGAATCTTATAATACGCATCTTTAGTGGAGGGAAAACCTTGAAAGATATTCCAGACCTCTATCGGATAACGACGTACACCACGGTATAAGTCAATAAGTTCTGAGTTAATATCAGAGAGAAGTGCCCGTTTGGGGTTCAAAGCAAAGAAAACAGCACCACCCCCTGCAAATGGTTCGACAAAGCGATTTGATGTGAGGGCAGATGAAGCAAGCTGGGGAATTAGAAAATCAAGCATTCTACCCTTACCACCTGGGTATCTAAGAAAAAAGACCTTTTTTTGAGTCATTAGACCTCCTATGCCATTTTATAAGGCATGGCAGATAACTTAAAATAACCAAACTACTTCGTTTATGTGTCTAAATCGACATATTTTGCGGAGTAATTCGTTTATACACGACTCTAATTGAAGTTTCAAAAATTAAACATTATTTTTCCTTGTGTTATCTCTTTATAGATTCTTATGTTTATCATAAACTTATTTTATTAATTCCGCAAATAATGATTAAAGAAATATAGAAAAAGAAAAATACTAATGTAATAAGTATATAACTAATAGACAAAAAACTTCCACTATTTCATTTATCGCTCCCAATATATCCCCGCTTATACCACCAATTCTTTTCTGGGAATATTTTAAGATTAATAATACTATCACTACATCTATAATTACTAAAGGAATTAAGTATAACCTAAATAATGGAATGCCTATAACGACCATAGTTAAACTGGCGAAGATAAACTCTCTCCAGCTGACATAATCCATAAATAATTTACCCATACTATTTTTTAAGCGCGCTGGCTTACCTAAAAAAGCGGCTATCACCATACTCCAACGTCCTATGGCGGGAGTAAAAAACAAAGCGGCATCTTTTAAGAATAAGGGCATCTCCACCAGAAGAACAAACTTTAATAATAAAAGAGAAACTAAGGCCACTACCCCTTTAGCCCCGGTAGAACTATCTTTCATAATCTTTAGTATTTCCTCTTTATTATGTCCTCCCAAAAATCCATCTACACTATCGGCAAAACCATCTAAATGTAACCCCCCGCTAAGCCAGATCCAAAAAATTAGAACTAAAGTATCACCTACCAAGGAAGAAACAGGGAGGTAATAAAATAATCTTCTTAAAAGTACCAGCAATATTCCTATTAACATTCCTACCAGCGGAAAGAAAGCCATAGAATTAGCCAAATTTTCTGCTAAGGCCTCTTCATTTTGATTAGTATTGTGGGAAGGGGGAAACGAAATGACGGGAAGAATAGTTAGAAAACGGATAGCTAAAGATAAATCTCTTAAAATTTTCATGGTTTTATTAGCCCTTTATCTTTAATGGTATTCCGGAAATCATCATAAAAACCTCATCAGCTTTATGGGCAATGATGCTATTTGCTCTTCCCAAAATATCCCGATAAACTCTTCCCAGGGGATTATCTGGAACTAAACCCATACCAACTTCGTTAGAGACAATTATTATTTGAGCAGGAACTTGATAAGAAATCTCAGTTAGTTTTTCAATTTCTAATAAAATCTTTTCTTCCCATTGAGGGTTTCCCACTTTATTCTTTTCCCTTAATAAGAGATTAGAGACTAACAAAGTTAAACAATCTATCAGAATGACTTCTTTTTCTAAACCTAAACTACTAACTAATTCTCTAACTTCTATTGGTTCTTCATAAGTCTCCCACTCAGTTGGCCTTTTAGTTTTATGTTTTTTTATTCTATCGGCCATCTCTTTATCCAGAGGTTGACCGGTAGCAAGATAAGCTACTGATTTACCTAAACTAAGAGCCATCTTTTCAGCAAAATTACTCTTGCCACTTCTTGCTCCTCCAGTGATAAAGATTAATTTCCCTCTCGACATGAAATTTCCTCTTCCCTCTGTTTTTTGTAATTTATACTTTTTTATTCTCTACTCCAGCATCGGTAAAAGTAGCCATTTGAGTTAGTATTTTAACCCCAGCCTCAATAAAACTGATACCTAAGGCAGCACCAGTCCCTTCGCCAAGCCGCATACTAAGATCGAACATCGGAACTTTCCCTATATATTTTAAGGCAATCTTATGCCCTTTTTCCACCGAATTATGACTCGCAAAGATATAATCTTTTACTAAAGGAGCTAACTTAATCGCAATTAAAGCACTCGCACAAGAAATAAAACCATCAATTACAATAGGAACTCGATGGGCAGCAGCAGCTAAAATACAACCTACTAAGCCTCCAATTTCAAAACCACCT
>JALHSP010000031.1 GCA_022865305.1 Bacteroidales bacterium | reverse complement strand
TCAGTCACCCGAGAAGCACCGTAGGGCGGTTTGCAGGTCTCGCCTATACAACACCTGCGGAGGGTCTTCCTCCATCTTAGTTACAGCATTGATCCCGATCATTAGGTCGGTCTCATTCAAGGCACACGCTTGCAGCTAACGGCCCGGCAATAAAGGCCGTTTGTGTTGCTGAGTGAATGGAGGCTGGAGCAGGAAGTGTCATCGGGTATCAGTCCCGTTACCAGCCGGAATGAACGAAGCATGGCGCGGTTTTTGGCGTCATGGTACAAACCCTCGGACCTATACGAGTGTCGCGGTACAAACGAACTAAGTGATTGGTATTTAGTCACCTTACAGAAACTTTATAAATATGCACTGGTGCAGTGTTGCGGTACAGATTGTCTCGAAACAAGAGATTAGTCACGGTGCAGGATTTTAATTGCGGGCAGATGCGTGTGTCCGGGTGCAACGGCCACTACGAATCTGTCTCGGGAGCAGGAGCAAAAGCAAAAAGTGTGACAAACAACTTACCTTTATTGTCCGTGTTATTGTTAGTGCTTTGTTATTTGTCTGGGTATGTTAGCAGTATTATTTATTTAACAATCAAGGTGTTATTTGCAAGCTCTTTTAAAAGCTTTGGATGAGAATCAGCCTGTGTGGCTTTTAAAAGTGCTTGCAAAAACACCAAATTCAGTATTTAAAAAAATTATCGTTAGCTATTCCAACATCAAACCTACCCATTGATATGCTTGTAGGTTCATTATTGATAAGGGCCTGAAAATCAAATATCCCTGATAAAATTATTTCGTACTGTTGTTTGTCTACTATTAAGTTTTGCGCTCGTTTGAAATTTAAAGATCCATTTAATACAGTTACGCTGTATTTGACAGTATCTAATGTTAGGGAGACTTTACAAAGGGGATTTGTAAGGTCAATTATAGTGTCATTGAGTTCAATAAGATTAGACAAAGATTCTGGTACAAAGCCCAATAAATCAAAGTTTAATATAATTGGTTTTTCATTACTCACGTAGTAATAATATCTGGATTCTCCCAGATGTCCTTTCAGAGAAAAGGATGTTTTACCACCAGTACAGATTATTTTGGTTGGGACACTGAAATCCGTATTCACAAATGGTTCTCTGTCATATAGCGCGCCAAATGTATTATATCCCCATTCCGTATAGGCTGGAAGACTTGGATAATCTTTATCAGGAATAAAGATTGATTTATCGAGCTCATATTCCTTACTGCAGGAGCTAAAAATGATCAGGAGGATTACAGTAAATTTTGCAAGTTGTGTTTTCATTGTTCTATGGTATTTAAAGGGACACTCAGTAATAATTGAACTCCACTGCCCGCTAGTGGCTTGACAAGGTATGAGCCCTTAGGAAATCTGACACCAATTGGTGTATATGTCTCAATGGATATTCCAGGCTTATCTGATTTACCAATCTTTAGCCCAAGACCAATATGGAACGTTGTAAAATTTGGACTAGGATTTTCAATAACTTTTATTACATCTGCCTGATATTGTAACATTGATTCATTGAAAAAAGAAATATCAGACTTAGAATGGACTTTAAGATTAAATGATACACCGGCTTTATAGTAAAGCTTAATTCTACGTTCTTTTTTGGGATATAATCTTACTTCCAGTGGAATTCCAATATAATCACCATTTTGATTTATTTCGCATACTTTGGCATATTCAGTGATCAAATCAGACTGGTTATAATTTACATAAAAATATTCTGGACCGGATGACAGATATGAATCTCTTCCAATTGAAGTAATCATCCTACTGTAACGTAAACCTGCTGATAATCCAAACAAATTATTGATTACTCTATATTCAAATTTTAATCCTATGTAATTGATTGTCATTAAGGATTTAATCTGGTCAGAGTAATAATCAAAATTTTGATCGTTTACAGCCCTAATATATTCTTTATCAGGCGCAGCACAGCCTATTCCGTCAATACCGGCCTCAAGAGAAAGAAATTTTCGTTTTTCTTCTTGTCCCCAGGCATATACGGTTAAGACTGGAATGAAAATTAATAAAAGAATTATTCTTTTTTTCATAGATATAGGATTTTTGTTTACTGTTTGGACAGGCTGTCTTATTAAAAACGGATTAGGTTAACTTAAATTATGTAAGTTTTGCGAGCTAGGTCTTTGGCTCTTTTGCTTTTGCATGAGCGCAAGGTTAGGTGTTGTGCAAAAGCAAATGTGCCAAAGGAGCGGTCGCGGTTTATTGAAAAGCAGTCATGAGGTTGATTAATGTGCTGAAATCGTTCGCATTAACAATAACGGTTGGCGGTAAGTGCCGTGCGGCTTAGTGGCAGTTAATGTTCAATTATCAGTTGTTTTCTTAAAGTTAGTAATTTGTCTTTCTACTCAAATGCAAGCATGGCATTTACCGACCTGTTAGGGCGGCGTTGGAGTGC
>JALHSP010000030.1 GCA_022865305.1 Bacteroidales bacterium | reverse complement strand
TCATATTTGTTTTTTTCTTTTCTTGCAAGACAAACTAAGAAATTATATTCTATTTAGTTTATAACTCGGCTTATAGGCTAACTCCAACTATTTTTTATCTTATAAGCCAACTGTACCAAATTATGGGCATTATTTATATTTGTTAATTAAAGATATCCTTAAAGTTATTTAATTCCTTTATAATCTGGTTCGAAATTTCGTAGCTTGGGGGAGCCAATCTTAATAAATTTATAAATAAATATATTTATTGATTTGTTAATAAATTATTTGTGGTTCGAATCCTCTCTCCCCAGCCCATTCTATACTTCCAAAACTATTGAAATTATATTATCTAATACAATTCACGGGTGCAAAAGAAAGAATCTTAAAAGACCAGGCCATTCTTCTCCAAAATCAAATTCAAAAATTAACATTTAAATAGTATAATAATCTAATCATATAATCAATAGGAGGAGAATGAAATATGGCCGGAAAGAACAGCAGTAAAAAGCCAAGAAAAGTATTTATCATCATACTAGCAATAGTCATAATTATCGTCGCAGGAACCTGTATTATTATGAAAATGATCTTTCCGGGCATCAGTTTCCCGGGTGCAGCCTCCTTCAAGACAGTAACATCTTCGGTCAATGCATTCAGTTATGAGCCTGCGAAAATAGAACCCGGCACCGTTTATCATTATGTCAAGTCCAATATCGACGGCTCCAAACTAGCTGACGTAACTATTTTCGTGTCCAGCGATGAGCACCTTGAAGTATTCAAAATCTATCCCGGCTCCAATGCCACTTTCTATGTGACAGCGGACATGGACTGGGAGGTGTTCTCCCCCAAGGCCTTGGACGGCTATGAGATCTACAAGGACGGCAGCAGGAAGTTCATCATGCATGCAGAATTATCCAAAGAAAAGAACGAATACACATATAACAACGGAAAGAATCAGTACTCCGTACCCATCGGGCACTTCCCCATACACAATTATAACTTCGACCTTACCAGCCTGAACTTCACCTTCAGACAATTGACCAACCCCAAATCCGATTTTTCCGTGGGCATTCATTATCCCGCATTTGATCTGGTGCACTTCGTCAAGTTTGTCTATACAGGGCAGGTGAACATCAAGTATCTCTCGGATGAGATACGCAATATGATTACCTGCTGGAAATATGAGATCGGCGGAGAGGGATTTGCGAACAAGACAGGCACGGTTTGGGTGAACAAGGACAAGGGGTACATCGAGGACATCGAGATCCCGCTTGCGGATAACCCAAGCTGGAACAGCTTCAAGCTGAAGCTAACGAGTGTTGAGGCGATGAGCCAGGACGCCTGGAACAGTTATATCATAACGCAATCGAAAGAGTATTTCGACAAGCTTGGGAAATGACTTCTATAAAAACATGGCGGGGACGAAGCCCCGTCTGATACGGGCTATGGGATACGAGGGCGATTCTTGAATCGCTCTGACATGAATTCTTTTATCATTATGTCTCATCCCCTCGGATCATCGGCCCATCGGGATATAATTTTCCATTTTCCCGAATATGAAAGCTGACTGTTTAAGCAGGCCAAATGTGAAAGTGTTGATTTAAAGAGGATAAAACCAGGTCGCTACAGCAATAAAGGCAGAGGTTTTTCTATTACAGGAATAGTGTTGGGTGCAGTTTTTCTTATACCGGGGCTAATATTATTTATTGAGGAAATAATATTTAATACTACAGCAATAAATGATTTAATCTTTAAATTAGAGCGAATACCTTCAAGATAATGTCACTTAAGTTTTAAATAAAAAAATAATTATAAAATTACATTATTTAACTTAATTAATTCCTTTAAAAATTGGTTCGAAATTTCGTAACTTGGGGCAGCCAACCTATGCAACCTCCCTTATTTGATGAAGAACCTAACCCGCTCTAACAACAGTCCATTTTTTGATACTTCAAATATTATGCTAATAAGTTAATTTTATTTAAATATTTAATAGGATTATAATTAAAAATTAATACATCAATTAAGGAGGATTTCGAAAGGAATGGATGAGATGATATGAACACAAGAGAAAGATTTAAAAAGATCTGCCGCTTTGAAAGGCCTAACGATCCTTTATTAGCTGTATATGGAGTAAGCAGCTGGTATGAGACATATTTTCGTTGGATTAATGAAGGACTGCCTGTAAAAGATAAAAGCTTACCTGATTTGAAGTACATTAACCTGCACTTGCTTGGATATGAAAATCAAAATGAATCAATAATACCTTGCGGTTCAATAAGTGGAGTTGGGCCGTATGGCATGGCTCCATGGAT
>JALHSP010000003.1 GCA_022865305.1 Bacteroidales bacterium | reverse complement strand
ATCATAAATGCAAATATTTTTAACGGAATTTATGTTTTTATTTGCATTTTTACTATTTATTCAAGCTAAAGATATTAACATATATCGTTGATTATTAACATTATATGTGCATTAAAAGACTTCCTCAGCAAACCCTAATTAGAATAGGTTATCCTCAACTTGATTTTGATTATACAAATAATATTATTGGATATTGGCGTTATGAAAATACCATGGTTCGATGTGCTGAATGGCAAAATGGAAAGTTTGATTGGATTAATTAATAAGATTTAAGATAAACTGGACTAAATTGATATCTCAAGAAATTAAAAATTAAGTTACCATAAAATAATTAACTGGCTCCGAATAAGCCTTGTACCGCGACACTCGTAATGCTCAAAAAACTTTGGTTAAATTTTTGTAATATAGTCTCCAACAAGACAGACCCTTAAACACAATAAAATGAAAAAAATCGCTCTCCTTCTGGCATTAACAATTAAAACATTTTCAGCCAATTCTGATGCAATCTTCTTTCCGATACAATATTCAGTTTTTTGCTACTCAGCGGAATTGATCTACAGTTTTGAAAATGCAAAAAAACCTAAGAAGACAACTAACTATTGGGGCGGTATGGGCGTTGTTGGCTCATTTTACTACCTCGACATTCCAGTTTATGGATTGGAACTCGCAGTTGAAAAAAGACATTATTTCAAACCAGACAAATTCAAACATTTTTTCGTAAGCGCTTATCTTGGAACTGCATACATGACAGATTTCAATCAAATTTCAAATTTCGGTCTGATACCTGGACTTAAAATAAACTACAAAGCACAGATTACTCAAATAGTAATCCTTGAACCATATTTAAGCTTGTCATTACCTATAACATGTGATGTAAAAGATAGATTTGTTTATGTTCCCTTTCCAGCATTAACTATTGGTGCAAGATTCGGAATATCTAATCTTAAAAACAAGGTTAAACCAAAGACAATGACCTAATAAATAACGCACTATAACACGGATGGTATAGTTAATTGGCTTCGCCGAGCTCAGATCCCACTGCATGGTCTCCTCGGTTGCCTTCGGCAGGCCAGACAACTTTATCATGACAAGACAACCCCTACCCGTTTTAGATCTAAATTTATGGGGTACCATAGAATGGCAATACAAAAAGATTGGAACGAGTTGAGTCATGAAATGCAGACTTTGATACTTGCTCTTATGCGAACAGTAGGTGGTGGATTTCTATCTGTTTCAATAGCCGTAATTATTCTGCAACTAGAATTCAATAGAAGCCAGAATCATTGGATTGCATTGGCATAATTAATTGTTGGTGGTATATTGACACTTGGGACCTTGTACGCCACCTTATTGGTCAGAACCAAAACTAAGGGACGTCCTCCAACAATTGCTGCACTTTTGCTATTAATATTCCTGTTGGTGGGATATTTTTTCAATATTATGGGATACTAATAAGGGGGGAAAATAAATACAACTAACCTTAACACAGACAATAAAGTAAATAACCTTTTCATGGTTTTTACAACACACATAAATAAAAAAGCAGCTTCTCCCAGTGGAATTAATATGTTTCGCTGAGTTTAAACCTTCTGTTTTTAAATCGGCCAGGTTATTTTCAATTTGTGACTTCAGATGCCTTTTTTCGATTCACGATGAGGAATACACAACAAATGATGACTATTACATCTATCAGGTAAAGCAAGGTCATCATTGATACCAGAACCGGAAATCCAAATTTTATAAGAGCAACAGTCATCCCAATTAGAGGGAAGATCAGGCCCAGGTAAACAGGATACATTTTCGGGGTAAAAAGTAGCAAGCCTGTCAAACCATAAATAATTCCAAAGACCAACATACCAATACTTCCCGGATCATTGGGAACCTTAAAATACATTGCAATATGCAAAACTCCTGAGATCACCAGGAGTAACCCGGCAAGAAGACGTATTGTTTTCATGTTTTAATAGTATTAGGATTTAGAATTTAATTACCAAGTTACTCTTTTTAATAGACTGAGTTATGTTTTTCAATAAAATCATCCTTCCAGACAGCAGTTTGCATTACAAAGAACCTTCATTTGTTGTTAAGAATTTTAACAATTGAAGAGAATCAAGGTACTCTAAAATAAAATTGACTTCAGCTTAAATAGTGTGTAACTTTGGTTATAGTTTTAAACTTTATATAAAACACACTAAAGTTATGTTTTAATGCAACAATAAAGGTCAAAGAGATATTAGAACGCAACCATATAAATTACAAATTCATCATCTTTTTTTGGAATAAAATTACTGACTATGAGAAATTTTGTTTTATTATCCCTGGTTTTCAGTTTCTTTTTTCAGTCCTGTGGAAAAGATGATACCAAAATTGATTATGCTGTTACAAAAGAAGATGCTAAAAATCTAATCACCACATGGATTTATAATGATTATAATCCTGAAATGAATCCTTCTCTTTCCTTTTCTGTCATTGAATATACAACAGATGAAATTTATGTGAAATTAAATGGTCAGGTATTTGGAGTAATATCTGATGTGCCAGGTTTAACCAACAGGTGGCTTTTTATAAAAGATAAAAGAGTTTATGATTTATTTCCCGGAAATCAGTACGCAAGTGGAACGGATTTTAATAATTTGCTTGTAACGGATCTTAATAATGACTCGGAATATGAACTTTCTTTTACGGCACATGCTGGTTCAGGAATCCTCTATCAAGGAATTAATTGTTTTTATTTTTTGAATGATTCAATTTCTCACATAAATTCTAAAGTAATATGTCGTTTCCCATTGGATTATCAAATTTATTTACAAAAAGAAAGTTGTCAAAAATTATATATAAGATTTAAGGATGATGAAAATGATTTAAGAATAGGTGAGGTTAAACTCTTAAAGCGAGAAGACGGGATGGAATTAGTTATAGAATTATATGAAGATATTTCACCAGAAATAGTTGATAAACTAAATGGAATTAGATAAATAAATTCAGAATGATATAAACCATTTAGACCTAACTTCCAATAAAGTAAATAAGTTGGAATTATGCCCCTCTCTTCTGGGAGAGAGGAATAATCTGGAGCGACTTCAGACAGCTTTAGATCGGAGAGTCATCTCCAGCAACTTCATGACTATTTAATTAGATTTCGGCCTTGCTACGTGTTGGCAGGGCTTCTTCCCGATTAAAAACACTAAATAAAAAAAATCTTCCTGTATCTTTATAATAAATTTTGACCATGAAATATTATTCTAAATGAGAATAATTAAAGAATTATTCCTGTTTCTTTTTCTGGGTTTTTGTTTCTCATGTGAAGAACAAGGTCTTTTTGTTAATTGTAACGATTGCCTTGCAGTAGAACCTTTAGGAACCGATCTTGAAATCAAAATTGACATAAATTTTATGGGCATGCCCACATTAATAAAGGTTTATGAAGGTAATCTTGAAGATAGTGTCTTATATTGCTCAATCAATGGTAGTGGTGAAAGTGAAACGATTCCTGTTCTCCTAAATAAGAATTATACTGTCACAGCTAACTATAATATACCTCCACATAATTATATTGCAGTTGATTCGGCAACTCCGAGGGTTAGATATGTAAAGGAGAAATGCTCCGATCCTTGTTATTTTGTTTACGATAAAGTTGTTCATCTAAGGATTAAATATACAAGGTGAGGAAATATGCATAGATTGGTAGCCATCGGAAATCAGCTCCGGGGCTTTTCTTAAATAAAGAAACCAGCACCCTGTTAACATCAATGTCCGTAATTCTGTTTGCATAGAATTGGAAGGAAGAATGTTGGCAGAACAAAGATCAGAAAATAAGTTACTAACAAATACTTACCCTTTTTTAGGTCTCATATAGGTATAAAGTTGTTTGCAAATTCCATGCAATTGAAAAAAAAGGAGCTAAATCTCTCTAACTCCTTTATTATCAGTGTGGGCGATGAGGGATTCGAACCCCCGACCCTCTGCTTGTAAGGCAGATGCTCTGAACCAGCTGAGCTAATCGCCCATTAAAGCGACTGCAAATATAGACTTCATTTTTATTTCTGCAAAAAATCTTTTAAGAAATGATACCGGCGAGATCTGTGAATCTCATCATTTAATGCAACTTTAAACCTTATTGATAAGTCATGTTAATATGTTGAAAACAGTGGGGAAATCTTTTTTCACTTATGATAAAAAAATTCATACATTCGCTATACTAAATAGTTGAGCTTGAGAAACTGTTGCTTAAAGAGAAAAATATAAGCAAAAGATGTGTATTTATTTTATATTGGATCTGACTATAAATAAATAAACCCTGAACCTGATCTTTATGAGATGCAATAGTTTTGTTCCATTGTTAAATCTGGCAATCGCATCTTTTAAACATTCCCTTTTCAATATGTTACGAGAAAGTGAATTTAATAATTCATCCCGGGAAATTAGAAGAAAAGATTTTCGAAAATTTGCACTTTTATCGGTTATCGTCATTACTTTATGTTCTGCAGATATAGAAGCTCAGACAACATTTACTGCAAACACATCAGGGAACTGGACGACAGTACCATGGATTAAAACAGGCCCGTCGGCTGCAACATACCCGGGGCAACCGGGATTCGAATCTGAAATACATAATGTTTTTATATTCGGGGCCGGCATTACGGTCACTCTCGATGCAAATATTACCTCAAGCGTAAGGAATGTAAATCTTAATGTAGGAACCCTGGATATCTCTTCCAACACGCTTACAATGACCGGTAATTTGTCGGGTGCAGGAACGTTATCATTTACATCAGGTACTTTAAATATCGCCGGTAGTAATGTTACAATAGGGACTTTCAATGCGGGTACGGGGACTGTGAACTATAATGGCACCGGTGGCCAGACAATAAGGGGAACAACTTACTACAATCTTACTACATCGGGCTCGGGTACAAAGGTTTTGCAGGCTGCAACCACCATAAATGGCAATCTTGCTGTCTCAGGAAGCTCGAATCTGCAAACTAATCAGTTCCAGATTACCGGAAATGCTACAGGGACATTTACAATGGCTTCGGGTACCAATTTGCTTATCGGGAACACTGCAATTGCAACCAATGTCTCATTCCCTGCAAACTTCATTACTTCCAATATCTTACTTCATTCCAACAGTACAGTTTCTTATCAGGCAAACACTTCACAGACAGTATCTGCCGAACCTGTATATGGTCATCTGACAACAGCCACATCGGGTGCTAAAACACTGGCTGATAACATTACAATTACAGGGAACCTGATTATCGGAATTAATACGACTCTGGACCTGAGCATTAATAATTACAATATTAATCTTGGCGGATCATGGATCAGTTATGGTATATTCAATGAAAACCAGGGAAAGGTAATCTTTAATGGCAGCAGTACACAATCAATCATAAATGCTCTGACAGGTTCTGAGACATACTACGATCTGGAATTCAATACAGGAGGACCGGTGATCTCAACATGTAACCTGGCAGTAACAAATAATCTGTCAATTACAAACGGCGTTATTCTGATGCCGGGTAAGACTTTTTTACTTGGCACCGGTGCAGCTAATCCCGGAACACTTTCTCATTCTTCCGGATGGGTATACGGTACATTTTCAAGGTGGGCAGCACCGTTACAAAATGGGACTGACCTGTTTTTCCCGGTAGGAGACAATAATTATGGCAGAAGCCTGACTCTTAACTTTGCTGAAATCACTACAGCAGGCGTTTTAAGTGTAGATTTTATCGGAACTCCGCCAACATCATCAGGATTACCACTGGTTGAAGACATTTATATATTTAACTTCCTGTTCCCTGAAGGGTACTGGAACTTAATAAAGGATGGGGCATTCAGTTTTAACGGCACATATGATCTTAGTGTTGTTCCTTCGGGATTTACATCTTATACAGTTGACGAAAATACGAGAGTTTTGTCAAGAGTCTCAGGTATGGACTGGGTCCTGAATGGCACACACGCAGCTGGTACTCCGGCTTTGCTCCGAAGGGATGACTTAACAACATTTACAAATAATTTTGCTGTTGCATATACCGAAGTCTGTAATTCAGCCCTTTTAAATTGCCCCGGTGATGTGGTTGTTAATAATCAGCCCGGTGCATGCGGAAACACTGTCTCCTGGATTCCTCCTGTAATCAGCCCGGCATGTGTGGGTGACATAATCACAAGCAACTATGATCCCGGAGATTTTTTTAATGCGGGCACCCATCAGGTGGTCTATTATCTCAGAAATGGTGCTGCAATAAAAGATTCCTGTAAATTCAATGTGATAGTAAATGACAATGAATTACCGGTTGTCCTGTGTAAAGATATAAACCTCTACATCGGACTTCTGGGTACTGCAACATTAAATGTAAGTGATATTGATAACGGTTCATCAGATAATTGTTCTCTGCTTCTCGTTCCTGGCAGATCGGACTTTACCTGCGCAGATGCCGGACTTACTATTCCAGTTTTGCTTACTGGTACAGATCCTTCGGGCAATTCAGCTTCATGTACTGCCCGGGTTACAGTTCTTGATACAGTCCGACCGGTTATCAATACAAAAACATTTACTGTCCTTCTCGATACGACAGGGAATGGCACTCTTCTTCCGTCGGATGTAAATAATGGTACATATGATAATTGTACTCTTGCTTCATTATCTGTATTCCCAAATACCTTTTCCTGTTCCGATCAGGGTCAGAAAACCGTAACATTCACTGCTCAGGATACTTATGGCAATACGGCAGTTTCAACAGTCCAGATAACGGTTCAGTCATCATTGACAATAAACAGTACATCACTCAGCAGCTGTGATGTTGCAGGGCCTTATGCTTTATATGAATCTAATGTTTCCGGCGGAGATGGAAATTACTCCTACTTCTGGGATGGGCTTGACGATTCGGTAGATCCGTTCATATCATTCACGGCGACATTTCCCTTTATTGTATTCTCAAATACAAGCACTGCGGAAATGCCATTCTTCAATAACCTGATGCCTGACGGAATTTATACTATCCGGCTCATTGTGACTGACGGGAATGCCTGCAGGGATACCATGGACATGGTAATCACTAAATCCGGCCTTATGTTTAATAATATAACTGTAAGATATTCAGCTGCATGTGAGGGTTCTACGGAAAGATACACAGTAAATTATGATCCTGCAGCAACCTATAACTGGGGTGTTGAGAATGGTACAATAATTACCTCCCCTCTTGATACCAGCAGTGTGGAAGTTCTTTGGAATATGGGAGTAACTCAGGGTGTAATAATTTCAACAGCCGCAAAGACAAATATTCTCGGGGATCCTTGTGAATCTACAGTTGTTGATACAGTTGCAATAAACTTATTGCCTTTACCTGTCTTTAACAATCCGGCTACTGAAGTATGTTTTAATTCAGTGGTAACTTATACTTTAAC
The DNA here is from genome assembly GCA_022865305.1 of Bacteroidales bacterium. Taxonomy (GTDB): domain Bacteria; phylum Bacteroidota; class Bacteroidia; order Bacteroidales; family VadinHA17; genus LD21. The sequence continues at coordinate 33,265 of JALHSP010000003.1, read as the reverse complement.
TCAGCCATTTTCAGATTATACATGGATCGTCACCGGAGGTTCAATAACAGGGGGAGGAACCGGCAGTAATTTTGTCACAGTCAGATGGGGTGCCGGTCCGGCAGGCATGATCGCTGTAAGTGTTGAGTCAGGCGCTGGCTGTTCCAGTGCAATTTTTATAAATATCAGTATTTTTAATCTGGCCGGAAGTTTGACGTCATTGAAAAATATCACATGCAATGGTTATGCTGACGGTGAGGCTACTGTCACTGCAACTGCAGGGACAGGTAAACCCCCATATCAGTATTCACTGGACGGTGCTCCATTCCAGGCATTAGGAACATTTACAGGTCTTGGCCCCGGTATTCATAATGTAACTATCCGTGATGATTTATTCTGCACATTTAATGTCAGCTTTGCAATCACCCAACCTTCCCTACTAACCGCAACAGTAACCAAAGTCGATGTTGAATGTTATGGTGAAAGTACAGGTAGTATTACAGCTGCAGGTTCCGGTGGAACAGCACCTCTGACATATAGCCTTGATGGCAGTGCATACATTTCTCCGGGAATTTTTAATAGCCTGCCGGCAGGACCTCATTCCCTGATTGTCAGGGATGCCAACCTGTGTACATTTACTCAGAATATTAACATCACTCAGCCTCCGGCATTAACAGGTTCAGCATCGGTCACCACAGCAATCCCATGCAATGGCGGCACGGCAACAGTAACACTTACCGGCGGGGGCGGAACAGCTCCATTATCATATACATTTAACAGCATAACCAATGCAACGGGAATCTTCAGCGGGATACCTGCAGGAAACGGATACGCATGGAGCATTACTGATGCGAACAGTTGCGGACCGGTGACGGGAACGCTTGATGTAACAGAGCCTGCAATAATTACAGGTTTAGCATCAGTTACAACTGCAATTTTGTGCAACGGAGGCACAGCAATAGTTACAATGACAGGATCAGGTGGCACAGCACCATTATCATATACATTCAATGGTGTGACCAATGCAACGGGACTTTTCATCGGTATACCTGCAGGAACCGGCTATGCATGGAGCATCACCGATGTCAATAGTTGCGCACCTGTGACAGGAACGCTTGATGTGACAGAACCTTCAATAATAACAGGATCAGCATCGGTCACGACTCCTGTTTTATGTAACGGAGGCACTGCAACCATAACGATGATCGGAGGAGGCGGTACACCACCATTATCATATACATTCAACGGTAATACCAATTCAACGGGAATCTTCAGCGATATTCCGGCAGGGACAGGTTATATATGGAGCATCACCGATGCGAATAGTTGCGGATTGCTGACAGGCCTGCTTGATGTGACAGAACCTGCATTATTAACAGGGTCAGCATCAGTTACGACTGCAATTATTTGTAATGGTGGTACGGCAACTGTTACTCTGACAGGCAGCAGCGGTACACCACCAATATCATATACATTCAACGGAGTGACGAATGCAACGGGAATCTTCAGCGGTATACCTGCAGGGACAGGTTATGCATGGAGCATCACCGATGCTAACAGTTGCGGACCGGTAACAGGAACCCTTGATGTGACAGAACCTGTATTATTAACAGGATCAGCATCAGTTACATCTCCAATTGCATGTAATGGTGGTACGGCTGATGTAACTATTACCGGTAGTGGTGGTACAGCACCGTTATCCTATACATTTAACGGGGTATCCAATGCAACGGGCATCTTCAGTGGAATATCTGCAGGTAACGGTTATGCATGGAGCATTACCGATGCAAATCTGTGCGGACCGGTAACCGGCACTCTCGATGTGACAGAACCTGCAATATTAACAGGATCAGCATCATTTACAACTGCAATTGCATGTAACGGAGGTACAGCAACTGTAACGCTGACAGGAGGGGGCGGCACGGCACCATTATCCTATACATTCAATGGAGTAACAAATGCAACGGGAATCTTCAGCGGCATACCAGCAGGGACGGGTTATGCATGGAACATCACTGATGCAAGTCTGTGCACACCCGCAACAGGTACACTTGATGTAACAGAACCAACAGCGATAACAGGTTCAGCATCTGTTACGACTCCAATTCCATGTAACGGTGGTACAGCAACAATTACAATAACAGGATCAGGCGGCATTATACCCTTATCATTTACATTCAACGGAGTGACTAATGCAACGGGAATCTTTAGCGGAATACCTGCAGGGACAGGTTATGCATGGAGCATCACTGATGCCAACCTGTGCGGACCATTAACAGCTACGCTTGATGTAACAGAACCAGGAGCAATAACAGGCTCTGCATCAGTCACGACAGCAATAGCATGCAATGGAGGTACATCCACAGTTACAGTTACAGGCATTGGCGGCACGGCACCGTTATCCTATACATTCAACGGAGTTACCAATGGGACAGGAGTCTTTGCAGGGATACCGGCAGGAATGGCATATGCATGGAGCATCACAGATGCCAACCTGTGCGGACCATTAACAGGTACGATTGATGTTACAGAACCGTCAGCAATAGCAGGTTCTGCATCGGTCACGACAGCAATAGCATGCAATGGCGGTACAGCCACAGTGACAGTTACAGGCGGTGGCGGCACAGCACCGTTATCCTATACGTTCAACGGAGTTACCAATGGGACAGGAGTCTTTGCAGGGATACCGGCAGGAATGGCATATGCATGGAGCATCACAGATGCCAACCTGTGCGGACCATTAACAGGGACACTGGATGCTACAGAACCTGGAGCAATGACAGGCTCTGCATCAGTCACGACGGCAATACCATGCAATGGAGGAACAGCCACAGTTACTGTAACAGGCAGTGGCGGTACAGCACCGTTATCCTATACGTTCAACGGAGTAACCAATGGGACAGGAGTCTTTGCAGGGATACCGGCAGGAGTGGCATATGCATGGAGCATTACTGATGCCAACCTGTGCGGTCCATTGACAGGTACGCTTGATGTTACAGAACCGACTGTACTATCAGGGATCATTACATCGCAAATAAATGTATCAACTTATGGCGGTAATGACGGAAGTGTTACTGTTGATGGTTCTGATGGATCTGCCCCTTATCAATATAGACTTGATGCAGGTTTATACCAGGCTTCGGGAACATTTAATACACTTATTGCAGGTTCATATACAGTTACTGTACAGGATATTAACCTTTGTACATTCGTTGTACCTGTTACAATTACGCAACCAGCAGGTCCACTTGAAGGGACTATCACATCCCAGAATAATGTTCTCTGCTTCGGCGGAAATACAGGAAATGTGACGGTAACTGGAGTAGAAGGAATAACGCCTTATGAATATAGGCTTAATGCCGGACCTTATCAGGTTTCAGGCACTTTCGGATCACTTACTGCTGGTATATACACTGTTACCGTGAGGGATGCGCTCCTGGCTACATATGATGTTCCTGTTACAATAACAGAACCATCAGTGCTTTCAGTAACCACCCCACAGGTTGATGTATTATGCTTCGGTTCATCAACAGGAAGTGCAACTGCCATACCGGCAGGCGGTGTCGGACCATATAATTATTCATGGAATACATTGCCTGTTCAGACAACGGCAACAGCATCCGGTCTTCCTGCTGCGATGTACACTGTCACAGTTATTGATGCAAACAGCTGTACAGCGACAGCCAGTGTTACATTAACACAACCGGCAACAGCACTGGCAGTCACAACAGCACAAGTCAATATAAGCTGCTCGGGGTCATCAGATGGAAGTGCTTCCGCCACCGGATCAGGTGGTACAGAACCTTATACTTATTCATGGAACACTTCACCTGTACAAACTACTGCTGCTGTATCGGGACTAGATGCAGGAACATATACCGTTACTGTCACAGATTTCGCAGGATGTACCATTACAGGTACTGTTACTATTACTGAGCCACAGGCATTGTCAGTTGAGGGGATATCAGGAAATGCAAGGTGCCCTGATACAAATGAAGGATCAATTAACCTTACAATAACCGGAGGAACCTCCCCATATAATATAATATGGTCTGATGGCAATACTAATTCCAGCAGAACAGGTTTGCTTCCAGGCACATATAGCGTGGTAGTAACTGACCAGAACGGATGTCCAGCCTCTCTTAATATACCAGTTGATTTTGACGGTACATTCGGATGTGTTTCTATACCACAGGTCATTACGCCGAATGGTGATGGCAAGAATGATACATGGATAATCAGGAACATTGATATGTACCCCGATGCTGAAATTCTTGTATTCACCAGGTGGGGCAAACTTATCTTCCGCACAAAGAACCCATTGACAAATCAATGGGATGGTACATTTAATAATGGCAGACTGGTGCCGACAGATTCTTATCATTATATCTTATATCTGAATGACGGATCTGAACCAAGGTCTGGTATAATAAGTGTAATAAGGTAATAACTGGTAAAGTATGAGGAAAAACGACATGAAATATTTTAAAAGTATATTATCGGTGATTATCCTGAGCTTCTTGTGTGGAGCTGCTCAGGCGCAGCAATTCCCCATGTATAGCCAGTACATGATGAATGGTTTCCTGATAAATCCGTCATTTGCCGGACGTGATGGTTATACTACTGTAAACATCACAGCCAGAGAGCAATGGGTCGGTTTAGGTCAGGCTCCAAGTACCTATGCAGCCAGCTTCCAGACACGCATTCTGAAGAACAGCTATATAATGAAGGCTACCTCAGTCCGACGTAAGCTTGTAAGGCCAACCAAGGGAGGAAAAGTTGGACTCGGTGGGTATGTATTCAATGATAATAATGGCATTATGAGGCGAACGGGAATTCAGGTAGCTTATGCATATCATATTTCGATGGGAGTGGGAGCAACAGAAGGATACCCGAATAATCTTGCATTTGGGCTTGCAGGTACCCTATATCAATACGCTATTGACCTTAACGGGGACCTTGTTTTACATGATATTGACGACGAATTCCTGAATAACTACGACCGATCGGTTTTTATCCCTGATTTTAATTTTGGCGTAAGTTTCACGACATCAAAATATTATATGGGATTCGCGATGACAAATATATTAAGGGGTTCACTCCTGTTTGCCAAAAATTCAGATTCAAAAAGAACGGAGCTGGGACATTATTTCCTGACAGGAGGTGTCAAAATTCCGCTGAATCCCAGCTGGACTCTCGAACCATCAGCATTAATTAAATCCTCTGATATGCTCCTCAAGTCTTTACAGATGGATCTAACTACAAGGATTTATTTTAAAGATGACTACTGGATGGGGCTCTCATGGAGAACAAATGATGCTATCATCATGATGCTGGGTTTGAAATATGACAGATTCTATTTTGCATATGCATTTGATTTTACATTAACGGATATAAGGAAACAGAGCTTCGGTACACATGAGCTGACTCTGGCAGTTAAATTTGGTGAAAGCGCAAGAAGATATCGCTGGATAAACGCTTATTGATAAAATTGTTTTTTACATGATATGTCAAAAGGTATCATAATCAGGCTGACCGGTACCCTAATGCTGCCTTTAGTATTGTTTTTCAACGGTTATCTGCAGGATGTCCGGATGCCTCCTGTGAGGTTTATGTTTTACAATGTCGAAAACCTGTTTGATACATTTGATGACACCCTTAAAGACGACGATGAATTTCTGCCGGGAGGTTTGAGGAGGTGGAATATTACGAGGTACAACAGGAAGATAAACGCTGTATATAAGACGATAATGGCAGCAGGTGAGTGGAATCCTCCGGTGTTAGTCGCATTGTGTGAAATCGAAAACAGGAAAGTTCTTGAAGATCTCGTGTCAGGGGCATATTTGTCAAAATTTAATTATTCTATTATACACGAAGATTCTCCTGACCAGAGAGGCATTGATGTTAGCCTTATTTACCGAAAAGATCTGCTGGAGATTGTCAATTACCAATATTGGATGCCGTCGTATCCTGACAAGAATGATTTTCCGACCAGAAGTGTTCTTTATACACGATGCGTGATCTTAAAAGATACTGTTCATGTAATTGTAAATCATTGGCCTTCGAGAAGGGGAGGAGTGCTGGCAGCAGAAAATCAACGTTCCGGATTTGCTGAGATGGTCAGGTCCAAAGCGGATTCAATCGCCGGAATTAATGCAGGGAGTGCAAAGATCATCATTATGGGAGATTTTAATAGCTCTCCGGATAGTCCTGTGGTAAAGTCACTTACAGCTGGAGAAGGATCAGAAGTATCTCTTTTCAATCTGTCAGAGAATGTTTCTGAAGGATCTGGTACCTATCGTTATATGGGCACTTGGGAAATGATCGACCAGGTAATTGTCTCCGAAAAGCTTATTAATTGTAAGGATGGGTTATATACAGATTCAAATATGTTAAGAATTTTTAAGCCTGGATTCCTTATGAAGAAAGATCCGAAATATCCGGGTGAAAGTCCTCTGTCGACTTACCGGGGATACAGGTACCAGGGCGGTTTCAGCGATCACCTGCCTGTACTGCTCGATCTTAAGATCAGGCATGACGATCAGAAGGAGTAAGCCCAAGCTCTTTTCCCTTTTCAATCATCAATTTTCTGGCAGCTTCGTATTCATTCGGGATAATGCCATCCAGAATGGCTTCTCTGATAGCTTTTTTAATTAGTCCTACTTCCTTCCCGGGTTTTATACCGAATGTTTTTATGATCTCACATCCGTCAACAGGAGGCTGAAAGTTTCTGATTGCGTCCTTCTCTTCAATCTCCCTTAGTTTCTCCCTGACATAGCTGAAATTTTCAAGATGCCTTGTTTTTTTTGCTTCGTTCTTTGAAGTTATATCAGCCTCGCATAATAGCATCAGATCGTCAATGTCATCGCCTGCTTCAAAAAGTAATCTTCTTACGGCTGAGTCAGTAACTTCCTCCTGTGAAAGTGCAATTGGCCGCAAATGGAGATCAATCAGTTTCTGAACATATTTCATCTTCTCATTTAACGGAAGTTTCAGCTTTCTGAAAATGTCAGGGATCATCTTTGAGCCTATATATTCATGCCCGTGAAAAGACCAGCCGGCATCCGTAGAGTATTTTTTTGTTAGTGGCTTGGCAATGTCATGAAGAAGAGCAGCCCACCTGAGCCATAAATTATCAGTATGTCTGCTTATATTATCAAGGACTTTAATGGAATGATTGAAATTATCTTTATGCGCTTTTCCCTCTTTCTTATCCACTCCCTTGAGGTTATCGAGCTCAGGGAAAACGATCCGGAGAAGACCTGCTTTCTCAAGCAGTATAAAGCCTTTTGAAGGATGATCACACATTATTATTTTATTCATCTCAGTGATGATCCTCTCAGATGAAACGATCTTTATCCGTTCAACGTTTTCTTTTATGGATCTGAATGTATCATCTTCAATCTTGAAATTTAGCTGAGCAGCAAACCTGATTGCCCGCATCATCCTGAGAGGATCATCTGAAAAAGTCTTACCTGGTTCAAGAGGCGTCCTGATAATCTTTTTCTTGAGATCTTCGATGCCACCGAAAGGATCAAGAAATTCTCCAAAAGTATCACGATTGATGCTTACAGCCAGAGTGTTAATTGTAAAATCCCTTCTTTTCTGATCATCTTCCAGGGTGCCATTTTCCACAACCGGTTTTCTGGAACTTCTATTATATGATTCTTTTCTTGCACCAACAAACTCAATCTCATAGTCATCGTATCTGAACATTGCAGTTCCAAAATTCTTAAATACGCTTACTTTTATCTTTGGATTTATTTTTTTTGCTGTTTTTCTCGCTATATCAATCCCGCTGCCAATGACAACAATATCGATATCCTTATCTGAGTGGTCCCTTTTTAAAAGACAATCCCTTACCCAACCTCCAATGACATAGGATCTTACATTTTCTTTCGTTGCCACCTCTGAAAGGATCTTAAAAATCTCGTCATTAAGACATATATTCATATATAGATATGACAATTTGTTATATAATCATGACAAAGTTACAATTTACGGGCAATTTTTTGTAAATCATAAAGATTGTAACCTGATGGCACGAAGCTTGACAGAAAATAAACAAACTGGATTGACGTGTGTTTAATATAATAAAAATTATATGATAGAACATTTAACCAAGGAAACCTTTTTAAGTAAGGTATTTAACTACGAAGAAAATAAGGAATGGAAGTTTGAAGGTGCAAAACCAGGTATTATTGATTTCTATGCCGATTGGTGCGGTCCATGCAAAATGGTAGCTCCCGTTCTGGAAGACCTGGCAAAAGATTTTGAAGGGAAAATAGATTTTTATAAAGTCAATACTGAGGAGGAGCAGGAGCTTGCAGCAGCTTTTGGGATCAGAAGCATTCCGTCATTTCTTTTTATCCCTGCTGAGGGGCAACCTCAGATGGCTTTGGGTGCCTTGCCAAAGGATACCTTCATTAAAGCTTTTAAAGATGTTCTTGGCATAGAAAAATAGGTTATTAACCAAAAAAACAGTTTTGTTTTAAAAAAAAAGCATTTTTGTTTTAAAAAATAGAGGGAAAATTGAAACATTTCATCCTTACATACGTTTAATGCATAAGAAGGTAGTAACAGAAGGTTACATGAGTTTTTTCATGGATTTAGGTTTAGGGTAGTAAATTAAATCAGGACTTCGGTCCTGATTTAATTTTTATACCAGTTATCCCAGGTCTTTAAAGATACTGTTGATCTCCTCCTCGGTTGATCTTAGCTTTTTCTGACATTGCCTGATTAGTCCGGCAGCTTTCTTCACTTCAACCGATAATTTATCCACATCAAGAATGCCACTTTCGATATTCCCGAGAATTTTTTCAATCTCTTTGACAGCTTCGTTGAATGAAAATTCCTTTTTTGCCATATCATTTAGTTTAAATCTTCATAATTTATCTTTTTATCACTTTACTTTTTATTTTACCATCTGAGAATGTGGTATCAATTATGTCATCAGTTTTTATTACCCCGGAGCTTTTTATTATTCTCCCGTTCAAAGAAGTGATGGTATAACCCCTTTTAAGTACATTTCCAGGACTTAATATTTTGAGGGAATTGCCAAGTCCGTCAATTTTATTGTTATTACTATTAAGGTAATTAGTGGTATAACTTACCATGTTATATTTTTTTTGTTTAAAAGATGAATCATTTTTTTCTATTATGGATTTTGTTGCTGAAAGCAGTCTTGATTTCAGGTAAGCAGGAACCAGGGCAGCTTTTCCCATAATTTCTTTTCCGGTATTTATTATTTCAATCAGTCTGCCTGAAAGTTGCTCTTTTATGTCTGAGATCATTACCCTTGCAACCGGAATAAGTTTCAATCTGCATGTTTCTACCCGGTTTCTGTTTTCTTCAAGAATTATTCTGGAACTTTCAATGATTTCAGAGCTCATCTCATTCAGATGGTTTTCGAAACGGGCTATGCAGTCGATCAGGTAATCTGCGACGGCAGTAGGAGTCTTAAGCGATTGATAAGCAACCATATCGGTAACTGAAAGGTCTTTTTCATGCCCGATACCTGTGATTACCGGCAACGTGAATTGTGTTACAAGGTATGCAATATTGTAATTATCGAACCAGCTAAGGTCAGTCAGGGAACCACCTCCCCGTATTATTACAACAACATCGAATAGTCCGGTAAATTGTGCAATTCTATTAAGTGTATTTATTACACTTATTTCTGTATCTGTTCCTTGCATGGCTGTTTCGAACAGGAGAGTATAGAAGATATAACCGTAACTATTATCAGTCAGGTGAGAAAGAAAATCAGTATAACCTGCTGCACTTTTAGAAGAAACTATTGCAATCTTCTGGGGGACAAGAGGAAAATCCAGTTCTTTGTTCATAGTAATCACACCTTCATCCTCAAGCCTTTTTATAATGAGCTGGCGTTTTATTGCCATTTCTCCCAGTGTAAAAGAAGGATCGATATCGGATATGACAAGGCTCAGACCATATAGTTCGTGATATTCTACTTTAGTTCTGACCAGGATTTTCAAACCCTGCCTGAGTGTTTCGCCGGTAATATTTTCAAAAAATGCTTTCAGGAATCTATAACGTTTGCTCCAGATTATTGCTTTTACGCGTGCCCGGACATTTTTCTCATCAGGATGTTTTTCAATAAGCTCAAGGTAGCAATGACCTGCATAGTTTTCCTTAATCTCCGATATCTCTGCTATTACCCAATACATATCCGGCAGAGACATATATAGTGAATCCCTGATCAATAACTGTAATTCTGTCAGTGAAAGTTTCTCAGTCATAATTACCTGTTCAGTTTAATTACTTTATTGAGCCAGGTGTTATTTTCCGTTATCAGCCGTACAAAATAAATTCCCTGTTCTTTATTATTCAGTGCTGTTATTCTGATTACACGGCCTGCATATTCCTTATATTCCTGCCTGAAGATTGTTTCTCCCGATAAAGAAAAAATCTCAATTAACAGATATACCGGATTCTGTCTGAAAGTTATTTCAAAATCACCCGTAGTCGGATTTGGCCCTGCAACATATTCTTTATCAGGTATATTAACATGTAAGTCCTGTAATTTTGTCAGAGCTTTTATCATATCAGGTATTCCATAACCATATAACGAATCGGGTGAGAAAAACCTGTCGGAAGAATAATGAAGAGCATTGATAATTTCGGTATTTGTCACTCCCGGAACGGCTTGCATCAGGCATGCTGCCATTCCACTCAAAACAGGACAAGAAAAAGATGTTCCGCTTGACCTGCCCACTGAAGCAGGATCGGTTTGTACCGTCACACTGACTCCCATGGTTGTATTGTCGGGCTTAATTCCACCGTCAGAAGAGGGCCCGGCTGAAGAGAAAGTAGAAATTATATTATTGCCGTCAACTGCCCCTACTGCAACTACACTATCACCATCGGAAGGAGCAATGATTCTCATCCATTCCTTATTCCTTTCATTTCCTGCACTGTTAATTACCAGAATCCCTTTTGAAGCTGCAATATCGGCCGCACAGGATATAAAAGTGCTATTGCCGTCAAGATCAGAGTATTTATAATTGAGAGTCGGATCATCAAAAACATAATAACCTAATGATGAGGATATTATATCAACTCCAGCACTATCAGCATATTCAGCTCCTGAAACCCAGAAATCTTCCTCGACAGGAAATTCACTCTCAACGTCTTCAGTTCGGAAAAGCATAAAATCTGCACCCGGAGCTGTCCCCTGAATTATTCCGTCAATTTTCCCGGCAAGGACAGAAAGCACAGCTGTTCCATGATTATGGTAGTCAAACACAAATTCATTATTTTTAACAAAATCGTATGTTTTCTTTATTCCGTGGCGGTTGCGAAGTAGGTTCAGGGAAGATACCAGGTCAGCATTATGGAACCCTCCATCGAGGACAGCAATAAGTATTCCCCTGCCATCAAATCCTGAATTATGCAACGGATAACCGTTGACCATGGTAACAGGACGATCGTACGGGGGATAGTCCGCCTGATTCATGGAAAAGTCAAGTTTATCCTTGAAGAGACTTTTACCTGCAGGTTTTTTCACAATTTTGACATCGCTGACAAATGGCAGGTTCAGCAATACATTCAGATCAGCAGGAACCTGTGTCTTAAAGAGTGCCGTATTCATCCATTTCGAAGAGCAATGCAATTTGTAACCCAAAGATGTTATCTGATTCAGGTATCCCCTAAAGACGGGAATATCCCTGAAATCTGGTACTTCTATCCCTGCATTTGCTCTCCTGTTCAGGGCTCTTTGTGAAAGGAGATCTTCAGGAAGATAATTTACGATGCTGTTTTCGCCTTTATCCCTGAAATAAACCCTGTAGAAATAATAATAGAATTCACTTTGTCCGGAGAGATTATTCCATATAAAAAAGAATATCAGGACGAAGATACACGGTATCCCTTTCCTCCGTAATAAAGTGTATTTATCCATTATCTTATTTCCCCGGTTTTCTCCGGATCAGCAATTTTCCCGCTATTTTTTTCAAGTGAGTCAATCAGATCAGAAGCATCTACATCCATCTGACGGTCTTTTGTTATCCCTGCAACATAATCCAGTTCATATTTCAGACTTCCATCTTCATTATAGATATGCCAGTGTCCCTCGCGCAGATTATTTTTATAAAATCCCGAAAGCTCAATTGCACCGTTTTCAAACCATACTTCAATTTTCCCGTTAAGCAATCCATCTTTATAATAAGATTTCAGGAAGGTTTTTCCGTTTGAATAGTATTGCAACCATTCGCCCTGCCGGATATCATTCACAAAATTTATCCTTTCGGCAACAGTACTGTCCGGAAAAAACTTTAATGATTGTCCGTGTCTGAAATTCTTTGAATACTCTTCCTCACATATTAGATAACCATTGACAGAGTAAGAAAAGAACTTCCATTTCCCTTCTTTTAGCTGATTAATATATTTCCCCTGAGCTGAAACAAAACCATTTGGATGATAAATTGTTGCATCGGCTATTTCCCCCTCGTTGCTAAAAATAAGAATGGATTTTATCGTTTTGTCTTCATAATATCTCCTGAACTCACCAGCAGGATAGTTGTCTTTAAAAATACCCTCGTACATAATGTTCTTATTGGGGTATTTTTTAATCCAGCGACCTTGTTTACGACCCTGCTGATCAGTTTTATTGATATCTGATGCAGTCTGACTAATTGCATTGGCCGAAAAGATTAACAGAGAGACAATTGTAATTATTCTAATTATTCTAATACTCATAAATAAAAAACGGGATATCTGGCATAAAAGTACAAAAAAAAGGAGGTATCGGAATTTTTAATGGATTTATGATTTAAATAAAGCAGGGGATTTCTAAAAAGTAGTATCAACCACCCCGTCCCAACACCGTGGTTGGGACACCCCTCCTTTGAAAAGGAGGGGAAATGACTGATATATAATTATATAACTTTCTCCTCCTCTTCAGAGGAGGAGTACCCCTGACGTTTACAGTCAGGGGGGAGGTGGTGTCCTTTTAATACACCCTCTACGTTGAAATTGTACTACATATCAGGACTATCCCTGGTATTTATTTTACCTCTTCGAAATCCACATCAGTAACTTCATCATTACCTGACTTTGGTCCGGAACCGCCGGGTTGATCCTTTCCGGGTTGATCGGGTCCTGGTTGTGATGTAGTCTGACTGGTACTCTGAGCTGTTTTGTACATCTCTTCGGAGGCGGCTTGCCATACAGCATTCAGGTCGGCAAGAGCCTTATCGATAGCTACAATATCCTGGTTTTTATGAGCTTCCTTAAGTTTTGCAAGTGCATCTTCAATAGCAGGTTTTTTGTCAGCAGGGAGCTTATCACCAAATTCTTTAAGCTGTTTTTCGGTTGTAAAGATCATGCTGTCGGCAGTATTGATCTTATCGGCTTTAGCTCTCGCGTTACTGTCTGCTTCGGCATATGCCTTCGCCTCGTCTCTCATTCTTTTTATCTCATCATCACTTAAACCAGAAGAGGCTTCAATCCTTATTCTCTGTTCTTTACCTGTTCCCCTGTCTTTTGCAGTAACATGTAAAATACCATTTGCATCGATATCGAAAGTTACTTCAATTTGTGGAATGCCTCTTGGTGCAGGTGGAATTCCATCGAGATGAAAGCGCCCGATTGTTTTGTTTCCTACTGCCATAGGTCTCTCTCCCTGAAGAACGTGGATTTCAACCGACGACTGGCTATCGGCAGCCGTGGTAAATACCTCTGTTTTTTTGGTTGGTATTGTTGTGTTTGAATCAATAAGTTTGGTCATCACCCCACCCATAGTTTCAATCCCCAGTGACAATGGAGTTACATCAAGAAGCAGGACATCTTTCACTTCTCCCGTAAGCACACCTCCCTGAATGGCAGCACCCACTGCAACAACTTCATCAGGATTAACACCTTTTGAAGGGACCTTGTTAAAAAATTTCTCGACAATCTGCTGTATTGCTGGTATCCGGGTTGATCCTCCAACAAGTAAAACCTCATCAATATCGGAAACCTTGAAACCTGAATCGTTCATTGCTTTCTGGCATGGTTCAATGCAAGCCTGGATCAGGGAATCGCATATCTTTTCAAAATTTGCACGTGTCAGTGTCTTCACCAGATGTTTTGGAATTCCGTCGACAGGCATGATATATGGAAGATTGATCTCTGTTGATGTAGCGCTTGACAATTCGATTTTAGCCTTTTCAGCAGCCTCTTTAAGTCTCTGCAATGCCATAGAATCTTTTCTGAGATCTAATCCTTCATTTTTCAGAAACTCTTCAGCGAGCCAGTCAATAATCAGATGATCAAAGTCGTCGCCACCGAGATGGGTGTCCCCATTTGTCGATTTGACTTCAAAAACACCATCACCCAGTTCAAGAATCGAAATATCGAAAGTGCCTCCGCCAAGATCAAACACAGCAATTTTAAGATCTTGAGATTTTTTATCAAGACCGTAGGCAAGCGATGCAGCAGTTGGTTCATTGATTATCCTTTTAACATTTAACCCTGCTATTTCGCCGGCCTCTTTTGTGGCCTGGCGCTGAGAATCGCTGAAGTATGCAGGAACTGTAATGACTGCATCCGTAACCTCCTGCCCAAGATAATCTTCTGCTGTTTTTTTCATTTTCTGAAGGATCATTGCCGAAATCTCCTGCGGAGAATACATCCTGTTATCAATTTTGACTCTTGGAGTGCTATTATCACCTTTAACCACGGTATAGGTTACTCTTTTTATCTCTTTATTCAACTTTTCATATGGTTCACCCATGAATCTCTTTATGGAGTAAACGGTTTTTTTGGAATTGGTAATTGCCTGACGTTTTGCAGGGTCACCTACCTTGCGTTCACCGTTCTCAACAAATGCAACAATTGATGGTGTTGTTCTCTTACCTTCACTGTTGGGGATCACGACGGGTTCATTGCCTTCCATTACGGCAACACATGAATTTGTTGTTCCAAGATCGATACCAATTATTTTTCCCATTTTATTTTGATTTAAGAATTTTTGTTTTGATAGAATGTGTCTGCAATGATTATGCCAACAGAGATAATAGTACGATTCAGAAGTACGATTCAGGTAAATATGGCGCAACTTAGGGAGAATAGAGGTCTCTTTAAAAACTTATTATGACAAAACGACAGGAATTATATCAGAAACTGCCAAAATAAAAAGATATTACTATGAAGATGTATCATCTGTTTCAAATCAGTAACTTTGCGCTCTTGAATTAACAAATTTAGAATTATGTCGATACATAAATCTGTTAAAAGGATCACAACTCACATACTGAATGAGATGAAGATCAAAGGCGAGAAGATTGCAATGCTCACTGCCTACGATTATTCCATTGCCAGGATACTTGATGAAGCCGAGATTGATGTTATTCTGGTTGGAGATTCTGCCTCGAATGTGATGGCCGGTTTTGATACAACGCTCCCCATTACTCTCGACAATATGATCTATCATGCTGCATCAGTAGTTAGAGCAGTTAAAAGGGCTTTGGTTGTGGTCGACCTGCCATTTGGAACCTACCAGGGCAATTCAAAGGAAGCGTTGGCTTCATCGATCAGGATAATGAAAGAAACAGGTGCACATGCTGTTAAACTGGAAGGCGGACAAGAGATTATCGAATCGGTTGAGCGAATTCTCTCTGCAGGA
This sequence comes from Bacteroidales bacterium, assembly GCA_022865305.1. GTDB lineage: Bacteria > Bacteroidota > Bacteroidia > Bacteroidales > VadinHA17 > LD21. Next base: position 17,658 of record JALHSP010000003.1, on the reverse strand, counting down.
ATACCTGTGATGGGACATCTTGGACTCACTCCGCAGTCTATTTATAAGTTTGGAACTTACGTTGTCAGGGCAAAAGAAGAAGAGGAAGCCCGAAAACTTATGGAAGATGCCAGACTTCTGGAAAAGACAGGTTGTTTTGCTTTAGTGCTTGAAAAAATACCGGCTAAGCTGGCTGAAGAGGTAACAGGTGCTATTAAGATACCTGTAATCGGTATTGGAGCAGGTGGTAAAACTGACGGACAGGTGCTTGTCCTTCATGATATGCTGGGTATTACCCAGGAATTTTCTCCAAGGTTTCTTCGTAGGTATCATAATCTTTACTCAGAAATTAAAGGAGCTGTGCAGACATATATAAATGATGTAAAGACACAGCAGTTCCCGAATGAAAAGGAACAGTATTAATCTCATCTGAGATGATCGAAATACTTTACGAAGATAATCATATCATTGCCGTTAATAAAAGATCTTCCGACCTGGCACAGAGTGATAAGACGGGGGATACATCGCTTGACACCATAATAAAGAAATATATTGCGGAAAAGTACAGGAAGCCAGGTGAAGTTTTTCTTGGTGTTATTCACCGTCTCGATCGTCCGGTAGGTGGCGTTATCGTTTATGCCCGAACGTCCAAAGCTCTTGAGAGGTTGAATGAAATGTTCCGGACAAACCAGATTAAAAAAACCTACCTGGCAATTGTAAAAGAGAGGCCTCCTGAAGATCATTCAACAATTACACATTTTCTGAAAAAGAATGAAAAGCAGAACAAGACATATGTGTATGATAACGAGGTGAAAGGATCAAAGAAAGCCAGTCTTACCTACAGACTAGCGGGCAGGTCGGAACGCTATTATCTTCTGGAGATTGAGCTTCATTCGGGACGACATCACCAGATCAGGGCACAGCTTGCCAGGATAGGTTGTCCTGTGAAGGGAGATCTGAAATATGGTTTTGCCAGGTCAAATGAAGATGGCAGTATCAGCCTTTTTGCACGAAAAATGGAATTTATACATCCGGTCAGAAAAGAAAATATCATGATCACTGCACCATTACCAGAAGGCGATATCTGGAACTCATTTAAGGATACCGGCATATAAAAAGAAAATGAGCCGGAAAACCGGACTCATTTTCAGGAATGAACATGAAAGCCTGATCGGGATTCTCTATTTTTTTATTATCTTTTTTGTTTCAGTTTTTACGACTTCTTTATTTCCTTCCTGCTCACTTTTTACATCAAGTTTGCTTTCAATTTCTTTGATCAGCTCCTTTGCCCTGGCTTCATCATTACATTCAACTGTTACGACAATCCCGTCTTTTGCCACTACATACTTTGTAACATCTGTGTCAGTATCCATATCATCCGGTTCAACAATTATATCAAAGGTTTTTCCGTTTTTACCGACCTTTTCCTTTATATCTTTTATAATGATAACTTTTTTACCTGCTGAATCTGCCCATGTACCGTATCCTGCTCCTGCTGAAGCTGTTGTAATATGTTTTAAAGGTTTCCCATCCTTACTCTCTGAATGGCTGTAAACATAGAAATCTCTCCCCTTGTCAATTGATGAGAGGGTCCATTCAACAGAATCAGAGCTCATTATGATGATCCTTTCCTCTTTTCTCTTTTCCCCGTCCTCATCAGATGTTACAGTAACGATTACATTCTCTTTCCCGCCCGTGGACTCTTTGTGGCTCATGCTGGTCCCGGGTTTTCCGATAAAAATTACTTTCCCGTTTTTAAGTGTTATGGTTTCAGGCATGGAATTACCGGTCAAAGTTGTATCAATGACGGTTTTAGTTCCTGATTCGTCGGCAATAATGACTTTTATTTTCTGTTCATTCTTCTTCTCCTGACCAAAAGCCGACGATAGAGGAATTGATCCGGTAAGAAGGAATAGGAACATCATTTTGTAAACTATTTTCATGGCATGTAGATTTAGTTCTTTACAAATCAAAATTACTTTATTGCCTGCGGAATACAGTTAATTTCAGGTTAATAAGAGTTAATGAAAAGTTAAAACATGCATGAGTTTCAGGATCATAAGTTAATTTTGTGCTATGAACAGGAAAAAATTCATCGGACTTATCTTCATGATGCTGTTTTCGATTGTCGGTATTATCTGGGTTCAGATAATTTGGATAAGCAATGCAGTTGGAGTTCTGAATGAAAATTTCAATGCAAGGGTAATTGCCAGCATTCATGATGCTGCAAAAACAATTGAGTCTTCAAGAAAGATGAATTTCTTTAATGACTTCATACTGAAAGATCCATATTCATATGATAAGCAATCCGGTAATGTTTCAGGGTATTTAAACATTGAAAGCTTTACTCTGGAAAACGGAGGTAACCTGAGTGTCAGGATCACAAATCAATCTGTTACTGAAAAACCTGGTGAAAAACCGGTTATTATTACTCACGATACCACTATTACTTCCGATTCAGTTACTCTGTTTATGACATCACCTGATGAGCCGGGTAAAATGAAGATAGTCAGGAAGGGGAAAGAAGCCGGTAATAATGACGGAGCGGTCTATGTCAGACAACAGGAGTTCATTGATTGGGTCCGAAAAAGATCGAATGAATTTCAGAATATGAGCGACCAGATGATCTCAGAGGTTTACACGTGGGAGAAGACAATGGAACTTGACAACAGGGAAGTTGAATTTGCACTAAAGCGATCATTGTTATATTCAGGAATTCAGACTCCTTTCGAGTTTGCGGTAATCAAAGATGGTGAAGTGAAGGAGGGTACCTTTAAAAAATCGGGGAAGAATGAATTTTTGAAAAGCAACTACATGGTCAGGCTATTTCCAGATAATATAATACGCCAGGATCTTATTCTATCACTCGTATTTCCTGACCGTACTAATTATGTCCTGGGATCGATGGCATGGCTACTTGGCGGATCACTTCTTTTTTCTCTTATTATCCTGGCGACATTTGCCATGAGCCTGTTTTTCATTATCCGGCAGAAGAAGATTTCAGAAATGAAATCCGATTTTCTTAATAATATGACTCACGAGTTTAAGACACCGATTGCTACGATCTCCCTGGCTGCTGATACAATAACCAATCCAAAAGTTATTCATGATGAGTCCAGTATCAGGCATTTCATCAGTATGATCAAAAAGGAGAACAACAGGATGAATAAAAAGGTGGAAACCATCCTGCAGATTGCATCGCTTGACAAGAAAGAGATTAATTTCAAATTTGAGAACCTTTCACTACATGCTGTTATTGAACGGGCAGTTGATACTATTGATATACAGGTGCAGCAGAAAAACGGATCTGTAAGGCTGAACCTTCTGGCGTCAGAACCCGTTGTGTTTGGAGATGCTGAGCATCTTACAAATCTGGTAAATAACCTTCTTGACAATGCGATCAAATATTCCCCCGAATCGCCCAGTATTACGGTAGAAACAAAGAATAATGAAAAAGGGATTATTTTATCTGTCGAGGATAAAGGAGCCGGGATGAGCAAAAGTGTCCAGAGTAAAATATTTGAACGATTCTACCGTCAAAGTTCCGGTAACGTGCATTATGTTAAGGGATTCGGATTGGGACTTAACTATGTCCGTGCAATAGTTGATGCCCACAAGGGCACTATTTCTGTTATCAGCGAACCGGGTAAAGGAAGCCGGTTCATAGTATTTATTCCATTTAACCTGGAGAATGAAAAATGAATTTGAAGCCTGTTAAGATATTTCTTGTGGAGGACGATTTAAGTTTCGGATCGGTTCTTAAATCATATCTCGAAATAAACGACTTTTCTGTTGAGTGGGTTGATGATGGTAAATATGCTGTTGATCACTTCAGGAAAGGAATGTTCGATATATGCATCCTTGATGTGATGCTGCCGCATGTAGATGGATTCACTATCGCAAATGAGATAAGACAGATAAACAATTTTGTTCCCATAATATTCCTTACGGCAAAAAAGCTTAAAGAGGATGTACTCAGGGGATACGGAGCCGGAGGTGATGACTATATTACCAAACCTTTTGATACTGACATCCTGCTGGCCAAGATACGGGCAATACTTGCCCGCCGTGAATATCAGAGTGGTACAAGGGATATTTTTGAAATTGGCAAGTTTGTTTTTAATTCCAAACTCAGAACACTGACAATAGGGGATAAGGAGAAAAAGCTTTCGCCAAAAGAGGCGCAACTGCTCGAGTTACTGGCTATTAATCCGAACGCACTGATCAGCAGAGAGATGGCACTTAAAAAGATATGGGGCAATGACGACTATTTTACTGCTCGAAGCATGGACGTTTATGTAACCAAGCTGAGGAAATACCTGTCTGATGATCCAAACCTGAATATTAAAAACATACACGGTGCAGGTTTCCAGCTGATTATCAGTGAGGGCTAAATTTCAGATTATCGCTGTTAAATTGCAAAGGAAGAAGATCTCCTCCCTTATCAATTATCTGTATTTTATTTCTACCGCTCAAAATTATCCTGATGTTTGCTCCATTTCTGAATTCTTCTTCAGCTATCACCTGCCGGCAATTGCCACATGGGGAAACAGTATTTGCACTCAAACCTGCATTGGTCATTGCTGCAACAGCCATTGCGACAGGTTTATCTTCGGGATGATTTGATGAAGCATTTGACAGGGCATTTCTTTCGGCGCAAATCCCTGAAGGAAAAGCAGCATTTTCAACATTTGTACCGAGAATAATTTTCCCGCTGCTGAGCCTCACTGCTGCACCTACCATGAATCCGGAATATGGAGCATATGCCTTTAAAGCGACTTCGCGTGCAGAAAAGAGCAATTCCCTGTCATCGGGATTCAGCTCTTCCGGGCTATCTAATTCTTTGTATGTAAATGGGATATTGAGTGTTTTTATCATAATGAGCTTATTATGTATTGATTACAAATGTAATAAAAATTGCTTAAAGTATTGGGAAGTGCCTAAAGTGAGCTAAAGTGTGGAGTACTTAAAGTTACTTAAGTTTACAACTCTAAGTACTATAGGCACTGTAGGCACTCAAGGCACTTTTTTATATATTTGCCCAAAAATTATGAACTTGCGTCGGCTAACATATATATTACTTGTCGCGATAATCATACCCGGACTTCTCTCCTGCAGGTCAACCAGACCTATTGTTTCGACTGCGGGATCAGAACCAAATGCGCAAGTATATATAAATGATTTTAAGGATCTGGCCGTTAACGAGATGAAGAGGACCGGAATACCGGCAAGCATAACTCTTGCACAGGGGATGATAGAATCTGATTTTGGGCATAGCCGTCTCGCCCGTGAAGCAAACAATCACTTCGGAATCAAATGTCACGATGACTGGAAAGGTCCAACTATTCGTCATAATGATGACAGGCGCAATGAGTGTTTCAGGAAATATTCCAGACCGGAGGACTCTTATTATGATCATTCCGATTTTCTCAGATCAGTTTCACGCTACCGCTTCCTTTTCGAAATTGAACCCACTGACTATAAAGCCTGGGCAAGAGGTCTGAAAAAAGCCGGATATGCCACAAATCCCCAGTACGCAAATATGCTGATAAGGAAAATTGAAGAGAACAATCTTTATAATTTTGATCGGGGTTATACTGTCGCAAAGCTGCCCCAGCAGCAGCCTGCATTGGTAAATGTTATAGTCGCTCAGCATGATTCAGTAAACAACCGAAATGCCGTACCTGAAATTAATGATAACTTTAAAGTTACAGCCCGGGTTAACAGAGTGATGGAGAATAACAGGATACAATATATTATTGTCAAAGATGGCGAGACACGGGAAAAGATTGAAAATGAATTTCAGTTACTTAAGTGGGAACTATCGAGGTACAATGAACTTGCCAGTGATTTCAGCCCGGTTGCCGGGCAATTGCTTTACCTCCAGCCAAAAAGGGAAAAAGCTGAACCAGGTAAAGAACATCATACTGTTGCTGAAGGAGATACGATGTACTCCATATCACAGAAGTATGGCATAAAGCTTAAAAGCCTGTATGAGATGAACAGAATGGCTGAAGGAGAAGAGCTAACGGCAGGCCAGAAGATATGGCTGAGAAATCTGAAGCCGGTTAACTGACAGGAATAATGTAATTTGCAATCTTATAACCTTTCAGGAATTCAACAATATTCAGTCTTTTCTTCCCCTCAAGCTGAATGTTTGTAATATTAACATACCCATTCCTGCAGGCTATTCTCAAAAAATGCTTTCCATCGGATATAATGGATCCCGGTTTATACTTATGATCTTTCATTTCAGGCTGACTTTCAAATATTTTAAATGAAAGTGTTTCAGAGCCTTCTCTGAGGGATGATTTTGCACCCGGATAAGGGGCCAGTCCCCTGATAAAATTGTGGATTTTTACCGGGTCGTTATTCCAGTCAATTATACAATTCTCAGGATGGATTTTTGGTGCAGTTTTCGGAATCTCCCCGGATTTCAGGAATTTTGACTGAGGTTGAGGATCAATCCTGTTTTCTGCAATAGATGCTAATGTGCTGATTACCAGTCTGGCTCCTTGTTTCATCAGCCTGTCATGAAGGTCTCCTGCATTTTCAAATGGAAATATCTGTATTTCTTCTCTTAACAGAATATTTCCGGTGTCAATTTTATCATCTATGAAAAAGGTAGTTACTCCGGTCGTTGACTCTCCGTTCATAATTGCATGGTTAATCGGTGCCGCACCCCGGTAATGAGGTAAAAGTGATGCATGGAGATTTATAGTTCCGGAGGCTGGCATTTTCCAGATAACTTCAGGTAGCATGCGGAATGCAACAACTATGAATACATCAGCGTTGAGTTTACTGAGATTGAAAATGAATTCAGCATTTTTCAGATTGCCAGGTTGCATTATTGGCAGGGGGCTGAATTCCGCAAATTCCTTTATAGCCGATTTGGTAATCTTTTTCCCTCTTCCTGATGGCTTGTCAGGTACAGTGACAACACCGACAACATTGAAACCATTCATGAGCAGTGAGCCAAGGGTAGCCACTGCAAACTCAGGTGTGCCCATAAATATTATCCTGAGGTTTTTCATAAACAGTACGGTTCAATAATTGAGTATAGCTAGTAAAAAAAATCAGTCGTTTACAATATGCTTGTTGCAGGTAAGGTTATGCCCCATCTTGTTGGCTTTTGTCTCGAGATAGAATTTATTATGGGGATTAGATTCGATTACAAGCGGGATTGTTTCAACTATTTTTATTCCATATCCTTCCAGTCCTGCTCTTTTAACCGGATTGTTTGATATCAGTCTTACCTTGCCCAGTCCAAGTTCTCTCATAATACTTGCTCCCACACCATAATCCCTTTCGTCTACTCCAAAGCCAAGCTTCAGGTTAGCCTGAACGGTATCCATACCCTCATCCTGAAGGCTATATGCTTTGATCTTGTTGAAAAGCCCGATTCCTCTGCCCTCCTGGCTAAGATAAATGACGACTCCCTTACCTTCGGCTTCGACCATCTCCATTGCTTTATGCAGCTGAGGGCCGCAATCACATCTCAAAGAGCCAAAAATATCCCCTGTAAAACAGGAAGAATGAACCCGGACAAGTACCGGTTCCTCTTTTGTCCATGTTCCTTTTACCAGAGCGCTATGCTCCAGTCCATTGCTTGTCTGCCTGAACGGAATGAATTCAAATTCTCCTCTCTCTGTGGGTAGTTTGACTCTTTCGCCCTTTTCAATAATTGAGTCTCTTTCAAGCTTATATTTTATAAGATCCCGTATTGTAATTATTTTGATATTGAATTTTTTCCTGATTTTTACCAGGTCAGGCAAACGGGCCATTGAGCCATCATCGTTCATAATCTCTACAAGAGCACCACCTGGACGAAGGCCGGCAAAGCGGGTCAGGTCAACCACAGCTTCCGTATGTCCTGCCCTTCTGAGAACTCCTTTTGCTTTTGCTTTAAGAGGAAATATATGACCCGGACGTCCGAGGTCGGAAGGTTTTGTAGAAGGATCCACGAGAGCTTTTATAGTGAGGGAACGGTCCTTAGCCGAAACTCCTGTTGTTGTTTCTTCATTGATAAGATCAACAGAAACAGTAAACTGTGTTTCGTGTATTGAAGTATTTATGCCAACCATCAGATCAAGGTCGAGTTCATCACAGCGTTCCTCTGGTAAAGCTACACAGATAAGCCCCCGGCCATGCTTTGCCATAAAATTAACAAGGTCCGGCGTAATCAATTCGGCAGAACAGATGAAATCTCCTTCATTCTCACGGTCTTCATCATCAACTACTATAAGAAGCTTACCATCTTTTATGTCCTCAACAGCCTCTTCGATAGTATTAAGCTTTATATTATTCATCTTAAAAGTGTTTTATTTTTCCTTTTTCTTCCCTGTTCCTGTCATGTAAACCCTATACATATAATCTTTTATCTTCCTGAAAAATGCAAGATATGTGTCAATATTCAATATTACAGAATCAGTGGAAGCTTTATAAGTCAGAAATATTCCGACAGGCAGTAAAATGTATGAAGCTGCCCACATTCCTGCAAACGTGCTTACAAGGTTTTCTTCTACCAGTTTCTCTCCCGAAAGAGAGATAACGTACCAGATCACAAAGAAAAAAATTGAAATTACAGCAGGAGTTCCCAGACCTCCTTTTCGTATTATTGAACCCAGCGGTGCACCAATGAAAAAGAATACCAGGCAGGCAAATGGTAACGTTAGTTTCTTGTTCCAGTCTACTTCGTACCTTTTTAACCTCCTTATCTCATATTTTGTTGATTCATTCCTTGAAGTCAGATAATTAGATGCGTCTTTCAGATTTTCAATTGCTGTTAACAGGACTGTCCTTTTTTCATAAACCGAAATTGAGTCGAAAAGTGCATTAGCATCAAATGCCACTATTTCCTTTGAAACCATACCGGTATCATTTTTATTTTCAGTACCTGACAGGAAATTCCGCTGCAGGTAAAGCTTGCTGCCATTAAATTCTTTAAACTGGTTATTTTGTTGTGTGTTGAACCTGATATTGAGAGAGTCGATAAAATGTGTCAGTTGTGCCAGATTCAGCATCCATGAGTTGGATTTAAACATATCAATTTCGCTTCGTTCAAGGTCGAAGCCTGATAGTGACATAACATAACTCTGCTCTTTGAAAGCATCTTTCCTGGTAGGGTATCTTCTCTCTTGTGGTCCGACGTTCTTTTCTTCCAATTCAGTATATGAAATGCCATTGTAAAGGATCATTATCATTGCTGTTTCATCGGGAGTTACCTTTATATAACCTGAGTCGGCGGTGATTACGGAGATGTTTCCTCTTTTATCTCGATGATCATAAATAATAAGCTTATCAAGCCGGTTGGTTATGGGATCTTTAGAAGTAATCTTGATGCTGAATCCGTCAATATCATTGTTAAAGGTTCCTGACTGTAAATTAATATCGGGACGTTTCATTCTTATATCATAGAGAAGCGTTCTGGCCTGCCGGTTTGAATAAGGCAGAACATAGTTTGAAAACAGGAATGACACTATACAGAGGAAACCAATTAGAATTATTAAGGGTCTCATGATACGCTGGAGCGAGATTCCTGAAGATTTAAGCGCAGTAAGCTCGCTGAATTCTCCCATATTCCCAAACGTCATTAAAGCTGCAAGCAGTATTGCCAGGGGAAGAGCAGTAGGGACAAATGATAGTGCGAACTGGTATAGTAATTCAGCAAGTATCTTAAAATCAAGGCCTTTTCCAACAAGTTCATCAACATACATCCATAAAAATTGCAACAAGAGAATTATAAGCACTATAAAAAAAGTGAGAAAAAGAGGGCCAATAAAGGATTTCAGGACAAATTTGTCGACCTTTTTCATTGATTATTTTTTCAGATGACAAAACTACTTGATTTTTGGTAAAAATACCATTCGACCTTCTTTGGTTCGTTTCTTTTGGGCAAGCAAAAGAAATGAACATATTAAATCCCTAAAACTCTTTTAAGATCTGTAATCTGGGTATCCCACAGGTAGATAGCATCCTCTTTTTCTTCCGGTTCAGCAAAATCGATTATGATCAGTGCGAGGCTTCCGCTTAATTCCTCAATATTGATTCTGAATTCGAAGAAGTTTGATTCTTCATCACTTTTATCAAGCCATTCAAACCTCACAAATTTATTTTCTTTGAGAGCTGTCAGTTTTGCTTTTGATTCAGATTTGCTCCAGTAAAAAGAAAAGAAATCTCCTTCAACATTAACATCGTCTGCGAACCATTCACAGAGTCCTTCAGGAGTGCTAAGCCTCGAAAACAGAACTTTTGGAGAGCAGTTCAATGTATATTCCAATTCGTATTTTAATCTCATCCTGTAATCTCCTCTTTACCTTTCTGCAATATAGAAAAAATATTGAAACATAAAAAAATTCGTATTGTTATTTACCTTCAAACTATTTATATTTGCACCCGCAAAAAGCTTTGGCGAGATAGCTCAGATGGTTAGAGCGCATGATTCATAATCATGAGGTCGAGGGTTCAATTCCCTCTCTCGCTACGCAGTAAATCAGAAGGTTACAAGGTTTTATACAATGTAACCTTTTTCATTTGCAAACATATTGCATAACATTCAAAGATTTTGCTACCCATATTGGGCTATTTACAAAGGGGATTAATGGAGGCGAAAATATTGATAGTAAAACAGTTAGTATTCAGGTATTTGGTGTTTTACTAAATCAGGTATGAATTTGGTAACTTTATGATAGTCTGATCAACCCAAATTCACTCGATCAAATGATCATTCCAGTCTATATCCTTAAACTTGTATGGTTTATGGCTCTCACCAATTTTCTCAGCTGACTTCTTACTCAACTCTACTCTTTCCCTCAATTCTTTTGAGAAGGCAACATATTCTTCCTTGTATGAGGTGCCTTTTACCTTTGCCTTATAAAAAGAATTGCATCGAGTTTCCGTTCCAATATTTCCCTGTCCATCTCGTCCATAGTTTCCTGAATTTTGAGGCTACATCATTTTCTTAATCTCAGGGCTCCCGGTAATATCTTCTCATTCTTCCGCAATATGGTTCAAGGAATGATATTTTATTTAATTCACAACTTGGTCCTTATGGTGCTTTGGGAACCGAGGGTATGGCTGATTACACATTGTTGGATTTTTCGGCAGGTGCACGAGTAGAAAACATCTTTGATACAAAATATAGAGAAATCAACGGTTTTACGACAAGAGGCAGAGGCATATATTTTAATCTACGATACTGTATATAATTTTGTGTAAACAGATAACTGTATCGTAATTTACCTCTGTTTCCAAAAATAATCAAGAATATTTTTTGTACATATTGCTTACATATTCAGAAGCTTTCACGCAAGCCTCTTTCAAAGATAATCCATTACCGAGATAACAGGTCAAAGCTGTCGAAAAAGTACAACCCGTGCCATGAGAATATTTTAAAGTCAATCTTTCTTTTTCAAAATTGACTACCTTATTTTTATTAATGAGAGCTTCATTTATTGTATTACCTTCATAATGGCCCCCCTTCATATAAATAGTGCAATTATATTGTTTTGCAAGTTTCAAGGCTGCTTCAATACCTTGGTCAAAATTTAATATCTCTATTTCGGTTAGTAATGATAGCTCATCTTTATTAGGGGTGATAATATTGACGTGAGGTAATAATTCCCTCTTAAATATTTTTATCGATCCATGGTTGATAAATGCTTTCCCGTGTGTCGGGGAAAAGACTGTATCAAGAACAATATTTTTTAGTTCATATTTTTGTAATATCGATGAGATTACTTGAATGTTCTCTTCACTGCAAATAGCACCAATCTTACAGGCATTAATATTGAATGAATTAATATTCATTTCAATTTGTTGTGATAAAATATTGGCAGGAATAGGATATATAGAATCTAATTTCATGAAATTTTGGATGGTGATCCCTGTTATGGCTGATAATCCCCAATAGCCCATGCTTTCAGCCACCTTTAAATCTTGCTGAATTCCGGCTCCACCACTATTGTCAGATGCTGCAATAGTTAAATAATACTTCATATTCCTCTATCTGTCTTTATTGCACAAAGATATCCACACATTGTGCAATAATCTTCATTGGCGCTTTCCGAATTTTGTCTTCTGCTTCGTGCCAGTTCAGGATTAATGGCGTATTTAAACATTTCTTCCCAATTTAATTCTCTTCTGGCTCGAGACATGGCATAATCAAGTTCTCGCGATCCTTTTATTTTTTTAACAATATCGCCGCTGTGGGCAGCTATCTTACTGGCCACCACGCCTTCTTTGACATCCTCAATCGTTGGCAAACAGATATGTTCCGCCGGAGTGACATAACAAAGGAAATCAGCACCATATGCTGCTGCTATTGCACCGCCAATAGCTCCGACAATATGATCATAACCAGGAGCTATATCGGTAGTAAGAGGGCCAAGTACATAAAAAGGAACATTATTACAAATCCTTTTCATAAGCTTCACATTCATTTCGATTTGATCAAGCGGCACATGTCCTGGTCCTTCAACAATCACCTGAACACCGTGCTTATGAGCCCGTTCAACCAGTTCTCCTAATATCAAAAGCTCTGCTATCTGTCCTCTGTCGCTGGCGTCATTGCCAGCCCCCGGACGTAAACCATCGCCTAAACTGATCGTTACATCATTTTTTTCACAAATATTAAGTACTCTATCAAACTGTTCATATAATGGATTTTCGGATTTATTTTCCATCATCCATCTTTTTATTAACGAACCGCCCCGGCTGACTATGCCTGCGACACGTTCGTCATTCTGTAAAAAAGATAAGGAAGTTTTTGTGACGCCACAATGCAAAGTCATGAAATCCACACCAGCCTTTGCCTGATCCTCAATCTCGGAGAACAAGCTGTCGGGATTCATATCAGCTATTTCTTTATCTTCCCTGATTAATCTGGTAATTACTGCATAGATTGGAACAGTACCTATCATTAACGGTGAATGTTCGATAATTGATTTCAATATTTGTTTTAAATCCCCACCGGTTGATAAATCCATTACGGCATCAGCACCAAATTTGACAGCTACTTCTAATTTGCTTAGCTCTTCTTCAGGATTACAATGTTTTGGAGAGGTGCCAATATTGGCATTTACTTTGGTCTTAAGACCGTTGCCAATGCCTCTGGCTTCAAAAGTATGATGGATATTTTTAGGAATCACTATTCGACCGTATGCAACCTCGTTACGAATCCATTCCGGATCGAGATTTTCATATTGTGCAACTTCGTGCATCTCTTTGGTTACAATACCCTTAAGTGCTTGCTGTAGTTGTGTCATGGTTTTATTTATTAATAAGTGATTTAATTTCTTTTATCTTTTTATCCATATCTTCTGCTTGCATAAAATATCTCACCATTGCAATATTCCGCGCTCCTGTTTTTAGTACCGCTTCAATATTCTCAGGAAATATCCCTCCAATGGCAACAACGGGAACATTGGCAAAAGACAAAACCTCTTTGAGTTGATCCGTTCCGACCACCTGATCAGGATTGGTCTTTACTGTAGTTGCATAAATCGGCCCGAATCCAATATAATCAGGCCCTTTTTTCAATGCATCTTTTGCCTGTTGAATAGAATGAGTAGATAAACCTATTTGCATATCATTTCCAACTATCTTTCTTGCATCCTCATAAGTTATATCATCCTGCCCGAGGTGTAAGCAATCAGCTTCACAGAGAACTGCAATATCAGGCCTGTCGTTAATAACGAGGTTTGTTTTGGAACCTTTGATAATCGATTTCAATTCTAGTCCTATCTTTACGATCTCTTTGTCACTTAGATATTTTTCCCTCAGTTGTAGCATTGCTATCTCATTGTTCACACAGATCTCAGCAATTCTGGAATAAGGAATCACAGGCCTGGTGATTATGATATATAAACCAAAATCTTTCATTCTTTTACTTTAAACTATTATTTATCAAGTCTGCGACCTTTTTCCCTGAAAGCAGCATTCCGCCGAATATAGGACCCATTCTAAAACCACCGCTCACGCCGTTGGCTGCCATACCTGATACAAAAAGACCAGGGTATATTTCTTTGGTATTTTCGATAGTGGTTCTTTCGCCTTCTTCAACAGACAGCGAACGTTCACCTATCACCTCACCAGTTGAAGTATTTAGTTTGACATTATTTTTTCTGGCAACAATTTTAGCAATCTCGCAATCATGGCCTGTACTTTCAAGAACGGTTTTAGCCATAATAATAAGAGGATCTACATGCAAGTGTTCTCTATGAACCGGCGCCCAATTAACCACAATACCGCTCACTTTCTCATTTTGAAAGACAACATCTTCAACCGAGAAGCAATTAAATATCACTACGCCTGCCTTTGTCGCGTGATATATGAGAGAAGAAGTGGCTTGTACCGAATCAACCACGTAATGACTTTTCTCATAAGGCACATACGAAATATTAAATCCATCTAAAATTGGCAAAGCTTCTTCCTGTACGATAATCTGGTTGAACATCATAGCGCCACCCCACATACCTCCACCGGGAGCAAGCCGGCGTTCAAATAATGATACTTTTCTTCCAGCTTTCGCAAGATAATAGGCAGCAACTAATCCTGAAGGACCACCACCAACAATAGCACAGTCAACTGAAAGGTTATCTTTCAATTTTTGAAAATAGGAATCAATGATCCCTAGCGACACTAACTTTTCCATTTTTATCTGGATATATTTGGTTAAACCTATGATGGTATATAGAGGCAACATACCATCTGAAACAGTTTATCCTCATTTCCCTTCGCCGGCATTACCTGGAGCAGGTTCAATGGGTTTGATCTCAGCCTTTAATATTAAGGCACCCCTATTAAAGATGTTACAAAATTAATAAAAAAATCAACTTTGATAATTTTAATCTAATCTTAAAATATCTGTCACTCATTTCTTATGTAGTAATAATGATAAGTTTGTTTGAAACTAACTTTTTTAATTCAACAATTTAACAGATTTGTATCAGATAAGATTACTCATTTTACAATTTATCTTCTCATATTTACTCTGATTCTATCTCATAAGAAACGAGAATTTGCTAACGTTTTTCAAAGCAATACCTGTTCCTCGTACAACTGAAAGCGAAGGATCCTCAGCTACATGGAAAGGAATATGTATTTTATCAGTAAATCTCTTGTCAAGTCCTCTGAGCATGGCACTACCACCTACAAGGTAGATTCCTCGATGAAGAATATCTACATAAAGTTCAGGTGGTGTTTGTTCGATAACTGAAAAGATCGCTGTTTCAATTTTTGAAATAGATTTATCAAGGCAATTGGCAATTTCCTGATAAGAGACTGGAATTTCACCGGCCCTTGCTGTCATAATATTATGTCCCCTGACATTAAAATCGGGAGGTGGATTTACCAATTCACAAAGTGCTGAACCAACTCCAATTTTAATCTTTTCAGAAGTACTTTCACCAATTATTATATTGTGCTGGTGTCTCATATAAGTCTGGATATCAGATGTAAAATCATCACCTGCAATTTTGAGAGATTGGTTGAAGACAACTCCACCGAAAGCAATAACTGCAATTTCAGTGGTTCCTCCGCCAATGTCGACAACCATGGTTCCGTACGGGGCACTCACATCGATACCTATTCCTATGGCGGCTGCCATAGATTCGTATATCATATATACATTTCTGCCACCTGCGTGTTCCGCTAAATTCCTGACAGCTCTTCTTTCAACTTCAGTACATCCTGAAGGAATAGTGATCACCATCTTTAGGGAGAGAGCAAAAAGGAGGTTACGTTTGTTGATCATTTTCATCATCCCCTGTATCATTTGTTGGGCAGCATCAAAGTTTGCAATTACACCATCCCTGAGAGGTTTGATTGTTGTAATGTTTTCATGTGTTTTACCATGCATCATGTGGGCTTTTTCACCTATTGCAATCATCTTGCCCGTCATTGTATCAATAGCAACGATGGATGGCTCATTCACTACAACTTTGTCTTTATGAATAATCCGTGTATTTGTTGTGCCAAGGTCAATCGCCAGTTCCTGTTGAAAACAAAACAATCCCATATTTTATATAAGTCCTTTAATAATTATTCCAGAATTTAATTAAGCATACTTAAATTCTTCAGAAGAAGAGTTGTTGGAGGAGTACCTCAGGATATTACTTGTCTGTAAATGAACCTTCCATGAAATTAATCATTGTGAAGAGTGAGAAGAGTGAGAAGACTGCAACTATTAATCTTCTTTATTATTGCTTTTGTCAAATAACCTCCCCTAAATTCAACGAATAGATGCAACTTTTAGGGATGATGGAATAATAAAATACTTTTTGCTTTGCTCCCCCTCGTCAAAAAAAGTTTCAAGATGAAGAATTTAACAGTAGAAGTAGAACAAAGGTACATGATTCCCCTGATGAAAACAAAGATATAAACAAAAAGAGATCGTCCTTCGCATAGAGAAGGATAAGTCGGTAGTAAGCAGTAAATAAGGCGAAATTGCATTAAGCGAAGGGAAAGTATGATGCTGACATAGTTCAACGTAAGTGCCAGCATAGCAAAAAGAGAAGCCCAGTCACAGACGTTTTAATTGTATTGCGATAGAATATTTCCTAAATTTGATATGTCTTTGAGCAGGGAAACCGGCTCCGCATCGATCCGACACATCGGTACCAGAAAAAGATCCGACTTAAAACTTATAAATGGAGGTTATTGTTATGAAAACAAAAAGTTCTTTTTCAGTATTAATCTTTTTTGTAATTCTTGCCATTGGTATAGCATTGGCATATACCAGGTATGATGTTCAGGCCAGAACGGGAGCCATATGGATTGGAGTGATTTCTTTCCTGGTTGCCCTTATTGTTTCATCTGCAATAAAGATCGCAGATCAGTGGGAAAAGGCAGTAGTATTACGGTTAGGACGTTTCCATTCACTCAGGGGACCGGGACTATTTTTAATTATACCGATCATTGATACCGTAGCTTACTGGATTGACATCCGGGTCATTACAACTTCTTTTACGGCAGAAAAAACTCTTACAAAAGATACTGTACCTGTTGATGTGGATGCAGTGCTATTCTGGAAAGTTCTGGATGCCAAGAAGGCTGCTCTTGAGATAGCCGAATATAAAGGCGCAATTAACTGGGCCTCACAGACAGCCCTGCGTGATGTCATCGGTAAGACAATGCTCTCGGAGATGCTGGAAGGCAGGGACAAGATGAGCGAAAAGCTTCAGAAGATCATTGATGAACGTACCGAACCATGGGGTATCAATGTGATCTCTGTTGAGGTTAAAGATGTCAATATCCCTGCTTCACTGCAGGATGCAATGTCGATGCAGGCTCAGGCGGAAAGAGAACGTCAGGCAAGGGTGATACTTGGTGATTCTGAGCGACAGGTGGCAGAGAAGTTTGGAGAGGCTGCCAAAACATATGAAAACAATCCTGTAGCTCTTCATCTGAGGGCCATGAACATGCTTTATGAAGGATTGAAGACGAACTCTACAATAGTAATTGTTCCAAGCTCAGCACTTGAGACCATGCAGTTAGGCGGCCTTACTGGAATAACAGCAATGACCATGGGGTTGACTCAGGAACGTAAAAAAAAAGAGAAGGAAAATGAGTCTGGCAAAATAAAATAACACCAATAACCACTGGAAGCTTACGCGACAGCATTTTATCCTGCTATGCCCGAATACTGTCATTTATGTTTAAAGGGTTGATTAATGATAT
>JALHSP010000029.1 GCA_022865305.1 Bacteroidales bacterium | reverse complement strand
TTTCGAATTTCAAAAGTAACTCGTTGAAGATTTTCATGGATTCATTATCTTTGATTCCAAGATACCTGGAACTTTCTTGATATATTCTGGCAAACCCCAGTATTTATTAACAATTTGAGTTTAAAGACAGACACTAATTAGATATCAGAGAAAAGTAATTACGGGTTTTGCAGCTCTGAATTTGCCCATAGATTACTGTTTGAAAATTCAACTGCTTTCTTCAGGCTTTCAATTGCCAGGTCATTCTTACCAAGTCCTTTATACCCCAGTCCTTTCAGCATATAAGCATCTGAAAGCCGTGAGTTTTCCGCCTGACGTTCCCTGAATGCGGCAAAGAAATCGAGATCAGAGCCAGCGGTAATTCGTCTGTCCCCTTCGGTTATCAATGTGTTGAAAATCTCAGATGCCTTACTCTTATCGCCTAATTTCAGCCAGCTTAATCCCCTGTAGTAATTTATATAGTTTGATCCGCCGGCAGATTGATCAACTGATTTTGTGAAATAAGATTTTGCTTTGGATTTATTACCAAGAGCCTCATAAGCAAGTCCAATAAAATAATTTATCTGGGGGATCCTCCTGTTATTTTCTTCACCGACAAAAGAATCCATGGATGCAAGGAATTGCTCAAGCGCCTGCCTGTAGTTCTTTTCTGCATAATATTTTTTGCCCAGCATCAGGTAAGCATCAATTGTGACATCCATAACTCTTGAACTTCCTTCCCTGTAGCCGAAATACCTGCTTTTCAGGTATTCCAGGGCTTTTTCCGGCTGCCCTGCAAGGACAAAGACCAAAACCTGACGTATAAATGAATCATCACGGTTTTTTACAACTTCGCTACTGCCTTCAAAAAGTTGAGCACGCTTTTCAACCGGTGTATTGTTCATCTCATATAACGGATCCAGCTCGGCATAATAGAAAGGATCATCCTTTTTATTTGATACTGCTTTCTCATAGGCAGTTATTGCAGAAGGAATGTCATGATTGGTATTATAATATGCCCAGCCCAGGTTGCGATATGCGATAGCCATGGAAGGATCAAGTTTTACAGCTTTCTCCCAGCATTCAATTGCCAGTTGGGGCTGCTTATCATAAAGCAGGTTACCAAGGTAATAATGCGGTTTTGCGTCATCCGGAAAATATTTTGAAGCAGTATTGAAAACCTTAATACTCTCGAGACGGAATGGAAAACAATAATCAACAGGCTGATCCGATCCCTCCCTGAATAATCTTTCAGCCTCCTCTTTATTGCCGTTCTTATCCTTAATGTAAGCCAGATAATAGCTAATCTCCGGATTTTTGCCTTTAAAACGTTGAAGCACATCTTCTGCTTCAGTCAGCATACCTTCATTCATATATCTGACAGCCAGTTCCAGGTAGTTTTGGTCAAAATCTCTCATCTTCCTGTTCAGACTCTCAAGCTTCTTTTCAGCTTCTGGAAGAGCTCCTGATTTTTTAGCAAGAAGGTAACTTTCATTGCAAGCTCTGAAATCGAGAGGATCGGATTTCAGAATCTCTGCCAGTGTTTCTTGCGCACCATCAAAATCTCCAAGCCTTCTCTGGATTGATGCTTTAAGATTAATTGCACTGTTATTAACTGTATTGGTTTTTAATGACTCATTAACCTGACCAAGAGCTTTATTAAGATCGCCTTTAATGCAGGAGATCCTCGCCAGTTCAATATAGGCTGCAGAGTGATAGGCATAATCCCAGGTCGCCCTGTAAAGTGTGTCAGCTGCTTCATCATAAAGCTCCAGTGACTTGAGTGTTAATCCCTGGAGGTATAGTGCTTCGCAGGTTGATGGCCGTGTATAATCCCTGGTCAGCCGCTTAGTAGCTTTCGCAAAATGTGCTCTAGCACCAGTATAATCACCATTTTTAAGAAAGATATTTCCGACCGCGATGTTGGTACGGATATCACCGGGATCCCGTTTCAGGGCTTCCTGAAAATAATCCATTGCATTCAGGCTGGTATTATAAAACTGCTGAATCCTGCTTCCTGCAAGATACAGTTCTTCAATAGTTTTTATATCCGCAGGCAAAGCAGGACGTTCCACCGTTTCAGGAAGATCCGGGTCATATTTCTTTTCGACCGGCCGGTATGAAATCAAAACTTCATTTTTTTCCGAATTTATCAGTTCAGTATAAAGGTCCGTGATTTCAAAAGGTCCGTTAATCTGGATTGATTCAGTAAATGCCACGTCAGGTGAGATCTCAATATTCTTTTCAAATATGATCTTATCCTTGTTCTTAAGAAGGATTTTTGCCTTGCTTATCTTTTGTGTTGAGCAATATCCGAGGAATACTTTATTATTCTCCCGTTTTTCAAGATTTACAGCACCATTGAGATTGGCATACTTAAATCCCTGGATGTTTTTTATTGGATACCAGTACTGCTTAAAAGTCTTAACCTCGTACGGCCTTATCCAGCTGTAATCAGGCTGATTATCGGGAAATGCTCCGGTCATTATTTCCACGTAGGGTCCGTCATTCTCAGTCAATCTAGCCTCAGTTGCCTGACCTCTTTCCCCTGACCCCCATTCCCATAGCTTTGCTCCTTTCACGATATTATGATCGCCGATATGTACTGTACCTGTCTCCTTTCCATGATCATATCCTCCCATGAAATCCTCCTTAAGATCATATGCAAAGAAAGAGTTGGATGCCGGAGAATTTTTCCACCAGCTCATATCATTTCCTTTTGTGAAGCTCTGACCCCTGTATGCTTCTTCAGCAACAGGCCAGTGAATGAAGGCGTTTTTAGCATGATAGGTCGCATACTGAACACTTGGCGGGAATATTACCTGGTAATTTTCATTAGTATGTGCTGCCACATTAGCCCAGTATAAAAACGAATTTGTATAGGGTGTAGGATTATGGATTTTCACCTGTGCTTCGAAATAAGACTTACCCGGGAAAACTGTAATTCCTATAGTCCACCTCATGCGCTGACAGGGCTCGGTTTCTCCGATCCATATCGTTTTGCTTCCATCCTTATTTTCAACTAACTCATAATCGACAGGAAGAAAAGTAGAAGCCCTGTGGTGATGAAGAACACACCATTCAATGCCGCCGGAAACCCAGGCACCAATCATCCCAATATTGGAAGGTCTTACAACATTGTTTTTATAAACAAAATTGTAACCATTGGTCTTATCGGTTGCATAATAGAGCTTACCACCAATTTCAGGTGTAATACACAATTCAATATACTCGTTTCTAAGCTTTAATGCTTTCCATTCTTTCTCTTCTTTTTCATTTGAAAGATTATCAATCATGGCATACGGATAAATATATCTGGCTGCACCCTGGTAGCCTTCCCCCTTGAAAAATGCAGGATTTTTATCCGGGGGATTCACCTTATACGTCGGTATTGCCCATTTCTCTTCCAGGATAGTTACCTTTGCCAAAGATTTTCTTCCTCCAGAAAAGACTATAGAAAACAGGATCATTAAACCAGCGATTCGTAAGAAAGGTTTCAGGTTCATTTTAAGTAAGTATTTTATTAATTGACTTCAATAGTAATTTTCTATTTAATTAACTCGTGCTCAATCTCTTCCAGTGATTTGCCTTTTGTTTCCGGCAGCTTCTTAAGGATAAATAAGAAACCAAGCAGACAAATAAAACCATACAGCCAGAAAGTGCCTGATGCCTTCAGCACCTGGTTTAAAACCGGGAATGTATAGGTCAGTACGAAGCATGCTGCCCATAGAGAGAATGTTGCAACCGATAATGCTGCACCTCTTATCCGATTGGGAAAAATTTCGGAAAGCACAACCCATGTAACAGGTGCAAGTGACATTGCATAACAGGCGATTGCCACGACAACCATTATTAACAAGGGAAGCCCCTGCAGCTTGAAAAAATACATACTTCCGATAACTGCAAAAATGCCTGCAAGGCCTCCGGATCCCAGCAACATAAGTGCTTTTCTGCCAAACTTGTCAACCGTGAACATCCCTATAAAAGTGAAGATCAGGTTTACACTTCCGGTTATCACTATATTAAACAGTATATCTGAAACACTGTAACCTGCATTAGTGAATATCTCCTGTGCGTAATTAAAAATCACATTAATACCACACCACTGCTGAAATACTGCCAGAACTATACCCACAATCAGCAACTTTGTCACCCCCGGCTGTTTTAAAAGACGAAAATCAGTCTTTTCAGCTGTGGTGGCAAGTGTCTCCTCAATTGAAGCAAGTTCAGAATCAGCGTAATCATTTCCTCCTATTCTTGACAAGATCTTATATACCTTCTGATGGTTATCGCGGTTTTTAGCAAGCCACCTTGGACTCTCCGGTACGAACCACATTAAAATAAAGAATAGTGCTGCCGGAACAGTGCATGCATAGAACATCCATCTCCAGCCCATGTGTCCGTTCCACGAAGCCAAAATTTCGGCAGGGGTTGCTCCCGGAGGAACGGGTTGTGCAATCCGCCAGTTGATCAGCTGGGCTGCCAGGATTCCTATTACAATAGTAAGCTGATTTATTGAAACAAAGCGTCCCCTTACATTGCCGGGAGTAATTTCAGCTATATACATCGGAGATAAATTGGAAGCCAGACCAATACCTATTCCTCCAAGCATCCTGAAAATAACAAACGCAGTGAGTGAGGCTGCAGCTCCTGTTCCGAGAGATGCTGCCACAAATAATCCTGCCGATAGTATCAGCAATCTTTTTCTTCCAAACCTGTCACTAAACCATCCAGACAAAACTGCTCCTGCCAGACATCCTATCAGCGCACAGCTCATTACCCAGCCCTGTAATGCCGGATTACCCGTTATTCCAAAAAAAGGTTCATAAAAAGGTTTTGCACCTCCGATAACAACCCAGTCATAACCAAATAGAAGCCCCCCCATTGCCGACACAAGAGAAATAATCAACAGGTAATTCCAGTTATATTTATGTTCTTTCATTAGAGTTCTTTTAGTGCTTCCATCATTGAAATTACATTTTCAAATGGTACATTCGCCTGGATATTGTGAACGGTATTAAAAACAAATCCACCGTTATTGTTAAGGATTTCACACTGTTTTTTAACCTGATCCCTTACCTGTGCCGGTGTTCCGAAGGCAAAAACTCTCTGGGTATCAACACCACCTCCCCAGAAGATGCATCTGTCACCATATTTTTTCTTGAGCAATCCCGGATCCATTCCTGAAGCATTTATCTGAACCGGATTGATGATGTCAAATCCCGACTCTATAAACAGATCCATCAGAGGTTCAATTGCTCCGCATGAATGCTTAAAGGTTTTCCAACCTGTATTATGATGTATCCAGTCATTTACTTTTTTATAATATGGCAGCCAGACCCTTGCATAAGTCTCAGGTGAACAGAAAGTTGAATTCTGGGTGCCAAAATCTGTACCGCAGATAAATGCCACATCAATCCTGTTACCCGTCACCTTATATATCTTTTTCAGGTTTTCAATGGCGATATCGGTCTGCCTGTTATACAATTCCTTAATGAAATCTTCACGTAAAAGTGTTGACACATACCATTCTTCAACTCCTCTTATGCCTTTCGGATTTTTCAGACCTACTGCCGGGACAAGCGCTATGTCACCAAGGGCAGTGCCCCCTAATGAAGCCACAACTACCTTCCCGCTGTTCTTAACTGATTCCGCCTGATTTTTCCAGAAATCAATATCATGATCAGTGATATGGCCAAACTCTTCAAGATTGTCTTCAACTCTTAGGGTTGAATCATCAACAGGTTCCTGACGGTCAAGAGCATCAAAGAAATAGCCAGATTTCGGACACATGGCACTTGGAGGCACCGAGGTATCTCCTTCAGGATAAATCAGGATATCACCGTTGCTGTTATAAGTGTAATTGAAATCACCCGGAAACATCACCTCCTGGCCCCAGAGAGTTCTGTGTACTTTCCAGTCACTGTTTCTGATGTTAAACATATTCTTTTCTCCAAAGAGCCCTATCACATCAATATCCATCTCCCGGATCAGATCAGTTTCTATCTCTCCCAGCATCTGGTAAGGTTCAATTACTTTGACGGGATGTTTTTCAAGCCCGTAAAATTCACGTAGCCTTTCAACGATAAGTACATGAATCCCCGTTACTGAAGTAGCTCCAAAATCAATTACAACTTTATCTGGTTGTTTGTGATTTATTGTTTTATTGAAATTCTCCCTTGAGGTTGAGGCCATAATAATAAGACTATTTTCAAGAAATGTGCAGAAACAAGGTTTAATTTCTTATACCAACGAAGGTAAGCGTTACAATGTGGAATAATATGGATATAATTTTGATTTATATGTATTTTTTTCTTATTTTTAACTAACCTGTGAAAAGACCATGTTACGAAAGAGAGAAGGATTTATTGGACAAAAGGCTGTTGTTTTACCGCAGATTATTCAGGACGAGCTATGTAATAATCTTCTGACTAAATTATTATATATTACAGATATCGGTTATTACCCTGCCGCCCTCCATCACTACCGCGACAGACCATCAGGATCGAAACAGAATATCCTTATTTATTGCATCGAAGGAAAAGGATGGATTGAGATCAGTAATACAAAAAGAAAAGTTACGAAAAATCAGTTTTTCATAATCCCAGCTGGTAAACCTCATAAATACGGTTCAGAAGAATCAGATCCATGGACAATTCACTGGGTTCATTTTACCGGGGAATCAGCGCATAATTTCGTCAGAAAAGATTTTAGTGTGATTAACTTAAGTAGTGAAGAAAATACACGTAATGACCGCCGGATCAGGTTGTTTGAAGAAGCTTACCAGACCTTATCAATGGGATTCAGTGCAGAGAATCTTGAGTATTCCACAATTTGCCTGTGGTATCTGCTCGGCTCATTTCAATATATAACGAATTTTGAACGTATCAGAACAATTAAACAATTTGATATAATTGAAAAGAGCATTCTTTATATGCATGAACATATTAATAAAAAAATAACCCTTGCGGATTTAGCCAGACATTGCGGATTTTCCGTCTCCCAGTTTTCTCTTGTTTTTAAGAAAAAGACCTCCCGCTCCCCGATTGATTATTACAATAACCTGCGTATCCAGAATGCCTGCCAGATGCTCGATTTCACAAATTTGCACATAAAAGAGATCTCCACACAGCTTGATTTTGAAGATCAGTTTTATTTTTCAAGGGTATTCCGGAAAATCATGGGACTTCCACCCAAGGAGTACAGGAAAAGATTGAAAGGATGATGAATTTATGCAGACAGATTTTTACATACCTGAACCACTCCTGTTTAATCCACTTAAACACTATCTTCCTTTTATCAGGGAGTTTTTAAGTAAATATACTACTGATGAGAATCATATATCACCGAAGGATCTGGTAAAAGAGCTGAAACACCTGGGAACATGTGTAATGGATATTTATACAGGGGATTTGCTGATGGATAAGATTTTTTCAGAGGTTTTGGAATTTCTTGAAATAAATAAGATTTCCGCTAAAGAACTTTATAAAGAATGGGCAGGGATAAATTATAACAGTTTCAGAATAATCCCATTATCTGACGGTTCTCAATGGACTTTGAAATATCATAATCATGAAGCCAGGTATGTTCATATCTTTCCGGCAAGGTTAAGCCCGCATTCTTTCAGAATCAAAGCCAATACCCTGAAATCGGCATTAATGTATCTTGCACTTATCGGTAAGGATTTCATTTCAGAAGATGATCTCAACAAGGCAAGGGCACTGGCAGGATTGTCACCGATCAGGGAAGTGGCTGATGCCGAGGCAGTAACTGAGATGATAGAAATACTACGGCGGTAGCAGTCGCGGCGGCATGCATGCTGTCGCAACAGATTATGATTTTCTGGTAAATGATTTATATCTCCTGGTTGTTTCTCTAATTATTTGGAGAATCCCATCCACAAATATTGCAGCAAAAACCAGAATATTAAAATACCCTAAAAGCTCGAGGGCATTATCTGGCTTCTCTTTCAGGCTATCCCATCCTGTCATAACTACGAATATTACGAAAGCTATCTTGATTATACCCCTGATAATAGGATTTATCCGATAAATCATAATAAAATCTGTTTCCTGATTAATCAAAAGGAATATCCTGCGATGTGCAATTATCAATTTGGATTTACAACAGGTACTTTTACACTAACTTGTTCTTCTTCTTTATTTTCAGCCTGATCCAGTAATCTGAATCTTTCGATATGAAAAAACATTTTGGTGTAATTGGTAGTATCACACTTAGGGCACCACATATTATAGAATTTATCGACCTCTGCAAGACGGACATAGACATTTCCGCATTTGCACCGGAATACCTCTGTAAGCGTATAGATCAATCCGGCACAAATACATCTGACCGGTATGTGATATAAATTATTATCGTTTATGCAGATTACTTTGTCGCCTGGTTTCAAAAGGAATGTGATTTTAAGTTCTAAGATACAATTTTTTTATCACTGGGAATAGTTATTATTACTAATAATAACAAAACAATAAAGATACGATATTGGATAAAGTAGTTATTGATAAAGAATAAGTGGAACAACAGCTTACAATTACGATAGTAATTGATAAGGAGTGATTGTGCCATGCTCAGATAGAAGAAAAGGACTTTGTTATACCCACCAATGTAATCAATCCTCAGGCGTTTATTGAGAAAGAAAAACTGATACGATATGGCAATGATTATCCTAAAAAAAGTTTACTATGATTTGAATGTCTGGAAAATGAATCCTTAGTCAATTTCTTCTGTCCAGTTGGGAACATACTATTAAATCAGGTTGTATAGATTAGATTGTGTAAACGCTAACTGAGAGGAGATTTTCTCGACGTCAAAAATCGAGAAAACCATCCTCGAAAGATTATTAGTTTTAATTTTAATATCAGTTAGCGATGAAAAAGAAACTTGACATTCCTAAAGATTTCTGGAAAGATTTCAAAGACCGGAAGGATTTTGATGAATTTTTCAGTGAACTTTTCAAAGAAGGCATCAACCAGATGCTCAAGGCCGAGATGACCGATCATCTGGGCTACGAAAAACATTCAAAAGAAGGTGAAAACAGTGGTAATTCCCGAAACGGTGATTATCCTAAAACGCTTAAAACAAAGCTGGGAGAAGTAACTATAAATGTTCCACGGGATCGCAACGGCGAGTTTGATCCCAAGGTTGTTCCCAAACATGAAAGCCGGTTGTCTGATGAGATCGCCCAGGTAATCATTGGGTTGTATTCCAGAGGTATGAGCACTACGGACATACAGGAAAAGATAGAACAGATTTACGGTGTCCAAGTTGACTCTACCAGCGTGTCCAATATTACCAATGCCGTGATCGACTCGATAAAAGAATGGCAGAGCAGGCCCCTTGAAAAAGTCTATTTTGTAGTCTGGATGGATGGCATATCTATCAAAATCCGGCATAACGGGAAGATCGTCAACAAAACTATTTATCTGGTTATTGGCCTTACTCAGGAAGGCTTAAAATAAGTTTTGGGCATGTGGGTTGCACCAACAGAGAGTGCTTTGTTCTGGATGGGTGTTTTAACTGATCTGAAAGCGCGAGGAGTAGAGGACATTTTAATCGCAAGCACCGATAATCTAACTGGATTTACAGATGCCATAAAAAGTGTGTTCCCAATTGCCGTGACTCAGCTCTGTGTTGTTCATCAGGTCAGGAACTCCTTGAGGTACGTTGTCTAGAAAGAAAAGAAGGAGTTTACCGCAGACATGAAGAAAATCTATCATGCCGCCACCATTGAAGCAGCAGAACAAGCCCTTAAGAACTTTGAAAAGATATGGGGACCCAAGTGTGCATATGCCGTCAGATCCTGGAAGAACAATTGGGAGAACCTGACTCAGTTCTTCGATTATCCACTGGAAATCAGAAAGATCGTTTATATGACCAATATTATGGAAAGCCTTAACCGGGGGATCCGGAAATACATTAAAACAAAATCTATATTCCCGCATGATCAGGCAGCCCTGAAAGCTGTATTTCTGGCAATTGGGAATATTGAAAAAAAATGGACCATGCCAATCCAGAATTGGGGTATGATCTTACATCAATTTTTGATTAAATTTGAGGATAGATGCAGAATTTGAATTTAGGCGTTTAAACAAAGTATTCTAAAGACTCTTAAATCATGCTACATTTTCTTTACAGTTGTTCTGAGAAGGGTCACCTCGACTTTAAGTGCTCATGGACCACTGAAAACCAACACTGCTATTACCATTCATCTGAGTTAAGTCTTGGGTGGTTGGTTTTTATGTAATTATCCTAATTTTTATTTTTATCAGACTGCTTCGTGGAAACTCCCGAGGTAATAAAACAATAGGTATTCTTATTAAACATATTATTGGTTTCTAAAATGCAAATTCCTTTATTAGAGGCATGAATGAAATGATCATTCTAAAAATAAATTTGACTTATATTATATTAATCTCGTACCTTTGTTATAGTCATAGTCATTGCCCCCGCATAGTTTTTTTCATTGGCTGTTAGTGTCTAAGTAATTCTATTTAGAATTATGAATCATGGAAACTATCGAACTAACTAAGAAATATTTTAATGATAGCACTTTTAAGGTGTTAAGAGAACATGCAAAAGAGCTTCATGATGGGATCTTTTAATAAATGAAATAGAGAATGCTTTTGAAAAATTAATTAATTGCGAAATAACAAATAGGGCAAAAGCTAAATCAATAGCCTGGAAATGATACGAAAAGATAAGTTGATCAATTTTTGTGTTTCTATTATTATCTTTATATTAATAGTAGCAAATTCGTGCAATGACAAAAATAAAAAACCCGGATGTCCTCCCTTTGAATGGATTCCGGGCTCTCCTTATGACGATCCCATTTGTCATCCTTCCGGAAAAATAATTGGTTTTAATCACATTCCATTAAAGGAAATAAAATATACTTATGGATTCGACTGCCCACGCCAAGCCCTCTACATTTACGATTTAGAAGGAGTGGGATTCTATCTGATTGACTCTGATGGGCAGAATCAAAGACGAGTCTTACCATATCGTTTGAATTGTCCTTCGTGGAGCCCAGATGGGAAATGGATCATTTTTTCCAATAGGAATGGGGATATATGTAAAATGCCATTTGATGGAGATTATTTTGACACTACATCAATAATTCAATTGACAACTTCAGGTCATAACTTCTTCCCCAAATGGAGTCATGATGGTAATTATATAGTATACGATAATACAACATGTGGCTCAGGGGTTAATCCAATACCACCAAATTCATGTGGAATTTTAATAATGGATTCAGATGGTAATAATAAATCTTTTATAATCGAGGCGAGAAGGTTTCCCTACTGGGGGAGAAGTGAGGATACTATATTTTATGGTTTGCGTTATTATGACTTGGTTAATAAACATGAGAATATAATTTTTGATAATATAAAATCAGGATTTTCAGTTGAAGGTCCACCGTCATTTAATCCACAAAAAACAAAAGTTTTTTTCCTTGCAAATTATACATATATCCCCGGTCCCATTAAGCTATGCTCAGTTGATCCTTCAGGAGAGAATTTTAAACCTATTTCTATTGATCCGATATTGAAATTTACATTTATGCCAGATGGGAGAATTATCTATTTGCTTTATTCTTATGAACGTATTGATGAAGAGAAGAATGCATTATGGATAATGGATCAAGATGGTTCAAATAAGCTTCAATTAACTTTTAATGATTTTATGATTACTTTTTAATATTTAACCTAATATTAACTACTATGAAAAGAAAACTTTTTGCTCTGCTGTTAATTATTGGGGGACAAATTTCATTGTTTGCTCAAAGGAACCCGTTTAATGAAATACTGGTATATTTTAATACTGGTGTCAAACAAGAAATTAAAATCATTAAAGGTCAACCTGAAAAATTTGCTGCTGTTTACATGAGTAATTTAAAAGAAAGTTTAAATCAAATCGGGATTGATGAGTCAATGATTGAAATCGCAATGCCTTCATTTAATCAGGCTGATACTTTAAAAGTACTGTCTAATGGCATTAAATTATATCAACCTGATATGACAAAGCTATTTCGAATTACTATCCCTTCAAATGAAATTAGGAGTGTTGCAATAAAAATTTGAGCAAGTTGTCACAAGTGGGGTATGCACACCAGAATGGTCTATGTGCACCAGATCTTAGTCCAAATGATGATGAATTTCTAAATGGAAATCAATGGAATTTAGATAATCCCTATACGCAAGGAGCAGATATTCATGCACTAGACGCCTGGGATATTTATACTGGAAATCAAAATAACATAATTGCAATAATTGATGGTGGAGTTGATAATCATCGAGATCTAAACGACAAAATTTCAGGTGGTGATTCAGGATGGGGCTGGGGTGGACATGGGACTCATGTCGCAGGAATAGCTGCAGCTGAAACAAATAATGATCAAGATATTGCAGGTGTTGATTGGAATGCTAGGATTCATAGCCAAAGAATAGACGGTCTTGATGATGCTGGTACATATCAAGCAATTATTGCCGCAGTAAACTTTAGTGCTAACGTAAAAGTTTTAAATAATAGCTATGACTTAGTCACAATTTATGAAGGGGATACAATCCCCGGCAGATATTCTTTCACTGTTGGCCTGGCAGCTGCATATGCAATTAAAGCCAATAGAACATTTGTGGCAGGCATGGGCAATTCCGAAGAGGACTATCCTGGAGTAATTTGTTTTCCTGCCGCTTATGAAAATGTCATTAGCGTTGGGGCAAGTGATTGGGAGGATCATATTCCAGATTATTCTCAAACTGGGTCACATATAGATGTAGTTGCACCAGGTGACTTCATTTTATCAACCCTCCCAAACAATACACTTGGCTTTGGCTGGGGAACTTCATTTGCAACCCCACATGTAAGCGGATTAGCTTCTTTATTAGTCGGGTATAATTCAAATCTTTCGGTTAATGATATAGCTAACATAATTAGACTTAGTGCTGATGATATTAATTATCCAGAAGATCCACAAATTGGCCCTGGTTTTGATGTTAAGAGTGGGTTTGGTAGGATAAATGCTGCAAATGCCTTAAACTTACTCAGGGCTCCAAATTCAATTCATCAATGGTCTGCTACCACTGGTACTGATTATAGCACTTCAAATTATTACCTAATGCAGTTTATAGGAGTCCCTGGCCTTGCATCAGGCAATTATCTTGTCAAGAAACATGAAGTGAGGAAAAATGTAACATTCGCCGGATCTTTCTGTACTATACGAGGATGTTGGGGAAGAGCAACTACAAACGGATTTAGTCTGGCCAGTCCCAATTATGGAATGGGTTTTTGTGAAATTGTTCCTGGCACCTTAACTAACACAGGCGCAACTCTTAGAACATATGTATATCAAGTTTATACTACTACTGGACAATACTTAGGTTACTATCCAACAACCCCTTCGAATGTGACTTTTGCATATACAATATTAGGAATACTTAATCCAACAATTTCTGGTCCTTTTCTTGTATGTTCAACAGATACCACTTTTAATCTAGATAATCTCCCAGGAGGATCTACGGTAACTTGGAATAAAAGTTCTAATATTACAATAGTAAGCAGCACATCTACTTCATGCACTGTTGTTGCTAATGGGATTGGAAACGGTTGGGTAGAGGCAAATATAACTGGAATTTGTAATCCCATAACATTGAGGAAGGATGTTTGGGTTGGAACATTTGAAAGTACTTATGTAACCGGACAAGCAGCAGTTTGTCCTGATTCATATTACACTTATACAGCTCAAGTGCCTGGTGGACATTCGCCAACTTATTCCTATTCTTGGACTTATCCAAGCAACTGGTATAATTACGGTCAATATCAAAATACTATTAGTCTCGTAACGCCAATGTATAATCCCGATGGTGGAACAGTTAGGGTCTCTATAACAAATGATTGTGGTACATCTGGCTATTCGGGGATCACAGTTTACCCAGATTATAATTGCGGTGGATATTTTTCCCTTTACCCCAATCCGGCTTCAGAAATAATTATTATCACTAATAAAAAATCTTCAGAATTAAAAACAAAAGTTGAAGATTTGAATAAAACCTACACTATCAGGATTTTAGACATTTATAGTAATTTACACTTTTCGGGGATAAGATCAGGTGATACGTTTACTATTCCTATTAATAACCTAACAGATGGCAACTACATTGTCCAAATAAGTGACGGGAAGAATATATTTAATTTGAAACTAGTTATAAAGCATTAATAAATTGTATATTAATCAGGCAAATAGGTATTCGGGTTGCTCTCTTTATGTTGCAATGCATAATACATAGGTCTAAGGTATGCAACATAAATCGCAACCCTCACTATTGAAAAGAGCTCGCCTGCAGTATCCAATTTTAATCGGCACTCATGTGTTTGCATAAAACAACATTTCATGACACAGCAAGGCCAAACCATGGTGGGTTACTTTGTAAGCCTTGCTGTAGTCATTCAATAATTCTACTTAGCATGCCGAAAATTGTCTGCTACTCGCAACGGCTCGTGCGAAATAAGATAATAAAACCATTATTAACAAAAATATCCAGCTGAAAGTTAAATTTTAATAGAAAATAGGAAAATTCATTAACCTGGTGTAAATTTGGTATTTACGAAAGTCATGTAATATATTGGCCAGCTTGACTACGAGCTTAAATTGCGTCCCTAGTACTACCCCCAAGCTCCACGGTTGTATTGATGATCCTGAAATAAATTTCAATTGTTTTTGTTTTGAAAAAGA
The DNA here is from genome assembly GCA_022865305.1 of Bacteroidales bacterium. GTDB lineage: Bacteria > Bacteroidota > Bacteroidia > Bacteroidales > VadinHA17 > LD21. The sequence continues at coordinate 129,230 of JALHSP010000029.1, read as the reverse complement.
TCAAATAATAACTGAAAGTGGATGGGGATTTCCAAAAGAGACATTTATATATGGTTACAGATTGGCACTTTTCCCTATAAATGACTTAAATTCAAAATATAAAATTGAGAATGTCGACTTTCAAATAAAAGGGAAATTATTAGATCCTGAATATCAAGCAATCATTACATGTATGAGGGATTCACGATCTGTTAAACGCAAGTTCAGGCGTTTGCTCGCTGCCGATATTTAATATTTCCAAGTCAAAGGTAGCGTTATATCTTAAAAATTATAAAAACATAAGGAGGGTGTTTTGTAGATCATTCCCATTTTTAAAAATCATCTCGTTTTGCGAAAATTCCTATTTAATAGGTTAAAAAAAAGGTGAGGTATAAGATTAAAACTGTATGTAAATACGTATGTAAAATGAAATAGACTGCTGTAACTAATTGTAATACAACGGTCTTAATTTTCTCTCTGTGATCCCGGAGAGACTCGAACTCTCAACCAACAGAACCGGAATCTGTCATTCTATCCATTGAACTACGGGACCGGACAACAAAAATATAACCATTAGCCCGGTTTTACAAGTATTTCACAGGATTTTAAAAAAACATAGCCTTTGTTGAAAACTAGTATATGATAATTCCAAAGATTTTCTATTTTCGCAAACCAAATAGACATTTAATTAATGTAAATCATTAGAATCAGTTACATGGTGCTTGAAAATCAATTATTTTCCCCAACCCTGAAGGGAGTAATTGATTTTCTTCGCACCCTTTAGGGCCTGGGGCAAACGAAGAAAATCAAACAACTTAATAATCATCAGCCAAAATGGATTACAATTTCTCGGAGATCGAAAAGCGCTGGCAGAAATACTGGGAGGAAAATAAAACTTTCAAAACTCCGGAAGAACTGACTAATCCAAAAAAATGTTATATACTCGATATGTTCCCCTACCCTTCAGGAGCCGGACTCCATGTAGGTCATCCCGAAGGTTATACGGCAACAGACATATACAGCAGGTATAAAAGAATGAAGGGATTCAATGTACTGCACCCTATGGGATGGGACGCCTTCGGACTGCCTGCTGAACAATATGCAATACAAACCGGTACTCATCCGTCAGTTACAACAAAAAACAATTGCGATACTTTCAGGCGGCAAATAAAGGAACTTGGACTCAGCTACGACTGGGAAAAGGAAATCAATACTACTGACCCGAAGTATTTTAAATGGACTCAGTGGATCTTTATCAAGCTTTTCAATACATGGTTTGACGAAAAACTTCAGAAAGGAAGACCTGTTTCTGAATTAAAAGTGCCTGAAGAAATTAAAAAGCTTGGGAAAAATGAAATTGTAAAATATATACGTTCAAAAAGACTTGCCTATTATGATAATGCCCAGGTTTGGTGGTGCCCGAGTTGTCGGATAGTTTGCTCAAATGAAGAGGTACTGTATGACGGATCGCACGAAAAATGCGGAAACAAAGTAGAAAAAAAAAATCTTAAGCAGTGGATGCTGCGCATTCCTCTTTATGCTGAAAGATTACTGACAGGTATCGACAAGCTCGACTGGCCTGAAGGAATTAAAGATATGCAGCGTAACTGGATCGGCCGTTCCACAGGTGCGGAAGTCGATTTCAGTATTGAAGGAATGAAAGAAATCCTGACTGTATTCACCACACGACCGGATACACTTTTCGGGGCAACTTATATGGTCATCGCACCCGAGCATCCTTTAACTACAAAAATTACAACAGCCAAATATAAAACAGAAGTCGGTGAATATATTAAAGCTGCTTCCCTGAAATCAGACCTCGATCGCACAGACCTGGCAAAAGAAAAGAGTGGCGTTTTTACAGGAAGATATGCAATAAATCCGGTAAACCTGAAAAAAATACCGGTCTGGGTAGCAGATTATGTATTGATGGGATACGGTACCGGAGCAATTATGGCTGTCCCTGCTCATGATACCCGCGACTTCGAGTTCGCTGAAAAATTCAAGCTGCCAATTGTTTGTATCCAGGATCCTTATGTCACTGATCCGGATCAGAAGAAAAAAATAATAGCAGGAAGAGAATGCTGGACTGAAGATGGAAAATACATCAATTCCTCAGACAGTTCGACAGGAATAGATATAAATGGACTGAACAAAGAGGCTGGTATTGAGAAGATTACCAGGTGGCTTGAGTCAAAAAACATTGGTAAAGCAAAGGTCAACTATAAGCTCCGCGACTGGCTTTTCAGCAGGCAGAGGTACTGGGGCGAACCATTCCCTGTTATCCACTGGGAAAATGGTGAAATAAATGTACTTGATGAAACAGAGCTGCCTCTTGAACTACCAGAGCTTGAAAAATATCTTCCGGGAGAAACCGGGGAATCACCTCTTGCCAACTCTGCTGAATGGCTCAGTATTACTGATAAATCGGGACGAAAAGGAAGGCGCGAAACGAATACTATGCCACAATGGGCAGGATCGTGCTGGTACTACCTCCGTTTTATTGATCCATTGAACGATAACATGATGTTCGATCCGGTAAAGGAAAAATACTGGATGCCTGTGGATCTCTACATCGGTGGTGCGGAACATGCTGTGCTTCACCTGCTCTACAGCCGGTTCTGGCATAAAGTATTGTTCGATCTTGGCATTGTTTCGACTGATGAACCCTATACCAGATTATTCAACCAGGGTATGATTCTTGCTTATGCATATGAGAATGAGGCAGGTGCTAAAGTTTCAGCGGATATTGCAGAAGAACTTGACGGTAAATTCTACAACAGGGAAACCGGAGCAGAGCTCAGGCAGATCGTCGCGAAAATGTCAAAATCCCTTAAGAACGTGGTAAATCCCGATGACGTGGTTTCTAAATATGGCGCCGATTCTCTGAGATTGTACGAGATGTTCATGGGACCTCTTGATATCACAAAACCATGGGATGACAAAGGTGTCAAAGGTGTTTTCGGATTCCTCGGAAGGGCATTCAGGTTTTTCTCAAATCCCGGGAATATCGTTTCAGGAAACGAAGATGTTGAAATTCTTAAAGGGCTTCACCAGACTATTAAAAAAGTTGAAGGTGATATTGAAAATCTTCGTTTTAATACAGCAATTTCGGCAATGATGATCTTCATCAACCTTGCAATAAAAAAAGGAAAAGTTACAAAAGATACAGCCTGTACATTCATAAAGATACTTTCTCCTTTTGCACCTCATCTTGCAGAGGAGATATGGTTTATGATAGGCCATGAAAAAACTATTTCCTTTGAACCATGGCCGGAAGTAAATGAGGAATTCCTTAAGGAGGATAATTTCGAATACCCTGTTTCATTTAACGGAAAACTAAGATTTAAGATCGGGTTACCGGTAAGCATGGAAAAGGATGAGATTATTAAAATTGTTCTCAACGATGAAAGGGCTAAAAAGTGGCTGGCAACAGGGACACTCACAAACATAATTGTAGTCCCGAACCGGATCGTAAACATCGTAATTAAAAACTAATCCGGAGAGCATATGTTCAGACTGAAAAATGCCATAATCGTTGTATTCTTAGTAGTAATTACATTTTCCTGTCAATATTTTCAGAAGGGAGAACCTGAATTGTCAGAAATTTTATCTGATACCGTTCCACAGCAGGAACAAAAAGAACCGGTTTTAATTTTTGGCATCCCGGCTGACTCATTCAACCTGGTTTCAGGGCATATTAAACGAAACGGATTTTTGTCACAGATCCTGCTCGAACATGGCGTAAGCATGCCTGAGATAGATCAGGTACTCAGAAATTCTGATACTGTTTTTGATGTAAGAAAGATAAAGGCAGGGAATACCTACACTCTTTTTTGTGATACGGACAGCGTTGCAAAAGCGAGGTACCTGGTTTATGAACATGATCCGACTACATGTTACATCTTCAGCTTTAACGATTCTCTGAACATCACTCCGTTCAGGAAAGAAATAAAAAAGTTTATTAAATATACCAAAGGGACCATTGAAACATCTCTCTGGGAAGCAATGATTGAAGAAGGTTTTCATCCTTCCCTGGCAGTGAAACTGTCGGAAATATATGCGTGGACTGTAGATTTCTTCGGGTTACAGAAAGGTGACAGTTTTAAGGTCATTTATGAAGAGTTATATATAGACGAAGAATCTCTTGGTGCCGGTAAAATTTTCGGGGCACAATTTACCTGGGCAGGTAAAACAATCACAGCAATACCATTCATCCAGGATGGCAAAGAGACCTTTTTCGATGGTGAGGGAAACAGCCTCAGGAAAGCTTTCCTCAAAGCCCCTTTGCAGTTCTCAAGGATCAGTTCCCGTTTTTCATCAAGCAGGCTGCATCCTATACTTCGGATCCGACGGCCCCATTTTGGTGTTGACTATGCAGCCCCTGTCGGGACACCTGTTCAAGCCATAGGTGACGGGAAAGTTATAAGCGCCGGAACTGAGAACGGATCAGGAAGAATGGTCAGGATTGTGCATAACAGTGTCTACTCTACTGCATATCTTCATCTTAGCCGGTTTGGTGCCGGCATTTATTCAGGTGCTTTTGTAAAGCAGGGTGATGTAATCGGCTATGTAGGCAGCAGCGGCCTTTCTACCGGACCTCATCTCGATTTCAGGTTCTACCAGAACGGATCACCAGTTGATCCCCTGAGCGTTGACGCACCTCCAGTTGAACCGGTTTCAGAAGAGAATAAAACAAAATTTGAGAGAAATAAAAAGGTTGTAGAGAGTCTTCTTACAACTTTTTAACCTGATCAGGCCGATTAATGATCAGATCTTCAATGATCTTTGGATAATACTCATATTCAAGGGCATGCACTTTTGCGGCCAGCGAATCAGGAGTATCTGAAGGGTCCACCTTACACCTGATCTGAAATATGATATCACCTGCATCATAAAAGGGATTTACATAATGTATTGTGATTCCGGATTCGTTATCATGATTGTTAATCACAGCTTCATGCACCTTTTCACCATACATACCTTTTCCACCATACCTTGGCAGCAGTGCCGGGTGAATATTAATGATCCGGCTTTTATATTTCTTCAGGATATTCTCAGGGACCAGCCACAGAAAACCGGCAAGAACGATGAAATCAATTTTATTCAGTAGCAGATAATCCAGTACTCTTTCCGAGCTGTAGAATTCGCTTCGTTCGAAAAATACAGATTTTACATTATGGTCTGAAGCCCTCTTCAATACATAGGCTTCACGTTTGTTCGACAGAACCAGACACACCCTGGCACTATTTTTATTCGAAAAGTATTTTATAATGTTTTCGGCATTGGTGCCTGAACCTGAAGCAAAAATTGCTATCTTTCTCATTTCATGATATTTATCACTTTCAGCGAATACAGATGGTTTTTACTTAAGATTCATTGTATCTTATTATTTATCAATGTATTAAGCTGAAGTATAAATAAAAAACATCAAATCATTTGAATAATAAAGTACAAATATATTTCTTTGCAGGGTTCATAACATATTATTAATTAAAATTTATCATTATGTCCGACATTGCCACAAGAGTAAAAGAGATTATTGTTGACAAACTTGGAGTTGACGAATCAGAAGTAACTGCTGAAGCCAGTTTCACTAATGATCTTGGTGCAGACTCTCTTGATACTGTTGAGTTGATCATGGAATTTGAAAAAGAATTCAATATCGGAATTCCTGACGACCAGGCAGAGACCATCAGCACCGTTGGTGATGCTATCAAGTACATCGAGGAGAATGCAAAATAATTTTGCATTGCTAATATCCCGTTTATGAGAAGAGTTGTAGTGACCGGCCTTGGAGCACTGACTCCTTTAGGCAATAATTTGCATGAATATTGGGAAGGACTTAAAAATGGAGTGAGTGGATCAGTAATGATCACCCGGTTTAATACCGAAAAGTTCAAAACAAAATTTGCATGTGAAGTAAAAGGCTACGACTCTGCTAAATATTTCGACAGAAAGGAAGCCAATAAACTGGATTTATATTCCCAGTTTGCACTTATTGCTACCGATGAAGCAATTACCGATTCAGGAATAGATCTGAAAACGATAGACAAGGACAGAGTCGGTGTTATCTGGTCATCCGGAATCGGCGGTCTTGATACTTTCCATAATCAGATCAGCGGTTTCGTAAAAGGTGACGGATCACCACGATTCAGTCCTTTTTTTATCCCCAAAATGATTGCCAATATGGCTTCGGGCATAATATCCATTAAATATGGATTCAGAGGGCCGAATTTTGCCATAGTATCTGCTTGTGCTTCTTCCACTCATTCCATTATTGATGCAGTAAATTATATCCGGCTCGGGAAAGCCGATATCTTTATTGCCGGAGGTTCAGAAGCAACAATAAATGAAATCGGTATTGGTGGATTTAATGCAATGATGGCATTGTCGACCAGAAATGATGAGTTTAAGACTGCTTCACGCCCGTTCGATCTCACCAGAGATGGTTTTGTTATGGGTGAAGGTGCCGGAGCACTCATAGTTGAAGAGTTTGAGCATGCAAAGGCAAGGGGAGCAAAAATTTATGCAGAACTGGCGGGTACCGGCATGACTGCTGATGCTTTCCACCTGACAGCGCCTCATCCCGAGGGGCTTGGCGCCTGTAATGTCATGAAACTGGCAATAAGTGATGCTGAACTGAAACCGGAGGATATCGATTATATTAATGTTCATGGTACAGCAACACCTCTCGGTGATATATCTGAAGCAAAGGCAATTATATCAGTGTTCGGGGAACATTCCTATAAACTCAATATAAGTGCCACAAAATCGATGACTGGTCATCTTCTCGGAGCTGCCGGTGCAGTTGAAGCTATTGCAACAATAATGGCAATTGTACATGAGATTGTCCCACCAACTATTAATTATAAGGTACCTGATCCCGGAATTGACCAGAATCTGAATTTAACCCTTAATAAAGCACAGAAAAGAAATATCAGGGCCGCGCTCAGCAATACTTTCGGATTTGGCGGACATAATGCTTCAATTGTCATTAAAAAAGCCGGGGCTTAGTGTCGTTACTCAGTAACAGAACAAATGGCACATATCTTCCCGATAAACGTGAGTTTCGATCACGCTTAAAACAAATATTGGGATTCAGGCCGGGAAACCTCAGATTATATGAGATAGCATTTATTCACCGGTCAGCTTCTTTCTCACTCCCTGAAGGCAATAAAGTAAATAATGAAAGACTTGAGTTTCTTGGAGATGCTATTCTTGACGCAATTCTTTCAGATTTTCTCTTTGAAAAATTTCCTGATGCCAGCGAGGGATTCATGACAAAAATCCGGGCAAGAATCGTTAACAGGGATGTTCTGAATGATCTGGCCGTTTCAATGGGAATTCATAAAGTACTTTTGTGTAATGTCAGTTCAAATCATCCGACAAAAAACCTTTATGGAGATGCACTTGAAGCTCTCATAGGATCCGTATTCCTCGACAAGGGATTCAGGAAAACAAAAAAACTGTTTATCAGAAATGTTCTGAATAAATATCTGGATCTGGAAGTAATAGTCAATACTGATCCTGACTATAAAAGCCTGGTCTTTGAATGGGTGCAAAAACATAAGACTAATCTGATCTTTACATATAATGAAGAGTATGATTTTAATTTAAAGAAATCTGTTTTTTCCACAACTCTGTTTATCAACAGAGAAGAATATGGGAAAGGACAGGGAGCATCAAAAAAGGAAGCTGAACAGGAAGCTGCCAGTCAGGCATATAAAAGGATCAAAGATATTTCACCGGATTTTGGTTAGTATCTTTTATTTTTCCCTAACTTTATAGGTTAAGGCGATGAAATATAAGAGCCGTGCAGAAAATCAAACGGATCCAGCTAAATATTAATCAGAATAATGAGTCTGTCATACTTGGTATTGTCTCTGCTGAACCTGATTATAAGCTTTCGCTTGCCCTGAATAAAAAATTCCGGATTTCTCTTAAAAGTATTTCACCGGTTACACTGCATGATAATAATTCTGAATTAACATTCAGCAGGTTTTCGGATATAACCGGCTCTCCGGATTTAATCTACGATCTGATCTCGAACAGGACCGGGAAAAAATTCTTTCTGAAGAAACTAAAAAATATTGACTATATTTTCCAGATATTTGATCCCGGGAATGATGCCGATATAAACGATATAATATCTGCTCTCAGGGAACTTGACTGTATCACAGCAGTGTTCAATATTGATTCAAAAGCTATAAAGGATAAACATTTACAATACCTAATCCATTAGAGTATGGAAAACCTTTATTATAATCTATCAGAAGTGCAATTTTCAAAGGGAAGGAAAGCTATCTTATGGATTTTTGTGATATTGTTCTTCCTGGCTGGTGTATATGTATTAATATTAAGTTATGTTATTAAAAAGGAAACCATTCAGCCAATACTCTCACTTGCTCCATTCAGTATAAGTCTTATTGTAGCTATAATTGCTTACTACTCGACTGTTAAAAGAAAAGACCTTTTCTTTTCAATTGATGACGAAAAAATTGAGTTCAGATATGGATTATTCCATCCCGGAAGACATTCCTTCAAATGGGTTAATATCAGGGAACTTATTATGACTCATAAACAAAAAAAGGCAAAATTGCTGTTAAAAAATGGGACTTCGTTTGTTATTAATCTTACATGGCTTCAAAGACAAAAAGCAAATGATATCCAGAAACATATTTATTATGGGGCAAGAGCTAAAAACCTGAATGTGATAAAAGTCAGGTATATGCCTAAAAAAAGCTGATCATGCGGTAAAATAAAGAAGAGGCTGACTAGAGATGTCAGCCTCACTTTTTTGATAACCCTAAAACTAACCTAACCTATGAAAAAAACCTCTATTCTCTAATAAACCAAATATCATGCCAAATCCTGTACAAATATACTGAGTGTAAATGAGACAAAAAAATGTTCTGATATAAATAGCTGAATATTAACAATATTTTAATGATTTGTTAAAATATTTTATTTTTTCTGATAGCAAATCTGCTTCAATTATGAATTTAACAGGCCAGGTTGTTAAAGAAAGTTAAAGAATGGCAAGATAATTTATATACAAGTACTTTTGTATCTTAATGAAGCGGAAAACCATAGTTTTACTGGCAATTTTCTTTTTCCTGGTAATTTCGGGATTGATACTTATTCAGTTATACTGGATACGTAACGCAATTGAAATTACCGATCAGCAATTCCGTAATCTTGCCAATAAAGCTCTTGAGTCAGTCATTCTTGATCTTGAAGAAAAAGAATTAATAAACAGTATCGTTGAAGAAATAGGACCGGCATCAACTGATTCTATCACTGCCATCGTTCCCGCAAATTCACCACTGGCCATGAGACTTAGGGGATACCACCCCAATTCAAAACTTCTGGAGATGTACGGACTCAATAATGCTGATGAACTTATAGCCATTACAAGTTCAGGTCAGAAGATTTTTATTTCTGCCGAAGATGTCTCTGCGGATGAACTTTCGGAGCCTTCCGCACAGCTTACAAGTGCAGAATTATCAGGAAGGGTTTCCAACAAGATTGTGTTCCTTGAGAATATTATGGAGAAAATTCTTCGTAATCCACCGGATATAAGAGATAGAATTGATCCTGAAGATCTGCAGGATCAGCTAAGGACCGCTCTCAATAATGTTAGCATCCTGCTTGATTTCGAATTTTCAATCCGCTCTGGTAGAGCAGGAATAATCTGGAAAACCCCGGGCTTCACTGACAGACCCGGAACAAAAAAATTCATTATTCAGCTTTTCCCGAACGATCCTGTGCCGAGCCAGAATCAGCTGTTTGTATACTTCCTCCAGGAACAGCAATACAAATTTGAAAAAATAGGTGCACTCGGTTTCCTTTCCCTGCTATTCACTTCCCTGTTGCTGATTCTTGCTACCGGAACATTCGTTGGAATCTTTCGCCAGAAAAAGATTTCAGAAATCAGAAACGACTTTATAAACAATATGACCCATGAGCTTAAGACACCTATCTCTACAATATCCCTGGCTTCACAAATGATAGCTGATAAAACAATCTCAGACAAGAAAAAAAATACTGACAATCTTGCCAAAGTTATTTCTGATGAAAGTATGCGCCTTAAATTTCATGTTGAGAAAGTCCTGCAGATGGCAATATTTGAAAAAACAAAGATGAAGCTCAGTCTTGTTGATTTGGATATTCATTCTGTCATCAACAATGCTGTTGAAAATTTTGACCTTCAGATAAAAAGCAGGGACGGTATAATCAAAAAAGACTTTCAGGCGGTACAACCTCATGCATTGGCTGATGAGATACATTTTCTTAATTCTATCTCTAATCTTATTGATAATGCAATAAAGTATTCCGGAAATAAACCTGAAATAACCATCACCACAAAAAATACAAAAAAAGGCATTATCATTACCGTTGAAGATAATGGCATCGGGATAAGCAAGAAAGATATAAAAAGAATATATGATAAGTTCTTCCGGGTGCATTCCGGTAATGTGCATAATGTAAAAGGATTTGGACTTGGTTTAAGTTATGTTAAGAAAATAATTGAAGAACACAATGGAACAATTAAGGCGGAAAGTCAGATTAATAAGGGAACAAAATTCACTCTTTTCATCCCTCAAACCGGATTAAAATGAAAAATACAAGAATTCTTCTTGCAGAAGATGACAGCAATCTGGGTAATTTGCTGCGCAATTATCTCACAGTAAAAAATTTTAAAACAGATTTGTTCGTCAACGGCATCCTTGCCCTTGATTCTTTTTCGAAAGAGCAATACGATCTTTGTATCCTCGATATAATGATGCCGGAAATGGATGGGCTTACACTGGCCAGAGAGATCCGTAAGATCAATCCTTCAATCCCAATAATTTTTCTTACTGCAAGAAGCCTGAAAGAAGATGTTCTTGAGGGTTTCAGATCAGGTGCCGACGACTATATTACCAAGCCATTTTCAATGGAGGAGCTGTTATACCGCATCCAGGCTATACTTAAAAGGACTACTGGATCTAATACCAGAAAGAAAAAAGATTCGTACACCATTGGCTCTTATACATTTGATCCTCTCAAACAATTGCTTACATTCAGGGACCAGACCATAAAACTCACAACAAAGGAATCGGAACTTCTTGAGCTGTTATGCCAGCATGGGAATGAAATACTTGAACGTAATTTTGCGTTAAAGTCAATATGGATAGATGATAACTACTTCAATGCAAGAAGTATGGATGTCTACATAACCAGATTAAGGAAGTATTTAATTAAGGATCCGGCAATTAAAATACTGAATGTTCACGGCAGAGGCTACAAGCTTATTTGCTGAAAAAAATACCCTGACTTTATTTCAGGTCAGGGTAAACTGCTTAGGCTAGATAAATAGGATTAAAATATTTTTATCTCCCTTTTTATCATTCGGCTAAATTAATAAAATTCTATTTTAATTTTCCAAAAAGGGAAATCTGAAGAAATAATAATTATTGTCGCACCTTTATTACCCCGGAAGGTCAGTCAATTTTTAAAACAGCAAGAAAGGCCTGTTGCGGGACCTCAACATTACCTATCTGCCGCATACGCTTTTTCCCTTTCTTTTGTTTTTCGAGGAGCTTCCTTTTCCTTGTAATATCCCCACCGTAACATTTTGCCGTTACATCTTTCCGGACCGCCTTTACAGTTTCACGGGCAATTATTTTTGCACCGATAGCTGCCTGAATTGCAATATCAAACTGCTGCCTTGGAATGAGTTCCTTAAGCTTTACACAAATTTTACGGCCAAAATCGTAAGCATGACCCCTGTAAATCAATGTTGACAAAGCATCTACCATCTCACCATTTAGAAGTATATCAAGCCTTACAAGGTCTGCTTTCTGATAATCAATATAATAATAATCAAAAGATGCATAGCCCTTCGAAATACTCTTGAGCTTATCATAGAAATCAAAAACTATTTCTGAAAGCGGCATTTCAAACGTCAGCTCGACTCTGTCTTTTGTAAGATAGACCTGATTTTTTAATGTACCCCGCTTATCTATACAAAGCTTCATAATCGGTCCCACATAATCCGCCGATGTTATTACCTGGGCTATTATATATGGTTCTTCAATACGTTCTATATGATTGACCGGTGGCAGCCCTGAAGGATTATGAACATCTATTTCTTCTCCCCTGATGGTAAATACCTTAAATGAAACGTTTGGTACGGTGGTAATTACATCCATATTAAATTCTCTGTCAAGACGTTCCTGGATGATTTCCATATGAAGCAATCCAAGAAATCCACACCTGAAACCAAATCCAAGTGCTGCGGATGACTCAGGGATGAATGAAAGTGATGCATCATTAAGCTGAAGTTTTTCTATTGAGTTTCTCAGATCCTCATATTCATCAGCATCTACAGGATACATTCCGGCAAACACCATCGGTTTAACATTTTCAAATCCTGAAATGCCTTTTCCACAGGGATTTTTAACATGAGTGATTGTATCACCAACTTTCACCTCGGAGGAGATTTTTATTCCAGAGATAATATATCCCACATCACCTGCACTAATTTCTTCGCGAGGATCCTGTTTCAGTTTTAAAACGCCGATCTCTTCAGCATTATATTCATGATCAGTACTTACAAATTTAACTCTGTCACCTTTTTTTATTGTGCCATTTACAATTTTAAAATATGCTATAATGCCCCTGAATGAATTAAAGATGGAGTCGAAAATAAGTGCTTGTAAAGGTGCTTCGGGATTACCCTTTGGAGGCGGAATCCGGGTAACAATGTCGCTGAGAATCCTCTCTACACCCATTCCGGTTTTTGCACTGGCTTCTATGATATCTTCACGTTTGCAGCCTACAAGATCAACAATCTGGTCTTTCACCTCTTCAGGCATTGCATTCGCCATATCCATCTTGTTAAGCACAGAAATTATTTCGAGATTATGGTCAATAGCCTTATACAGATTTGAAATTGTCTGTGCTTGTATTCCCTGTGTTGCATCAACAACCAGCAGAGCTCCTTCGCATGCTGCTATAGATCTGGAAACTTCATAAGAGAAATCCACATGTCCGGGAGTGTCAATCAGGTTCAGGATAAACTTCTTTCCTTCATGATAATATTCCATCTGGATTGCATGGCTCTTTATTGTAATGCCTCTCTCCCTTTCAAGGTCCATGTCATCCAGCACCTGATCCTGATATTCCCTTTTCGAAATTGTATTGGTTTTCTCAAGTAACCGGTCAGCCAGGGTGCTCTTGCCATGGTCGATATGCGCAATTATACAGAAATTACGGATATTGCTCATCAATAAGACTTATTGAAAATCAGGTGCAAATATATAAATATCTTTCTTGCCCCCCAATCCCGCATGAGCGGGACTAAAAATGCAGAGCCGGGTTTGAGACCCGGCCCTATCATTAAATAGTGTATTATTGAACCCCCTTTAGGGGGCAGGGGGCAAGTAATGAATATTACATCATTCCCGGCATTCCACCGCCCATACCCTGTGGTGGCATTGAAGGATGTTCTTCTTTTTCCTCAACAATAACAGCTTCTGTTGTCAGAAACATCCCGGCAACCGATGATGCATTTTCAAGAGCAACGCGGACAACTTTAACAGGATCAACAACCCCTGATGTATAAAGTTTCTCAAGTTTATCGGTCTGAGCGTTATATCCGTAATCACCTTTCCCTGATTTTACAGCCTGTGCAATAACAGCGCCTTCTTTACCGGAGTTTATTGCTATCTGACGTAACGGCTCCTCTATTGCACGTTTGACAATTTCAATACCGGTTGTCTGGTCATCATTATCACCTTTCAGTCCTTCAAGAGCTGCAATGGCACGAATATAGGCAACCCCTCCGCCCGGAACAATACCTTCTTCAATCGCAGCACGTGTTGCATGTAATGAGTCATCAACACGGTCTTTCTTATTTTTCATTTCAACTTCTGAAGCAGCTCCGATATAAAGAACTGCAACACCACCGGCAAGCTTTGCAAGACGCTCCTGCAGTTTTTCCTTATCATAGTCAGATGTTGTGGTTGTCATCTGCTGTTTGATCTGACCAACACGGGCCTTAATCATTTCCTTATCGCCGGCACCATTTACTATTGTAGTGTTCTCCTTGCTGACAGTCACTTTCTCGGATGTTCCAAGCATGTCAAGTGTTGCATGCTCAAGCTTCAGACCTTTCTCTTCTGAGATAACTGTTCCTCCAGTGAGTATTGCAATATCCTCAAGCATCTCTTTCCTTCTGTCACCAAATCCGGGAGCTTTCACCGCACAAACCTTGAGAGAGCCACGAAGACGGTTCACAACAAGTGTTGCGAGAGCCTCACCTTCAACATCTTCAGAAATAATGAGAAGCGGACGACCTGACTGTGCTGATGATTCAAGAATCGGAAGCATATCTTTCATTGAAGTTACTTTCTTATCGTAAATAAGAATATACGGATTTTCCAGTTCTGTCTCCATTTTTTCCGCATTGGTGACAAAATATGCAGAAATATAACCACGGTCGAACTGCATTCCTTCAACAACTTCAACATAAGTGGAGGTACTTTTTGATTCTTCAACCGTAATGACTCCTTCCTTATGAACTTTCCCCATAGCTTCAGCTATAAGCTTACCGATCTCCTGGTCGTCATTTGCAGAAACTCTTGCAATCTGCTCAATTTTAGCAAGATCATCACCAACGACTTTTGCCTGCGATTTTAAATGCTTAATCACCTTTTCAACTGCCTTGTCAATACCCCTTTTGATATCCATGGGATTTGCTCCGGCAGTGATATTCTTTAGCCCCACATTAATAATAGCCTGGGCCAGAACAGTTGCAGTGGTTGTGCCATCACCGGCAATATCCCCGGTTTTTGAAGCAACTTCCTTTACCATCTGGGCACCCATATTCTTATACGGATCTGACAGTTCTATATCTTTAGCAACTGTGACTCCATCTTTCGTAATCTGCGGAGCACCGAATTTCTTTTCCAGTACCACATTGCGTCCTTTCGGTCCGAGGGTCACTTTTACTGCATCTGCCAATTGATCAACACCTTCTTTCAGAAGAGCACGTGCATCAATATTATATTTTATCTCTTTTGCCATATCTAATAAATTAATTGGTTAAAAAATCAAACTATAAAAAGAATATCTGTCTGTGAGATAAGAAGATAATCTTCCCCATCAATGGTAAGTTCCTGCCCTGAGTATTTACCATAAAGTACTGCATCCCCTTTTTTTACTTCCATTTCTTCGTCTTTCTTGGGAGCGCCAACAAGAATCACCTTCCCCTGACGAGGTTTTTCCTTTGCGGAATCGGGAATAATTATTCCACTGGCAGTTTTAGCTTCAGCTTCATCAGGTTTAACAAGAACCTTTCCTGCCAGAATTTTACCTTTTAATTGTGCCATATTTATATAGTTTTAAAGTTAAAAAATCGTTTACCGACTCCTTATTTTAACATATTTTGTGCCAAAGAAGGAAAAATGACATTTTTGGATGTTTGACGACAAATTATCTGTTTTAGACTGTCATTATATTGTCGGTTAATTAATGAGTTTTTAATAAACTGTTGTATTACAGCATTTTATTATTAAAACAAAAAAATGTCAGTATGTGACAAACTGACACTTTTACCTATTTGTTTTCTAAATGATTTAATTTTCAGGTTGATCCTCACTGGTTGAAGGAGTAGTTGTTGATGGAGGAACTGCTGTCGGAAGAGTAGGAATAGCATTGGGATCAACAGCATTATTTATCTCATTTTCTATTCTGGATCGCCCCGTTTCTGAACCTCGAGGTATGGAAGCAGTCGCCACGACACAAAGAATCAGGATTGCTGCTGCCAGCGTCCATGTGGATTTTTCAAGAAAATCTGCCGTCTTGCGAATACCCATCGTCTGACCTGCTGAAGTAAAATTAGCTGCCAGTCCTCCACCTTTTGAATTCTGAACAAGCACAATTAGTATCTGCAGGAAACATGCAATAATTATTAAAATTGAAACAAAAATATATATTCCCATCTGGTCACTTTTTAATTAACTCATTCACCTTTTCGATTTGCCCTGCAAAGTAACTACATTTTTCCGGAAATTTCAAACATAATTTCTCGTAGACATTAATTGCCTTCGAGTAATATCCCTGCCTGATATAAATCCGTGCTAGTGTTTCCGTCAGAAATCCTCCCTTTGCTTCAACAAATGGCTTCGAGATATCTTCAACCGGTGCATCAGATTTCTCTTTTACAGGTTCAATCCTGGGATTGGTTAAAATAAATTTATCAATCAGATCGGTCTGTCGTTGTTTTTCTGAATTAATTTCACTGTAATCCGGTTGTTCCTCTGTTCTCGAATCCTCCTCTGGTACAGGTGCTTTATTTTCAAGATCCAGCTCAAGAAGATCAACGTGTTCAGGAACGGAAAATCCGGGATCCATATAAATGACCTTTTCCTCAACCGATCCTGATTCTTCATCAACAAGAAACACCATGCTGCTGAATTCTTCATTATCAGTCTCAGTTGTAATCAGAATTGAATGACCGGTATTTTGCTGCACGTTTTCTGCCTGATCTTCATTTTTCCCATCGTCTGAACTTTTCTCAATTTCATTAATAAGATCTTCACTGTTTTTTGCCGTTTCGATTACAACCTGCTGACTATCTTCCGGATTGATTTCTGAAGTTACCGGTTGTTTTGAGGTCACCTCATGTTCAACATTGACAGATGGCTCCTTCTTTAACAGATAATACAACACTTCTCTGTCGGCAATATGTATGGCAGAAACTCTTAATTGATTTTCGAATTTGACATCACCGGTATTCTGAAGTCCTTTGAGCAGCAATAAATATGCACTCTGAAAATAGGGGAAAATATTAATAAGATCGCTGACCTCTCCGATCATCTGACGATCAACGGGACCGGAATTTTCAACCATTCTCAGGAAATCGTTTCTATTCATTTTAGTTACCAGTTAACAAAAGCTCTGTTAAATATATCTTCCACGAGAAGTTCAATTATTTTATCTGAAAGTTCCTTCTCAACCTCACTGAGATTGCGGTTGCTGTCATAATCCTCATAACGGGAGAAGCTCTGTTCATAGCTATTATCAGGTTCCATTGCGTTTGTGAATTTGACTTTAACTGAAATAGTAAATCTGTTTGTGGCAGCTTGTGCATCCGCAGCTACAGTTAAAGGACGTGTATTATAGTCGGTGATTTCTCCCTCAAAATTAACATCCCCTATTCTGTTTATGAATCCGAGGTTTGTCTGGGCTTTGCATTTATCAATCAGAGCATCAGTCAGATACTGGCTGAGTCCGGGTTGAACCAGGCTTGCCCTGTTTTGAAAATACTGGATACTGATGGTTTTTACGTCTGCAGAAATGCTTGCTCCGGAAAATGAATATTTTATAACGCAACTGTTAAGCAAAATGATTACTGTTCCAAATAAAACCGGAAGTATTGCTTTTCTTAAATTCAGAATCATCCCATTACATTTCAAGTCCATACTCTTTAATTTTCCTGTACAATGTTCTTTCCGAAATACCCAGCTCATTAGCTGCCATTTTTCTCTTCCCATTATATTTTTCAAGAGCCTTTTTTATCATCTCAACTTCTTTATCAGCAAGTGACAATGATTCCTCAACAATTTCCTCAGTATCCTGAATATCATTCCTTGTCTGACGTGGTGAAAAATCAACTGAAGCAGCTTCCGTTACGTGTGATCCATCCATATTGCCCTTTGTATCCCTGAATAGATTTTTGATTGCCCTTGAATTTGTTTCATTGGAATTAATGTCCACTTCGCCCCTTTGTATAAGATCAAAAACCAGCTTTTTAAGGTCGTTCACATCACTTTTCATGTCGAAAAGGATTTTATATAAAATCTCCCTTTCGGAAGAAAATGAGCTATCGCCATCTTTCTTGATTACAGCAGGGAGTTTAATTCCGTCGTAATCGGGAAGATATGCTTTAAGTGTCGCAACCCTGATCTCTCTTTCACTTTCAATTATTGATATCTGTTCTGTAATATTTTTAAGCTGCCTTACATTCCCGGGCCAAGAATAATTCAGAAGGATGTTTTTTGCTTCTGAATCGAGCCTTATAGCAGGCATCCTGTATTTTTCAGCAAAATCCACTGCAAATTTGCGAAAAAGGAGAAAGATATCATCACCTCTTTCTTTCAGAGAAGGTATTCTTATCGGAACAGTGTTCAGGCGGTAAAAGAGATCCTCTCTGAACTTCCCTGTATCAATTGCCCTTGGAACATCAACATTGCTGGCTGCTATCACCCTTACGTTTGTTTTCTGTACTTTCGATGAGCCAACTCTGATAAATTCACCTGTTTCAAGCACTCTAAGCAAGCGGACCTGGGTTGAAAGCGGCAGTTCAGCAACTTCATCAAGGAAAATTGTACCTCCGTCAGCCACTTCAAAGTAACCTTTCCTGCTGTCTATAGCACCGGTGAATGCCCCTTTTTCATGCCCAAACAGTTCTGAATCAATGGTCCCTTCGGGAATTGCCCCACAGTTCACTGCAATGTACTGGCCATGTTTCCTGGTACTGTAATTATGTATCACCTGAGGAAAAACCTCCTTCCCTGTTCCGCTTTCACCTGTAATAAGTACAGAAAGGTCAGTCGGTGCAACCTGAACAGCAATATCGATCGCACGGTTAAGTCCTTCATTGTTACCGATAATGCCAAAACGCTGCTTAATATTTTGAAGATCTTTCATATACTGTTTTACAATGTTGCGAATTTAAGATATTTTTGAAACATTGGGAAGGCAATTTACGTAAATAAGTAAAATGAAAAAGGAGTTCGGATATCAATTTGCCGGCATTATTCCTGCACGATATGCCTCAACAAGGTTTCCCGGGAAACCTCTTGCATTGCTCGGAGACAAACCAATGATCCAAAGGGTATATGAACAGGCAGGCAAGTCGCTTGATATTGTTTATGTCGCTACAGACGATAAAAGAATATACAATGCTGTTATTGATTTCGGTGGAAAAGCTGTGATGACTTCATCTGAACATATGAGCGGCACTGATCGCTGTGCTGAAGCGGTTAGCTTAATTACCGGCGAGACAGGTATAAAAGCAGATATTGTTGTAAACATCCAGGGGGATGAACCATTCATCAGGCCGGAACAGATTAATCTCCTGATATCATGTTTTTCCGATAAAAGCGTCGAAATAGCAACTCTTGTCCGAAAAACTCTGCCGGGAGAGGATATTTTTAATCCCAACCAGCCAAAAGTGATCATAAACGCAAATGGTGATGCGGTTTATTTCAGCAGAGCTGCAATACCCCATATAAGAGACTCTGAACCGGCTTTATGGTCACAGAAACATATTTATTACAAACATATTGGCCTTTATGCTTATAAAACTGAAACTCTAAAAAAAATAACAAAATTAACCAGAAGCCCCCTTGAAATAGCCGAATCTCTGGAACAGAACAGATGGATAGATAACGGTTTCAGGATCAGAACTGCGACTACTGAATGGGATAGTATGGGCATAGATACAATCGAAGACCTAAATAAAGCTGTTTCATATTTAAATCATTTTATTTAATTTTTTAATACCTTTAGCACAATTTTTGATAGAAATTACAAAACGATATATATGAAGAAGAGTTTACTCTTTGTTCTGTTTATTATTTTTTTCATTAACCTTCATGCCCAGAAGGATACCACTGGCATTGCATCCGGTCAGGTACAAAGGAACCCTGAGGCAGCAAATGTCAACATCAGCATTTATCCGGTACCTGTAAGGGATAACAGCTTTACCATAAGATGTGATAAAGAAATTTCTTCTGTAAAAATTACAAACATAATAGGCCAGGACATATTCAGAGCTCAATATAATAACCCTCAGACAATTACCAAAATCCTGCTTGATAACCCAAGAAGGGGGATGTATCTTGTTACGATTCTTTTCAGTGACGGTGTAAGGGTCGTTAAAAAGATTATGATTGAACAATCTGAATAGGTTACAATTACAAAGGTAATTCAGCGGATATCCGGGGAAATTTGCTGCAAAAAAGTCATACTTATCAATTTTCATTAACACCTTGATAAACAATCCTGTTATCAGATTGTTTTACTTAATGCAATAATGACCCGGCATCATATTTTTATTATACAGCCATGGAAGAAGTAATAAATATTTTTACAATAAAGGATCTTGAAAACTTTTCGGGTATTAAGGCTCACACAATCAGGATTTGGGAGAAGAGATACAGGATCCTTGAACCGGACAGAACCGACTCAAATATAAGAACGTATAATGAATCAGAATTAAAAAAAATCCTGAATGTAGCCTACCTTAACCGGAATGGTTTGAAGATTTCCAAAATTGCCATGCTGAATGAAGATGAGCTGGCACAGCAGGTGATGAACGCAAGCAGCAAACTGGATAATCTTGACCAGAATTTTCAACCCGGGAAGATTCTTATGGCTGCAATCAAATTTAATGAGGAAATGTTCATTGAGACCCTCCTTCCATATATAAGATACCAGGGAATTGAAGAAGCTTATTCCCGTCATCTGCATCCCCTGCTTGAAAAAGCCAGAATCCTCTGGCAAACGGGCAGTTTGTCGAGAGCCCAGGAACAATTTATCAGATATACTATAAGACAGCTAATTATTGTTGAAGATCGCCTTCTTAAGCCATTGGCAGGCAGTACAAGAGCAACTGTGGCAATGATAAATACTTCTGATAATCTTATAGATAATAACTTTCTTTTCTATAAATACGCACTTAAAAAACGGGGATTTGATGTAATTTTTACCGGTGGTATGCTTCCGGCATCGGAGGTTGTTGAAATATATAAAATTAAACCATTTGAATACCTGGTGGTCAATTCAGGTTCTTTCGACTTTGCTGAAAAGAAAATCGGATATTTCAATAGCATTGGCAAATCATTGCTCATCAAAAAAATAATACTGACAGACTATCCTGACGAAGCTAAAAAGAAGATTCCCGAAAAGATAATAATCACAAGAAATCCTGCCGAATTTTTAAAAGTGATCCCCTTGCTTAAGTGACATGAATAGTTTACTTTTCACAGAATGAAGTTTGTGCTCACAGGGCAAAAAACAAAAATTAACTGATCATAAGATTTCTGGCTAAATGACACTTTTTCCTTAAGAATCCAGCAGATCAAGAAAATACTTTCTTTCGTTGTCTAGGTTAACTGTCGAGATTTTTTTTGTAACGGAATCGATCCGTGCAAGGATTTTTTCAGCAAATTTCCGGATTCCTTCACCGGAATCTGTTTGTATCCGATGAGAAACAGCTTTAGTAATTTTTGTAACCTCTTTCCATATTTCTATGGTTGTGTTATCAAAATAGCATTTTGTAAATGCATTCCATATATAGTCAACTGCCGATGATGAAGGATGAAGCATATCATTATCATAAAAACGGTAATCGCGCAGATCATCCATAACCAGCTCATATGCAGGAAAATAGCCTGGACTGGAAGGGTGTTTGAGCAACTCTTCCACCGCCAGAAACAGGACAGATTTGCTTACCTGGTTGCCATGGGCGCCATCTTTCCAATGCCGCACAGGACTGATTGTAAAAATGATTTTCAGTTCAGGGTAAAGCGATTGCAGTCTTTCCAACTGATCATTCCATAATGTGACGACATCATTTACACTCAACAGCTCATGTGTAAATTCAGATGAAGGGATCTTATGACAGTTTGAAACAATCTTGCCCGATTGCTTCCACCTGTAAACCCTTGCAGTGCCAAACGTTATAAAAAGAAATCGCGCTGTTTTAAGGAATGTGAGAGCTTCCTTCGATCCGTTATTGATCTTTTCAACAACCTTTACAGGATCTCCGGATGAAAAATCAGTATAATGGTTAAAGCTTAACCAGACACCGTCATTATTATAAAGATCACTTTTATTATATACTTTTATGTTATTAATAGTGTCGAGGGTATTGCAGACTGATACCGGATTATATACAGTACCTGAAGGATTTATCATTACAGGAAGGTGTCCGGTCTCAAATTGTCTGCCGATGGAGGTTGCAAAGCATGATCCGATGAACATTACCGGATCATTATAAGTGATCTTTTTATCAGAAGGTTCAATATTGAATATAGTCCTGAGTTCCATGACTTATTCCGGATAATATCATCCAGGAATTCTGTTCATCCAGTTAACCAGAAAACTAAAAACCTCTGTTTTAAAAGATTCATCATGAAGCTCGTGGTATCCTCCTTCCCATATTTTAAGCTCAGCTTTTGCTGCTGCAGCAGCAAATTCACGGCTGCCACCGGGAGAACAGATCATATCATCGCTCCCATGCATAAGCAGAAGAGGCACCTCAAGCTCCGAAGCATGTGCAAGTGAGTTTCTGGCAGCGCTCACAGTACTGTGGAACAGACTTACTGAGATCTTATCGTGGACCAGAGGATCTGCAATATAATTATCGACTACCTCTTTGTCATGAGAAAGATGATCTGCCACAAGTCCTGAAGGTTGTATCAGTCCCGGTAAGATAAATCTCATAACTGAGGCTAATGCAATTTTAAATTTATCTGGCTCAAAAGAGAGCTTCAGCCATGGGGATGTTACTATTGCCCCTTTTATTTCCGGCTTTTTCCTGAGAAGGTAATCAAGAACAATAGTTCCTCCAAGGCTATGCCCGTAATAGAAGACAGGTATTCCGGGGAAAGTATTCCGGACATGTTCATGAAGAATGTCAATCATCTCGTCAGTGAGAGAATAGCTTTGAATATGTCCCCTTTTTCCATCTGAGCGTCCATGGCCCGGCAGATCCATACCTGTAAATCCTATCCCATCTCTGTTTAGTAAGTCAGCCCAGGTTTTATAACGTTGAATATGTTCACCGAGATCATGAACAAAAATTATTATAGCATACATTTTCTCACCGGGACTGTTTATCAAGCCTCTTAAAACCTGACCGTTCTTCAGCTTAATGTTATAATCCATTTCTTTTTTCTTTAAAAATAGTAAAGTTGAGACAATAAAATCATTTACCGTGTTGAATTTCTTTATACTGACAAATAATGCCGGAGAGTAATGATTAGCAAAGTATCAATCCCCGGATTGTTTTCAGGGTGGTGACGGAATACAAAGTTGGAGTTCTTATCTAAAATTCAATTTATACATAATTTATAATCAGTTCCCGAAAGCTGTTATATATACCTATTTTTCTGATACTTATAAAATCTATTTGTTTAGAATAAAAATAGAATATACAGATATTAAGATATTAAGATTTGCATATCTTTTTTTATAGTTATAATTTTGTTCCGACAACATTAAAAAAGAGAATTATGACAATATATGATTTCAATACCAGTCTGGTCGGAATGAAATCCAATCTTCAAAGGTTCGCCATGAGTCTGACCTCCGATCGCGATACTGCACTGGACCTTGTGCAGGATACATATCTCAAGGCAATAACCTATAAAGATAAATTTGTTGATTATACAAATCTTAAAGCGTGGGTTTTTACCATAATGAAAAATACTTTCATTAACAATTACAGGCGCAATATTAAAGAGAACACGATAATCGACGGTACACAGGATTTATATTATATCAATCAACCGGGTGACAAAGGATTCATTTCCCCTGAATCGAACTATGCTGAAGGAGAAATTGAAAAAGCTATCAACTCGCTTGACGATGAATTCAGGATTCCTTTTCAGATGCATCTGGACGGTTATAAATATAAAGAGATTGCTGATGAGCTGAGCCTAAAGATCGGTACGGTCAAAAGCAGGATCTTCTTTACCCGTCAGAAACTGATGGTGATGCTTAAGGATTATGTAAGTTAAATTTTATGGACCTCACCCTGATCTTCTCCTGAAGAAGAGGGTTTGATGGCAGAGCAAATCTACTTTTTCTTTAACATCCTGAAAATTATACCAGCCAGTACAAATACCAGGAATACTCCTGATACTATCCATGCCCACCTGTTTGGAGTTCTAGATTCTGCCCACATTTCATAAGGCTGAGTAACGAAATAGTCAGATTTAACAGGCCAAAGTGAAATTCTTGTTGAGTCAATAAATCCATTAGTCCCTATCAGTTTACCCGGCATGCTTATCCTTACTGTATAATCGAGAAAATCGAAAAGAACGTGGTCTGCAGCAAAATTGTTTGCTGAATCAGCTTCATTACTGTATTTCATGGCATTAGCTTCGCCGATAAATTCTTTAAGCAATATCCCCTCTGACCATAAGCTGTCAAACTTTTCGCCACTTGTCTCAATAATCTTCACGAATTCATCCTCTTTTGCTTTTAATGATCCCAGTGTCAGTTCATCTCCTGCTTTTCCTTCAGTGAGTTTGGCAAATTCACCAATCCATTCTGAGGCAAGACATTTAATGAACCATCTATCGATCTTTTTATTCACTGTATCATCCAAAACTTTGAATTTAAGGCTGTCAGGCCCGTTTTTCTTCTCATCAGTTATATTTTCCGGGGAATAGAACCATTGCAGCTCCTCCTGATTTAGAAATTCTGTAACGAGATAACCATAGGATATCTTTTTATCTATTATCTCAGCAAACCTGTACTCCGTATTGAACCATTTGAATTTCTTCCTGAATTCTGTCCTGCGGGATATGTCTTTATTGGCCCCGCTGTCTGCCTGGTAAGCCCTGTTGATCTCATCAATGTTTTTGAAAAGTTTCTCAGCACGTTTTACCCATATAGTATCGCCTTTTTCAGTGAACTCCAGCGAATCCTTCACGTTCCATGTTGGATCAAATGGTACCTGTAAATTAGAAACCTCAAAATTGTTCTTAACACTTTTCATTTCAATCTTTCTGGTCACAGAACCATCGGGATGCACAATATTTGTTATCACAGTCTCCGGTTCATCACATGAAAATATCATGGTCAGGATAAAGGAGACAACTAATTTTATTGATTTTCTATTCATGGCATTATAGTTTTAATTTCTTCCTGTTATTTTCTGTCATTTTCTCATCGATATATTTCTTAAGGTCAGGGGTTTCCTCAATCAGCCTGATCAGATCGTTATACTTAAGCTGTAATTCATTAACTGACTCGAGCAACCGTCTCATTTGCCTGTTTGATATTTTAATTGACTTATCATATGGTTTACCATCAGTGAGCCTGTAAAGCAACAATTTATCACCGATTTCATCTGATACTCCCGTAACCATTTGACTCTCACTAAATATAGCTCGGTCATTAAGGTTATTGATCCGCTTCAGGATCATTGCCTGCTGGTAACCGAATGCCACAACTAAAAGAATTGAAGCTGCAACCAGACCTCTTCTGACCCAACCTATATAAACCCAGCTAAACAGGTAATCGAAGAAATTAAAAGCCACACGTTTATCACTGACCTGTTGAATTCTTGCCATTACATTCTCTTCAATAATACCTGTGTCTTTCAACACCGGGCTTGATTTTTTGAGGATATTGATAACCTTTTTATATTTTTCTTCTTCATGCATCATCTCAGACATATTTTGTGATCATTTCACTGATATTTCTTCTTGCATAATGGAGGTTCGCTTTGATATTCCTTCTGCTCATACCTGTTATTGCCGAAATCTCTTCATTTGTCATCTCCTCAATGTCGCTCAGGATGAAAACAGATTTTTGCTTTGGTCTCAGTTTTTCAGTCAGCAGGTTAATAATCATGGCTGTTTCCCTGTTCTCAAGTTCAGAAGGATGTTCTTCAGAAATATGGTTGGAAAGCAAAGCCCATGTCTTATCGTCTGCCCTGAACTCATTTTGCGTTTTTCTCTTTCTAAGCTGATCATAACATTTATTAATCACAATCTTGTATAACCAGATCTTAAAACTACCAGCCGATTTGATTTTATTCATCTTCTCCCAGGTTGTAACCATGGTTTCCTGCACTACATCCTTTGCCGCCTCTTCATCGCAAAGCATTCTGAAAGCTACCGAAAAAGCAAACGGTGAAGCAAATCCGACAAGCTTTCTGAAATTCCGGAAATTTCCTTTCCTGCACTCTTCTATTACTTCCTGGTCAATCAAATTTCAATGTGTTTTCAATTATAAAGACGTGATTTTAACAGCAAGGTAAAAAACATATAGTAATTTTAAATAAAAATAAACCACCATGCAAAAGATAATTACGCTCCGGACCGACCGTAAGAACGGCTTATATGATATCACCACAAAGATCCTGGAGATAATAAAAGAAAGCAGGGTTCAGAATGGTATTGCTTCAGTATATGCCAGAGGATCAACTGCAGCAATAATGATTCAGGAGAACTGGGATGAGTCTGTTCAGAATGACGTGGTCACGTTGCTTAATCGTATGATACCTTCTGGCATCTGGGAACATGATCACCAGGACAATAATGGTGATGCCCATCTCAAAGCCGGACTGGTTGGTCCTTCTGAAACAATACCTGTAATCCAGGGTAAGCCGGGACTTTCAACATGGCAGAATATTTTCTTCTGTGAATTCGATGGGCCGAGAAATCAGAGGGAGATTGTAGTAACAGTAATTGGAGAATGAAGCATTTTTCAAACAGGTCGCCACTAAGTGGCAGCTCCAGAGGAGCGATCTGATAAGATAATTATTTATTAATTCTTTTTCTCTGAATTCATTATCAGCCTTATATTCTGCATTAGTTGCTCGTATTTTACCCTTCCTATAGCAGAATTTTTAAAGAGCCTGGCATACTGTTCCCTGGTAATTGAAAGCCAATCTTCAGGACTCATTGCAGAAATTCCGGGATTAATTGCAAATTCCGGAGTATGGTTTGGCTGAACCTTTTTATTCCATGGACATACTTCCTGGCACTTATCGCAGCCATATACCCTTCCTTCCATCATGGGAATTATCTCTTCAGGTATTGGTCCCCGGTTCTCAATTGTCAGGTTAGCAATACATTTCCTTGCGTCAACCGTCCTGTTGTCGTTTATTGCACCAGTCGGACATAAATCAATACATAGCTGGCACTCGCCACAATAATCCCCGGTAAAAGGAACATCATATCCGAGATCAATATTTAGGATTAAAATACCTATGAAATAAAAAGATCCGATCTTTTTATTTATGATAATTGAATGTTTGCCCCGCCAGCCGAGACCTGCTTCTTTTGCCCATGCTTTTTCCAGAAGAGGAGCCGAGTCAACAAAAGACCTGCCTTCCGTTCCAGATTCAATTGTTTTTATAAACGCAAGCAGCTTTTCAAGTCTGACTGTTATAACATCATGATAATTAATTCCGTATGCGTATCTTGATATTACAGGGACACCCGGTTCAGGTTGCCTGATCTCTGAAAAATAATTAAGTCCTGTAACCACAATCGATTTTGCCCCGGGTAACAGAAATTCAGGATTTAGTCGTTTTTCAATGTTCCTTCCGAGGTAACCCATATTACTGTTCATACCTGCTTCACACCAGGCTTTCAGGACCGGTTCATTTTCCTTCAGAGGCCTGGCCTTTGCAATGCCACACAGATCAAATCCAAGGTCTGCTGCTTTCTCCTTAATCCGGGAAGACAGGTTATTTTTGTCTTCAGTTTTCATAGGATTATTTTCTATAAAAGACCAAGTTCAAGTTTAGCTTCGTCGCTCAGCATGCTTTTATCCCACCGTGGATTGAACGTAAGTTTCAGATCACAGTCTTTAACACCTTTTACTCCTGCAACCTTGTATTTCACTTCTTCAATCAGCTGTTCAGCCATCGGGCAGTTGGGTGCAGTGAGAGTCATGGTGATATGTGCAATATGGTCATCATCCACACTAATATCATAAATAAGTCCCAGGTCATAAATATTGACCGGGATCTCAGGATCAAAGATACTTTTGAGCACCTCTCCTATCCTTGTTTCAATTTCAAGCTGTTCGCTGGCATCCATTTGTTATGAGGGGAATTTTAATTAATTACTTTTTGCTTCTTACCTGAAAAGCCAGTGCATAAAGTTTAATCTGTCTTATCATAGACAGCAGGCCATTTGACCTGGTGGGCGATAAATTCTGCCTGAGTCCTATCCGGTCAATGAAATAAAGATCTGAGGATATTATCTCATCTGGGGTTCGGTCAGAAAGGACTTTAATAAGAAGGGTGACAATTCCGCGCGTAATTAATGCGTCACTGTCAGCAGTGAAAGTTATTTTTTGTCCGTTATATTCCGGATGAAGCCACACTTTCGACTGGCACCCTTCAATCAGGTAATCTTTTTTCTTGAATTTCTGATCGATCAAAGGCAACTCTTTACCAAGATCAATAAGAAAATTATACTTGTCCATCCAATCCTCAAAAGTGGAAAATTCGTTAATTATCGTATCCTGTACCTGGTTAATTGTCATAGTAAATTATTATGCAAACATAGTGATCACCTTTTCAATTCCTGTGCCAAGGATATCTATTTCTTCTTTTGTATTGTAAAAACAGAGTGACGCTCTGACCGTTCCGTCAATACCAAACCGGTCCATAACCGGTTGAGCGCAATGTGTTCCTGTTCTTACGGCGATACCCATTTTGTCGAGGATCATCCCGGTATCATACTGATGTATATCATTAAGCAGGAAAGAAACGACCGAGATCTTCTTATCAGAACTGCCAAAGATTTTCAGCTCCTTTATTTCTGATAGTTTTTCTGTAGCATAATGAAGAAGCTCTCTTTCTCTCGCCTTAATATTTTCTCTCCCGATACTCAGGACATAATCCAGTGCACTGCCAAGACCAATCGCTCCTGCAAAATTCATTGTGCCGGCTTCGAATTTGAAAGGCAGTTCATTATATGTTGTTTTTTCAAATGTTACATTTTCTACCATATCGCCGCCTCCCTGGTAAGGGGGCAGATCCGATAGCCATTCTTCCTTGCCATACATAACACCAATACCTGTTGGCCCGTAAATCTTATGTCCCGAGAAAACATAGAAATCACAATCCATTGCCGTTACATCGACAACTCCATGCTGGATACCCTGTGCACCGTCGATAAGTACGGGTACCTTTGCAGAATGTGCAGCGCTAATGATTTCCCTGACAGGTAATATCGTTCCCAGGGCATTTGATGCCTGGGTTACAGCAACCAGTTTTGTCTTACCGGACAGCAGCTTCAGGTATTCATCAAATAAAATCTCTCCGGCATCATTTATCGGGATAATCCGGAGTTTCGCACCTTTTCTTTCGCACATCATCTGCCATGGTACAATATTGGCATGATGCTCAAGATGGCTTATGATAATTTCATCACCCGGCCTGATAAATCTTTCACCAAACGAAAATGCAATACCGTTTATTGATCCTGTAGTTCCTGAAGTAAAAATAATTTCCTCTCTTTTTGAAGCATTAATGAATGATCTGACTTTTTCGCGAGCTTTTTCATATTCTTCTGAAGCCTTATCGCTTAAAGCATGCACTCCCCTGTGGATATTGCTGTTATAGCTTGTATACACTTCATTTACTGCATCGATAACACACTGAGGTTTCTGTGTTGTGGCACCATTATCAAAATAGACAAGCTGCCTGCCATATACATGCCGGTTTAACAACGGGAAATCTGCCCTTATTTCTGCAATATCTTTCAATTCAGTAATTAATTAACCGCACTTCACCATGCAGCTTGCACAACGTGACAGCTCACCTCTGAGCCGCTGCATCACAAGGTTATCCATCCTTTCACGAAGCGCTTCGACTTTTATGTTCTGGATCACTTCATGAGCAAATCCGAACATAAGCATAAGCCTTGCCTCCCGTTTATTTATTCCCCTCGACTGAAGATAAAAAAGTGCATCGTCATCGAGCTGTCCGACAGTTGCTCCATGGCTGCATTTAACATCATCAGCATAGATCTCAAGCTGAGGTTTAGTGTCCATTTTCGCATCGTCAGTAAGCAGAATATTATTATTCTTCTGGTAAGCCATTGTACCCTGAGCGTCCTTATGTACATAGATACGTCCGTTGAAAGCCCCTGTAGCCATATCATCGAGGACTCCCTTGAACAGCTGGTTGCTGGTGCAGTTGGGATAAGCATGCTCCACGTTCACATAATTATCAACATGCTGGAATTTATCTGCAAGATATAATCCGTACGAATAGCTCTCTGCACCCTCCCCGCCAAGGAAGTGATGTGTGCTGTTACGGACAAGCCCGCCGTGCAGCGTAATATTGTTTGATGAAGCGTTGCTGTTTCTCTCCTGGTGAATAAATGTATGAGTTATCTTACCTGCATTATTATGTTCATTCTGAACCCTGATAATATCGAAATGTGAGTTCTCCCCGACATAAACTTCGGTAACTGCGTTTGTAAGAAACTTCGTTGGAGAAAGGGTATGATCACATATAATGAGAGTTATCTCTGCATTTTTCTCAACCACTATCAGGCTACGATGCTGATTAAAGATATCTTCTTCCGATTGAACAAGGTTTATTACCTGAACAGGTTTTTTAAGAACGACACCTTCAGGGACATAAATAAAGACCCCGTCAGAAGCCATTGCAGTATTAAGATGAACAAGACCATCTGAATCACTGCCGGCATATTTCGCGTAATGCTTTTCAATCTTTTCCCCGAATTTTTTTGAAGCCTCATTAAGACTTCCTATCCAGATGCCTCCGGGGAGCTGACGAAGCTTATCGGTAATTGTCGGGTAAAAACCATTCAGCAGTACTATTCCGTGGGCATCGAGATCGGTCACATCACACCTGAATTCCTCTGCCCTGGCAAAATCTGAAGCCACCGGCATAAAATAGCTTTTAAACTCATGGTTAAAAAATGTATCGAGGTTTGTGTACCTGTATGTTTCATTTTCCCTGGTGGGTATGCCAAGCTGACCGAATTTTTCAATAGCTTCTTCCCTGAATGAGTTAATATAAGGAGAAGAATTTTCAGCAATTCTCTTTATGTTTTCCTTATACAGGTTGTAATATCGTTCTGATCTTTCGGACTGATTGTTCATTTCAAATTGTTTTCACCAACATCTTTTTTGATCCAGTCATATCCTTTTTCTTCAAGTTCCAGTGCGAGTTCCTTCCCTGCTGTTTTCACAATACGCCCGTCATACAGCACATGAACAACATCCGGGATTATATAATCGAGCAGCCTCTGGTAATGAGTAATAACAATTACCGAGTTATCGGGACGTTTCAGTTTGTTGACTCCATTTGCAACAATACGCAGGGCATCAATATCGAGGCCTGAGTCTGTTTCATCAAGGATAGCCAGCTTCGGTTCAAGCATAGCCATCTGGAATATTTCGTTTTTCTTCTTCTCTCCTCCCGAAAATCCTTCATTGACAGATCTGTTAGCAAGCTTGGAATCAATCTCCACCAGCTCTTTCTTTTCACGCATCATCTTAAGGAAATCGGAAGCTGACAGGGGTTCAAGTCCCCTGTGCTTACGCTGTTCATTGACAGCTGTTTTCATAAAGTTGACCATGCTCACACCCGGAATCTCGATAGGGTACTGGAATCCGAGGAATATCCCTTCTTTGGCACGGTCCTCAGGAGCCATTTCAAGCAGATTCTTCCCGAAATATGTAACAGTCCCTTCTGTCACCTCAGCAAATTCCCTTCCTGCAAGAACTGCTGCCAGTGTGCTTTTACCGGATCCGTTGGGTCCCATAATCGCATGAATCTCTCCGGGTTTTACCTCAAGGCTGATCCCCTTAATTATAGTCTTTCCGTCAATAGAAGCCTTTAAATTTTTAATAACCAGCATGATAATATATAGTTGTTTAGATATTTCTTTTATCCTACACTGCCTTCAAGGCTTATCTGCAGAAGCTTCTGTGCTTCAACAGCAAATTCCATCGGCAGTTTATTTATGACCTCCCGTGCATATCCGTTTACAATCAGTCCGACAGCGTCTTCAGTTGAGATTCCTCTCTGGTTACAGTAAAATATCTGATCTTCACCAATCTTTGAAGTTGTTGCCTCGTGCTCCACAATCGCAGTCTGATTATCAACCTCTATGTATGGAAAAGTGTGTGCGCCACACTTATCGCCAAGCAATAGTGAATCGCACTGTGAGAAGTTCCTTGCACCGGTAGCATTTTTCAGGACTTTAACAAGACCACGGTAGCTGTTCTGTCCCTGCCCGGCAGATATACCTTTTGAGACAATAGTGCTTTTGGTATTCTTACCGATATGGATCATTTTGGTACCAGTATCAGCCTGCTGATGATGATTGGTAACTGCAACAGAATAGAATTCCCCGGTGGAATTATCTCCGCGAAGTATACATGAGGGATACTTCCATGTTATGGCTGATCCTGTTTCGATCTGGGTCCATGATATTTTTGAGTTTTCTCCCCGGCATAATCCTCTCTTGGTGACAAAATTGAATATCCCGCCTTTTCCCTCCTTATCGCCCGGATACCAGTTCTGAACAGTGGAGTACTTTACCTCAGCATTGTTTTCAACAATAATCTCAACAATGGCAGCATGAAGCTGGTTTTCATCCCTCATTGGAGCGGTACACCCTTCAAGATAGCTGACATAGCTCTCTTCATCTGCAACAAGAAGTGTCCTCTCAAACTGACCTGTGTTGGCAGAATTTATCCTGAAATAAGTCAAAAGCTCCATCGGGCACCTTACACCTTTGGGTATATAGCAGAATGAACCGTCACTGAACACAGCCGAGTTAAGGGTAGCAAAAAAATTATCGGTATAGGGAACCACGGTACCCATGTATCTTTTAACGAGATCAGGATATTCCTTTACTGCATCGCTGAATGAACAGAAGATGATGCCTGATTCAGCCAAGATTTCTTTAAATGTTGTCTTAACTGATACGCTGTCCATAACTGCATCGACCGCAACGCCGGTAAGATGTTTCTGCTCCTCGAGAGGTATTCCGAGTTTGTCGAATGTCTTTTTCAGTTCGGGATCAATATCATCGAGGTTTTCAGCAGATGCTTTCTGCTTCGGAGCCGCATAATAAATTATATCCTGATAGTTTATCGGAGGTATTTTAAGATTAGCCCACCCGGGCATTTTCATTGTCTGCCAGTGACGGAATGATTTCAGACGAAATTCAAGAAGCCAGTCCGGTTCTCCCTTCTTCCGTGAAATGGTCCGGATAATATCTTCGTTCAATCCTTTCGGTATCCTCTCCGTTTCAATGTCGGAATAGAAGCCGTACTTGTATTCTCCTGAAGTAACATCATTTATTATCTTATCCTGATCTTTTTCCATTCAAGCTTCCGCAAATCATTGCAAGTTTCACATGTATTAACAAACCAGCAAATCCTTTGTTGGTTATATTTAATCTAAATAAAGATTACAAAAATATAAAAATTCCCGGGAAAAACAGTTGAATGGATCGGTCCAATTACATCCGGCACAATAATTAAAATTGAAATCCGGAAATCAGCTGCAGATTAAACAGAGGTATCTTCTCACCTTATGGTGATGGCGACCCATATCAGAAGTTATGTTGCAGAACTAAATAGTGCTGTTGATAATAAATGTGGCTGCAAAAGCAATTATTGCGTATAATTCCGGAAATACTGCAAGTATCATTGTGTTTGCGAAAACATCGTTGCCTGAACCAATTGATGCTATACCGTTTGCACATATCCGTCCCTGATAGATTGCAGAAACAAGTGCAACAATTCCAAGTACCAAACCTGCTGCAAGTATTGCAATGCCTTGTAGCATAGTCATTTGTTCATTTATTACTCCGCTGCTGTTAATGATAAAAAAGCCGCCAAAGCCATAGAGACCCTGAGTTCCCGGAAGAGCACTAAGGAGCAAATAACTTCCAAAGGGATCAGGATTTTTTTTCATAGCACCCAGGGTGGCGTTCCCGGCCATTACACATCCCACTGAGCTTCCTATGCCACTCAAAAAAAGCATTAACGCCAATCCAACATAGGCAAGAATTAAAGGTGTTGCGCTTGTAACTAAATTAGCTGTTTCCATGATTATTTTACTGTTTAAGTGTTTTTACTGTTTTATTTTGAATGGTTTATATTCGATACCTCCTCCGGTAAACCCGGCATTTTTATAGAATTCCACAAAAGTAAGCCTCATGGGATGAACAAAACCTCCAAGGGTTGATAATGCGATATTAATCGTATGTCCGACAAGAAACAAAACAAGAAACAAAAGCCAGCCCACATAATGTATTGATAATAACCTTGTCGATATATCATTAAAAACAAATCCCAGGATGGAAGATGAACAACCAAGTGCAAAAAGCCGGATATATGATAAAAGATCTCCAAAAATCCCCGTAATGGCCCCATATGAATCCCAGACCCCCATCCCGATACGAACAAAAAGATTCTTTCCGGGATTATTTAAAAGGAAAATGAGAACTCCGGCCGTTATTAAAAGCCCGGTGAAAAGAGGTTTAAGTTGTTCTTCATTGATCAGGTTCAATTTACCGCCTCCCTTAAAAATCACTAAGGTAATTATCAGGATCACCCAACCCAGAGTTGAGAGGCTGTACTTGAATCCACTCATTTTAGTTATATTGACGATTTTCAATATCATGCCAAAAATAATCTGCAGGGCTCCCAGGATGAGTGCCAGGTAGAACATATTAAGTGAATCGAGCATATAGGGTCTGAAGGAGTTAAGTATGGAAAAATCCGATTCAGCGTTTCTCAGGATTATATTTTTATATTCCGAATAATCATCCTCTCCAATTAATTTGACAATTTCGTCGGTATAGCTTTGTCGTGTTTTAAATTTCACATCCTTTACCTGGCTAATAATGGATAATGTATTTTCCGGGAGACCCTCTTTTTTCATTTGCACAACCGACTGATCAGTGACTGTATAGCCTGTATCAATAAGGTTCATTCCGAAGAAGGTGCCCGATACCAGCCCCATTATGATGGCAGCGATTCCAAAGTATTGGCCAAGGGTGATAATGGGTCTGTATTTCTTATTTATCTTCCTTTTTATAAAAAATCCGGCAATAATAAAAATGAGCCCATATCCTGCATCGCCAAGGCAGAAACCGAAAAAAAGCATAAAGAACGGAGCAAAGAAAGGAGTAAGATCCAGTTCTCTGTAATTAGGCAGGGCAAAAAGATTTGATATCGGCTCAAACAATTTTGAGAATCTGTTATTCCTGAGAATCACAGGAATTTTTTCCTTCGGACCAGGATCTGAGACATAAGAATAGCAGTCAGAATTAATCAGTATTTCCTGGATTATCTTTTCTTCGGAAACAGGGACCCAACCTTCCAGTACGTAGAGATTATCCTCAGCATATTTATCTGCCTGTTCTGCAGCTTCAGAATATTCGAATTTGTTTATTATATCAATAATACTCTTATTCAGGGAGGAAAGCCACAAAGCGGCATTTTGTTTAATTAATGATCTTATCTCTTCAGTCCTTTTCTTATACAGCCCTATTTCTTCCAGAACAGAATCTGCCGTCCGCTGAGGTATCTTTTCCTGGTCGGCTTCAATATCATTTAACTCATCATCTTTATGGATTATGGCAAAATAGAGCCGCCCCCTCTTCCGGCCTATTATCTCAAGAGCATATTTTTCTTTCCATTTTTCCTCAAACCTTTTTTCAGGGCAAGTAAACAGCGAAACATGCCATCCTGACTCTTCAATCTTTTTAATGGTGTCAATATCGAATTTACCCCATGGCCCGGATTTTTCGGCTTCAGGTTTCAGGAGTTCAATCTGATGCCTGGCTTCTTCAATATCTTTAAGCAATGATTCAAACTCACTAAGCACCTGTACCGGTTCCATTTGATTATCAGCAGGAGTTACGCCGGGCACCAACGCTGAAAGTTGGCGTATTGCATCCTTATATCTTTTCAAAGACTTCTGCTCGCTTTTAACAGGGCTGTTTTCATCGAGCTGTCTCTTTTGAACTATATGGACAACTCCGGCCGTGCGAAGCGCATTCAGCATATTTGTATAATCGCTGTGATGAATGAGAAAAGTATATTTTTTAATTTCCTTTATCATGCCACAATGCTTATTTCAGGAACTTCCTGCCTCGATTTGATTATTTTCTGAGCTGATTTGAGGAGGTTTTCTTCATCTTCAAGGAAACTCTTGATTCTTCTGATTGCTTCCTCATAACCGGGGATCTGTACTTTCTCGTACAAATTCACTTTCTGAGTGGTCTTTTTGCGGGCATAATTAAGCATCTCCATTTTTTTCAGGGCCAGATCTTTCTTAACAAGAGTAGTATAAAGATCTTTAAGTATCAATATCCCTTCAGGGAACCAGTTTGGATTTTCAAAGAGGCTGAAGTCTTTCACCTCGAATGAGATATTATCAAATTCAGGGAGTTTAATGCCTGCTATTTTTATATATCGAAACTCAATTTTTTTTATCTGCAGAAGACTTGAGTCAAACTCAGCCCACAATCTTACTCCTTCATTATAGCGGTCGAGTATGGCATGAAGATCCTTAAGATACTGTTCAGCAACATTTTTGGCATTCTTGACTTCTATCCTTAATGCAGATTCCTTATTTTTAAGAATAGGCAGGGCCTGGGTTCTTATCCTCAGCTGTTTGGCAAGCTGTTGCAGGGATATTTTGTTGTACTGAAATCTTATTGCCATAGATAAAACTAGTTTTCTCTGCTCTTGGGCCAGTATTTTTTAACCAGATATTCCTTTATTCCAATCTCTTCGGGGGAAAAGTATCTGGCAAACAATTGCCAGCATGTATCAAGCATTGTGGTAATGTCTATATTAATATCGATTGCAAGCAGTCTTTTGGAATAATCCTTAGCAAAGCGCAGGGTTCTGTTATCGTAATCAGAGAGGTCGAAACCGTTTTCGTGCTTTGTTTTGGCATTTGCTGCGTCGGCATAAAGTCGTATCGCTCCATTCATAACCTGGGAATGATCTTCTCTTGTCTGTTTACCTATCACCAGTTGTTTCAGCCTTGAAAGCGATCTGAAAGGATCAACAATCACTTTGCCTATCTCCGCATCACGCCTGAGGAAAAGCTGCCCTTCGGTAATATATCCGGTATTGTCAGGTATAGCATGTGTAATATCTCCTCCTGAAAGCGTGGTGACGGCTATGATTGTTATTGATCCGCCATCAGGAAATTGCACGGCTTTCTCATAGATCTTTGCCAGATCGCTGTAAAGAGATCCGGGCATATTGTCTTTTGACGGAATCTGATCCATGCGGTTTGATACTATCGACAGGGCATCAGCATACAAAGTCATATCGGTCAGCAGTACAAGTACCTTTTCCTTCTTCTCAACGGCAAAATATTCAGCTGCCGCAAGAGCCATGTCCGGCACCAGAAGTCTTTCCACAGGAGGGTTCTCGGTGGTATTGATAAATGCAATTATCCTTTCCAGGGCACCTGCGTTTTCAAAAACATTCTTATAATACAGGTAATCGTCATTAGATAAGCCCATACCTCCCAGAATTATTTTATCGGCTTGTGCCCTGAGGGCAACGGTAGCCATCACCTGGTTAAAAGGCTGGTCCGGATCAGCAAAAAATGGTATTTTTTGCCCTGTCACCAGGGTATTATTCAGGTCTATCCCTGCAATCCCTGTAGCGATTAACTGCGATGGCTGTTTCCTGCGTACAGGATTCACTGAAGGGCCTCCTATTTCACGTTCTCTTCCTATCAGAGCAGGTCCGCCGTCTATCGGTTCTCCATAAGCATTCAAAAACCTTCCCGCAAGATCCTCATCTACTTTAAGTACAGGCGGTTTCCCCAGAAACATTAATTCAGCATTGTTTGGCAATCCTTCAGTCCCGGAGAAAATTTGGAGAGTTACCTCATCACCTATTATTTTAACAACCTGTGCAAGTCGTCCATGAACCACTGCAAGTTCTTCATATCCCACTCCGGATGCTTTTACCGAACAGGTTGCTTTTGTGATCCTGGTAAGTCTTGTATAAATTTTCTGAAATGCTATATTTTGCATCATGATTTTGCTATTTCATTCAACATTTCATCAACATCCTTCTTGTATTTGTAAAACTCTTTCGACTTGAATGAAGAATAATTCATTTGTTTAAGCGAGTTAATAAGCTTTTTAAACCAGGCTGCAACCTCTTCAAATGTATTAAATTTCATTTCGGCATCAATTATTTCCAACACTGCAGTGAGCATATATTTCTGACGCTCCAATGGCGTGATACAATCTATTGCATCAAAACCATCCTGTTGAAGTATAATAAAATCAATCACTTCCGATTTCCAGAATCTGATATGATAGTCAATAGGCACGCCGTCGTCACCAAGGATATTTATCTGTTCCTGACCTTCACGCCCCCTGAGAAGAACGTCTTTAACCTTTATAACATTATCGATCCATTCAGAAGAGATGTGTTCCGAAACATAATCCTTTACTTCCTCATATTCAAGATACTTGGAATAACTCTCAATCGGGTCTATCGCCGGATATCGCTTTGAATCGGACCGTTGCTGTGAAAGAGCATAGAAGCACCGTGCAACTTTTTTAGTAGATTCTGTAACAGGTTCTTTCAGGTTTCCGCCGGCAGGCGAGACAGTTCCAATAAAGGTGATTGAACCGGTTTCCCCATTGTTAAGCTCAACATATCCTGCTCTCGAATAATAGTTTGATATAATAGCGGGCAGATCCATTGGAAAGGCATCCGGTCCGGGCAGCTCTTCCATACGGTTCGACATTTCCCGAAGTGCCTGCGCCCATCTGGAAGTTGAATCGGCCAGCAATAATATTTTCAGGCCCATTGAACGATAGTATTCAGCAATTGTCATAGCTGTATAAACAGATGCTTCCCTTGCAGCCACCGGCATATTCGAAGTGTTTGCTATTATTGTTGTTCGTTCCATGAGCTTCCTTCCTGTCCTGACATCAATCAATTCCGGAAACTCTGTGAAAATTTCAACAACTTCATTGGCTCTTTCGCCGCATGCTGCAATAACCACCATATCTGCTTCAGCCTGTCTCGAAAGCGCATGTTGCAGCACAGTTTTGCCACATCCGAAGGGACCAGGTATAAAACCGGTTCCTCCCTCAGTAATTGGATTAAGGGTGTCAATAACCCTTATCCCCGT
The DNA here is from genome assembly GCA_022865305.1 of Bacteroidales bacterium. Taxonomy (GTDB): domain Bacteria; phylum Bacteroidota; class Bacteroidia; order Bacteroidales; family VadinHA17; genus LD21. Next base: position 90,295 of record JALHSP010000029.1, on the reverse strand, counting down.
CTCCATTATCCTGAAGGGTCTTGTTTTGTTTTTATAGGCTTTGACAGGTATTTTGACCGGCCATTTCTGAACCATCGTTACCTGATGTTCCCGTCCGTTCTCATCATTTAATATGGCTATAACATCATTTATGCTGTAATCACCTGATCCGGCAATCCATTTAACATGATAATTACCTGAAAATTTGAATGGCACCATGATCTTGTGGGGAATCCAGTTTTCTGTAACCTCACCCAGCCATGATCCGGCTATTACCGAATCGCCGGTCTCAGCTATCGGCTTATATTCCCATACCGCGTTCTCATCGAGAGGAAAATTATGTTCTCCCTTCTTCAGAAAAATGCCTTCAAACTTATCCAGATCATTCTGGAGTCCGTCATAATTACGCGACAGTATGCCAGGTCCCAGCGTTACTTCAAGCATGCTGCCTGTAAACTCTGCTTCAGCACCTATCCGTAATCCGCGCGTGCTTTCAAAAACCTGCATAAAAGCCTGGTTACCCTGTAATTTTATCACTTCTGCCATCAGTTTTGTATTACCAATGCTGATCATGCAGATTTCATTCTGGGCTACAGGGCCGTTGGCATCAACAATAACCAGGTTTGATATTATACCTTTTACTTTTCCTGTTGTCGGCATATATTAAATAATTTCATTCAGCAAATAATTTATCCTTTACAAGGTTATCAGTTAAAATCAGGTTGAAACGGCGCAATATTAACTGCCATTTAAGTTCCCCGATAATATAAACGACTCTGTTTCTTTAATGAACTTCTGAAGCATTATTTTACCTGTCTCAGGATCCAATTTCGCCCACCTCAGGACAATAGAATATTTTATTAAATATCCTAAGATCTGATCGATGGTAAAGTATTCAAAACAGGTAATTGTATCGATATAATTCCATCGGGCAACATCTATTTTCCTTTCTCTTTCCAGAAATTCATTTTCCGAAGCAATTTTAAATATCGTTGAGATATACTCTGGTTCAAAAGTAACAGGAAAGTCCTTTCCTGATTTGAACAGCTCTAAAAGCTCCTGTGTAAAAGTATCATCACCTATCAGGTAATTACCGGGATCCAGGTTAAGGGATTTTGCATTTAAAAATGTAAAAATATTGTTCAGGTCGGTGTCAAACCTTACCCATTTCTCCAGAAATCTGCTTCCCGAATCAATAGCCTTTCTGACATACCCCTCAGAAAGCTTTTTCCTCATGTCAGCGGTTTTTACCCCCTCTTCTGAATTGATCCATTCAAGCATTAATCCAACCATATAGTCCGGAAGAACATTCTTTTCTTTCAGTATAGACCTGATAACCCTCATTTGTTCCTCAAAATCGTCACGTGAATAGGTTCCCAGAGTATCCCACTCATCATCTTTTCCCTCCAGGAAGGATATAAGGTTTCTATTGTCATTAGGCAGAAAAAGCAGAGAAGCCAGATAGTAATCCCGGGGATGAAGGCTATTCTTCAGCTCTTCCCTGAACTCAGACATATCCGGATAGCTTTTGCTGCCGTCAAATACAAGGTCAGCAAGTCCGGCCACAAAATAATAATAGTGTCTAAGCTGCATTACTTATCGTGTTCAAACAGTAAATCGACCAGTCTGGATCTCACAAATTCTTTGATGTAATTGGTGAAATCAGTTTCAGTAACCCTTATCTTATATTCTTTCCCGTGAGGAATGATCTCGAAACCTTTTTCCATTGATTTAGCCGGATGCAGTACAATACCTGATGAAAGTGCTTTGGCGGTTTTTTTATTAATGTATCTCTTAATTTCATCAACCATTTCTTCCGGTATGTAAATATCAGCTCCGGCTTTATCGTCACCGGTGAAAAATTTCTCAGTAGTAGTCTCTATCAGCCGTGCTACAAATGAATTGTCAGAAAAAACCTCTGAGACAGGATCATCAACTATTTTAGTGGTAATAATACGTTCAATGTCCTGTTTCAGGGAATTCAATGCATTTCTGAATGATATTCTTAACTCGGATAAGGTTTTCTTTCTTAACTCTTCAGCTTCCTTTCCGGCTTTTACAATTATCGCTTCTGCCTCCTTTTCAGCTTCTTTTCTGATCCTTTCTGCTTCTGACCGGGCTTCTGAAATGATTGTTTCAGCTTCCTTCTTTCCCCTAGTTATTCCTTCCAAGTATATCTTATCCGTAAGTTCCTGGAGTTTATTCTGCATTTGGTTTATTTTTTTGTTAACCAATTTTTGCTTTTCTGTCTTAATAATTCCCCTGGTTCGACTGAAACCAGAAAACTATTTATTCCCTGATCGGGAATAACTTAAATTAAGTGAGCATAGAGATTTTTGTCTGTTTTAAAAAATCCCCCAAATATGCAACATTAATTTCGAATACCAAAATGATATAAATTAGATTTGGAGACTCTTACCCATAAGAAATACATGTTTGAAACAGCCTGTTCAGATATTAGTGGGATTTGGGGTATTTATTCAAGATGTACAAGTCAGCAGAATGCTTATAGGCTCTCCTTAAATTCCTGCAAAAGAACCTTAAAAGTCTCCTTAACAGAGATGATACGGTTGGCTCTGAACGCATTTGCCCCGGCAAAAGCATAACCATTTTCAAAATTCCCCTTTAATACGTTTATAAGGGCAACTATTATACAATAAGGACTTTTAGATATATCACAGGTTTTGATACACTTAAACGGGCATTTTTTAGGTTGTTTTTTACCTTCCCGAACTTTTTTTATGAAGTTGCTTATGATGGCACGACCCGGCATTCCAACAGGACTCTTGATAATTTCAATATCCTTTTCACCGGCATTGATATATGATTGTTTAAAAGCATCAGATGCATCACATTCATCAGTGGTTACAAATCTGGTTCCAATCTGTACACCTGCAGCCCCAAGTTCAAGAATATTATGAATATCTTTCCCTGTATAGATACCGCCTGCGGCAATCAACGGAATAGGTTGATTATATTTTTCTTCAAACGGCTTTAGTTCGTTAACAATTTCAGGAACAAGCTTTTCAAGCGAATAATCTTTGTCAAATATTTGCTCCTCCTTAAAGCCCAGATGGCCGCCTGCTTTTGGTCCTTCAACAATAACAGCATCAGGGAGGTAATCATAATTAGATTTCCATTTCTCACATATTATCTTAGCCGCTCTTGCAGATGAGACAATAGGAATCAGTTTAGTCATACTCCCTTTCTTTAAGAATGACGGCAAATCAAGAGGAAGTCCCGCACCTGCAATGATCATATCTACCTTCTCAGCGACAGATGTCTTTATCATATCAGCAAAATTGGTCATAGCGACCATAACATTAACACCAATTACACCAAGAGTCTTTTCTCTGGCTTTGTGTATTTCCTCCTTCAGTCCATGAATGCTGGCTTCAAGAAAATTGCCTGAGAAATCTCTGTACAGTAGCCCGAGACCGGCGCTTGAGATTACACCAACTCCGCCTTCATTGGCCACTGCAGCAGCTAGTCCGGAAAGTGAAATACCTACACCCATTCCCCCCTGTATTATCGGAACAGCAACAGCCAGGTTACCAATTTTCAATCCCTCCATATTATTTTAAAAATTTTGTCAAAGATATACTAATAACAATACGACCGGTCAGAAATGCGATTTTTGGTACAAAAGGAGGAGGAAAATTCACTTTATTTAACATTTCATCATTCATGATGAAACGAAAAAAGAATAATAGCGTTCACTTCGTGGCCCGATAATTGATGTCGTCAGATTGATTAAAAATCTTACCTTTAAAGTTGATTTAAAAATTTTGGTTATGAAAAAACTGACATTCACTTTTATAAGTCTTTTCTGCTTTTTACTCTGCATTTCTGCCGATACCGAGAAGGAAATCAAAGCAGGAATAAAGCATGTCACCGTATATCCCGACCGGGCTCAGTTAACTCATGAAACAACTGTGGAAATTCCGGCCGGAAAAACCATTCTCAAACTCAGCGGCCTTTCACCTTATATCGATGCCCAGAGCATCCAGGTAAAAGGACTGGGAGATTTCATGATCCTGTCTGTAAATCACCAGAATAATTATCTTCAGAATCTTGAAGATTCTCCGGAAGTTAAAAATATCAGGAGCCAGATTGAAACCCTTCAGCTTAAAGTTGAGGATGAGAAAGCTGCAATCAGCGTCCTAAAGGAAAAAGAGGCATTCCTCGTCGCAAACAGGGCAATCCTTGTAAAAGAAACAACATTCACGCTGGAACAGCTAAGGAACGTTATGGATCTGTATACGAGCAATATGGATCAGGTTACAACGTCGGTTCTTAAGAAAAACAGACTCATTAAAGATTATGAAAAACAGATATCAGCCCTGCAGAAACAGATTTCCGACAGGATTGGCAAACAGCAGCTTCCTTCCGGTGAAATATCTGTTTCCGTAAGTTCCGATAAGCCGTTGTCGGGGAAACTTGATTTCGCTTATGTTGTTACTAATGCCGGGTGGTATCCTTCATACGATATTAGGGTAGATGATATCACCAAACCGGTAAATATTTTTTATAAGGCAAATGTATTTCAGAATACAGGTGTCGCATGGAAAGATGTTAAGCTGAGCTTCTCAAACGCCACCCCATGGATTGCAGGCAATGTCCCCGAACTGAATCCATGGTTTATTGATTTTTATAACCCGTCTCCACGAATTCTCATAAGGGGAGCTGCTTCGGGTGCCAAAAGAAGTGAAGCTCCTGTAATGATGGATAAAGATGTTGCTGCCGAAGCATTTGCTTTAGCAGAGGCTGTTCCGGTAAATGTCGTAAAACAGGTGGGAGAAACCACTATTACATTTGATGTTGCGCTCCCTTACTCAATTGCCTCCGACGGCAAAGTTCAGACTATTGAAATTCAGCGTACAGCAACTCCTGCTGAATATAAATACGTCACTGTGCCTAAAATGTCACCCCTTGCATATCTGACAGGTAACATTACAAACTGGGCTGAGCAGAGTCTTCAGAGCGGTGAAGCCACACTCTATTTTGAAAATACTTTTGTCGGAAAATCATACCTCGACGTTAACCAGCTTAAAGATACTCTTACACTTTCGCTCGGAACAGATAACAGCATTCTTGTTAAAAGGGAAAAGAGGAAAGATTTTACGACAAAGAGAGTTCTTGGTGCCAATAAAACCGAAGCTTTTTCTTTTCTCATGACAATCAGGAATAATAAAGCCAATCAGATCAAGATCACATTACAGGATCAGATACCAATATCTTCAAACAGCGGTATAACTGTCGAGGCGCTGGAATTATCAGGAGGCAAACATAACTCCCAGACCGGTGAGATAAAATGGGATCTTGAGATAAAACCTCAGGAGACAAAACAAATAGTGCTTACCTATTCCGTCAGGTATCCGAAAGATAAAACTGTAATACTTGAATAATCAGCTCCAATTAGATGAAGATTCTTGGAAATATTATCTGGCTGATCTTCGGAGGAATAGTAATTGCCATTGAATATTTCATTGGCAGCCTGGTATTAATAATTACTATTATCGGAATTCCTTTTGGCATTCAGACTCTGAAAATGGGAGCTCTTGCCATCTGGCCATTTGGCCGCGATACACGGGTTCATGAGAGGGCGTCAGGTTGTCTCTATATCCTTATGAATGTCTTATGGCTGATATGCGGAGGCATCTGGATTGCGCTCACTCATGCTTTGTTTGGCATGTTGCTCTGTATAACGATTATCGGGATCCCTTTTGGAATGCAGCATTTTAAGCTTACCACCATTGCGTTAAATCCATTTGGGCGAGACATAATTTCTCTTTAAAATAAAGTATACCACTTAAAAAGTTTCCTGTTTAGGACCTCTTATAATGCCTCTCTCCGATTTTCTGATGAATTCCAGAATATAATCTCTGTCGGGAGCTGGTTTAAATTTCTTTTCAATATATTCCAGGGCCTGTGAGATATTCATTCCATTCTGGTAGATGATCCTGTAGATATTATGAATCTCATCTATTCTTTCTTTTGCAAAACCACGTCTTGTAAGCCCGACAGTATTTAAGCCAAGATAGCAAAGAGGCTCCCTGTCGGCTCTGATAAAGGGAGGGACATCTGATCTCACCACTTTCACACCTCCGCCAATAAAAACGTGAGCACCGATTTGTGAAAACTGGTGAACCAGGGTGCCTCCGCTCAGTATAGCCCAGTCATCAACTTTTACTTCCCCGGCAAGTCCGGTAATATTACCAAGTATACAATTATTTCCAACAATGCAATCGTGACCTACATGAGACAAAGCCATCATAAGGCAGTCGTTTCCGACAACTGTTTTACCAACCGCAGCAGTACCACGACTAACAGTAGCACCTTCCCTTATTGTGGTCCTGTCGCCGATCTCTGCAGTGGTTTCTTCTCCCCTGAATTTAAGATCCTGTGGGATACCTGACACTACAGCTGTCGGGAATATCCTGCAATTTTTACCAATCCTGGCCCCATCCATTACAACTGCATTCGGGCCGATCCATGATCCATCGCCGATAACGACATTACCAGAGACATAGGCAAATGGTTCAATTGTAACATTTGCACCTATTCTGGCATCGGGATGGATATAAGCTAATTTCGAGATCATTGGTTTATTTGTTTTTTATTACCTGAGCAGTCATTTCACCCTCAACAACCAGATTATTACCCACAAATGCCTGACCATACATTGTAACAATACCTCTCCGCATAGGCTCAATCATTTCCATCTTAAGGATAACTGTATCCCCCGGAACAACTTTATGCTTGAATTTAAGTTTATCTATTTTCAGAAAATAAGTTGAATATTTTTCCGGTTCTTCGGCATTACCTAAAATAAGCAGACCTCCTGCCTGTGCCAGAGCTTCAATCAGGAGAACACCCGGCATTACAGGTTCATTGGGAAAATGACCCTGGAAATATGGTTCATTAAAAGTTACGTTTTTAATGCCGATAACAATGTTTTCATCGATCGAGATTATTTTGTCAACAAACAGGAAAGGAGCTCTGTGAGGTATGCGTTTTTTAATATCCTCAAGGGTGTAAACCGGTGGTTGCGAAGGATCATAAACAGGAACGTTGTGTTTTGAAAGTGCCTTCTTCATTTCCTGCCGCATAATCTTTGCGAGACGTGTATTTGAATAATGCCCCGGACGGGTAGCGACAACTTTCCCTTTTATTGGATGGCCTACAAGCGCCAGGTCACCCATTAAATCCAGCAGTTTATGACGGGCAGGCTCATTGGGATACCGTAACTCTGTATTATTCAGGATTCCCGCAGTATGTGTGCTGATTCCGGGCCTGTTGAATAATTTGGCAATACGGTCTATTTCAGCCTGTTCTACTTTTTTTTCAAGAATTACCACTGCATTATCGAGGTCACCACCTTTGATCAGGCCCATATTATGAAGAGGTTCCAGCTCATGGAAAAACACAAATGTCCGGCTCTTGCATATATCTTTTTCAAAGTCATCAATAGAATCCAGGATTGCATATTGATTGCCAAGGATCCTCGAATTATAATCAATAAGCACATTGATGCTGAGATGGTCGTCCGGGTAAACAATCAGGTCAACCCCATGCTCTTCATCTGAAAACGTGATCTTCTGTTTAACAACGAAATAATTTCTCTCTTCTTTCTGTTCAATAATACCTGCTTCCTTTATTGCCTCAACAAATTTCCATGCAGCACCTCCCATTATGGGTGCTTCAGCACCGTTCAGCTCAATAAGGGCATTATCGACCCGCATACCGTGAAAAGCGGCAAGAACATGTTCAATGGTAGCAACTGAAGCGTTATTTTGTACAAGTGTTGTGCCTCTGGAGGTATCGGTAACATTCTCGGCAAGGGCATCAATCAAAGGTTTCCCGGGAAGATCCACCCTGCAGAATTTGTATCCGTAATTTGCCGGAGCAGGTTTAAAAGTAATAGTAACATTTATACCGGTATGTAAGCCTTTACCATCCAGACTAACCTCTTTGGCCAGTGTCCTTTGTTTTTCGCTCATTAGTTTCAAATGTTTTCTCCCGGGTACAAAAAAACAAAAAAAATTCGAACAATCTAAAAAAATATTATTTAACTAAATTATAACCAGTTATTTTCTTTTAGACCAGAGAATTAAATCACTTCCCTTTCAATGATACCAGATCCTTTTCAAGGTTATCAACTTTCATCTTAAGATCGGGCAACTTCCTGAAGATTATTGAAGATCTGAGAAAATCCCTGTGTTCAATTGCTGGAGAACCTGTCAGAATTGAATTTTCTTTCTTTATATCTCCGGGGACACCTGACTGGGCACCGATTTTCGTCCCGTCTGCAATCTTAAGATGACCCACGATACCAACCTGGCCACCAAACATACAGTTTTTTCCGATTTTAGTCGATCCGGCAATACCTGTCTGTCCGGCTATAACAGTATTTTCGCCTACCTCAACATTATGGCCGATCTGAATGAGATTATCCAGCTTTACACCTCTGCGGATTATTGTTGATCCCATGGTTGCTCTGTCGATAGCAACATTTGCTCCGATCTCTACGTTGTCTTCGATCACAACATTACCGATTTGAGGTATTTTCATAAATTCAGTTTCGGACTGCGGGGCAAATCCGAATCCATCGCTGCCGATAACAGTACCTGCATGAATGGTGCAATTTTCGCCAAGAACACAATCATGGTATATTTTCACACCGGGATTTAAAGTACTGTTCTTCCCTATACGAGTATTATCTCCCACATAAACATGCGGATAAATTGCACAACCGTTTCCGAGATAGCAATTTTCACCAATATAAGAATATGGCCCGATGTAGACGTCTGAGCCGATCTTTGCAGTCGGTTCAATAACGGCTGTCGGATGTATACCTTTTTTTCTTGGACGGGACTGATCGACCAGACGAAGAAGGGAAGCAAATGCTTCATATGCATCATCGACCCGAATAAGTGTAACTTTTACACTTGTTGAAGGTACAAAGCTTTTATTGACCAGAACCACAGAGGACCTGGTGGTATATAAATACTGTTCGTATTTCGGATTGGCAAGGAAAGATAGTGCTCCTTCCTGGCCTTCTTCAATTTTGGCAACGGTATAAACTACAGTTTCAGGATTTCCTTCTATTTCTCCTTTCAGGAACCCGGCGATTATTGCGGCAGTAAATTCCATAGTATATATAATTAGTTATTTGCATTCTTTGGGATAGCAAAGAAAGTATTTGGTTATTCTCTCCGACAGAAACCTGTGATCAAACATATCTGAGACAGATGAGATGTCAGCAGTTTTTCCGGACTTAAGCAATATTTTAACCTCGAGAACGGCAGGAGTAAATGCCGGATTTGATATGCTGTTAGTGAATACATAATAATCTGTCAGCCCCGGATCAATCTTCATCAGATCCCCTGCCAGAGCACTCAGTTTTTTGACTCTGTTTTGAGGAAACGGATCATTTTGAAGCTCAATGGCAAGGAGATCTCTTCTCATAAGCCTGCCCGATAAATCCGAGAGAACAATATCATCATGATCCGCCCAGTATTTAGCTGAAACAAGTATATCATTATCGTCGAGCCTTGTAAAATTTGAAGCTATCAGACCGGGAGTAAAATTTCCTTCCCGGAAAAGGTCGTCAGGACCGATCTTATTATAAAGAAAAAACCTGAGTGCAGGCGTCGAATAAAGATTAGCGCCCGCTGTCGCAAGTTCCTTGGCACGTTTAAGTACTTTAACCAGCAGGCTCTCTGATGAAAGAACAGTCTTATGCATGTAAACCTGCCAATACATAAGTCGCCTGGCAATATGGAATTTTTCAAGGGAATAAATCCCTTTTTCATCAATTACCAGGCTATCGTTAACCACATTTATCATCCTGATTATCCTGTCAGATCCTACAGAACCTTCAATTACCCCGGTAAAAAAGCTGTCCCTCCGTAAATAATCAAGTCTGTCCATATCGGTCTGCCCGGCAACAAGTTCATGAAGAAATCTTCTCGTGTACGTTCCTTTGAAAATCTCAATGGCAAGATCAAGTTTCCCGGCATAGGTTTCGTTCAGTTTTCTCATCAGAAGAAGGGAAAGATCTTCATGAGAGATACCACTGATTATTGAATTCTCAAGAGCGTGGGAAAAAGGACCATGTCCGGAATCGTGAAGAAGAATCGCAATAAGGGCGGCTTCTTCTTCCTGTTCGGAAATCTTCACTCCTTTGCTCCTAAGTGTCCGGATTGCCATATCCATAAGATGCATGGCTCCCAATCCATGCTGAAACCTGCTGTGGTTAGCCCCCGGATAAACGAAACTGGTCAGCCCAAGCTGTTTTATGTGCCTCAATCTCTGAAACCACGGGTGCTCAATAAGATCAAAAATAAAATCTCCGGGAATGTTTATGAATCCGTAAACAGGATCGTTAATGATCTTTCGTTTGTTTGTTTTATAGACCACCTGAAAAAATCTTAGGTTACAAAATTATGAATTTGTTTTGCATTGCAATAAATGATGTCATGTAACTGTTATCTTAAGGTTTTACAGATTTTTAACCTTAAACTGATTGACTTGACTGAAATCTTTGTGTTACTTTGTATATCCCTGGTGCATAAGTCACACAAAGTTCATCTCAAAGGGACACAAAGTATAAAGAATGTATAATATTTTTGCAACAATTGAAATTTCTTTCGTCTTTATACTATCAAAGCCTGTAGCAGATAACCTGACATAATCCGGTACTATGAAAATTGAAATTCAGGGACTTAACATGATATATTCTAACGGCAATCACGCTTTAAAAGATATCAACCTTGAATTCGGAACAGGAATGTTTGGACTTCTTGGGCCTAATGGTGCAGGCAAATCAAGCCTTATGAGGATTATTGTTACACTGATGAAACCCACCTCGGGTGCAGTTTTTATTGACGGAAAGGATATCCAGAAACACAGGAAAGAACTCCGGAAAATGCTTGGTTACCTGCCTCAGGATTTCAGGTTTTTCACATCACTAAAGACATGGGAATTCCTGGATTATTCCGGATCGCTTGCCGGGTTGAGAAACAAAAAAGAAAGGCTGTCTGAGGTTGACCGCCTGCTAGATCAGGTAGGGCTTCTTGAGGCTCGCGACCGTCAGGCAAACAGGTTATCGGGTGGCATGAAACGCCGGCTGGGAATTGCACAGGCACTGATCGGAAAACCAAGGATAATTGTTGTCGATGAACCCACCACAGGGCTCGATCCTGATGAAAGGATAAGGTTCAGAAATATACTTTCTCAATTAAGTCAGAACGATGTGACTATTATCCTTTCGACACATATTGTGGGTGATATTTCATCTACATGTCAGGGTATGGCCTTGCTTAACAGGGGAGAACTGGTTTTTTCAGGTCCGCCTGAAAACCTAATAAAACATGCTGAAGGCCATGTCTTTAAACTCCACCTCACACCGTATGAATATGAAAAGGCAAAAGAACACTATGATGTAATTTCCACAATTCCTGTTGAAACAGGCTGGGAAGTGCAGGTTGTTTCGGATGAGGTTCCTGAGTTTAATTCAGTCAGTATCATCCCGAATATTGAAGACGCTTATGTATTTTTCATGGAGCATAAGCTGCATGCTGATCTTATTGATTAACTGATTAAAGGAAAGCTTATGGCATTTCTTCATAATATAAGAACTGTCGCAAAATATGAGGCAAAAACATTAAGAAGGAGCTGGTTCTTCAGACTTTTTTCCATCGGAGCCCTGGTAATCTTTACTTTTATGAATATCGGTTTTTTTTCTCCGATTGGTAATGAACCATGGGCACTGGTTTCTATTTCATCCTCAGTGCCTCTCATTAATTTATATCTTTTAAATATAGGGCAGGCAATAATTGTAATATTTCTGGCTGCCGATTTCCTGAAAAGAGATAAAAAGCTCGATACAAACGAAGTTCTTTACACAAGGTCCATGTCAAACTTTGAATATATCATCGGTAAAACATGGGGAATCCTGAGGCTTTTTCTGGGACTGGATATAATAATATTATCCATCGCCCTTCTCATGAATATTATTTCAAAAATCATGTCGGTTGATATAATGGCATACATCTGGTACCTGCTGATAATTTGTGTGCCAACTATTATATTCAGTCTCGGACTTGCGTTTATGCTTATGTCGGTCATCAGGAATCAGGCTGTAACATTCCTTATTCTGCTGGGTATTGCTGCTCTTAATATGTTCTGGCTATGGTACAGGGCAGGATCCATTTTTGACTATATGGCATTCGGATTGCCTGTTTTCAAATCGGGTGTAATCGGCTTTGATAATCTAGGGGTTATTTTAAACCAACGATTTCTTTATTTATTCCTCGGACTGGCTCTTGTACTTGCGACAACGCTTCTTTTCAAACGGCTGCCTCAATCAAAATTACATACCGGCATCTCAGTTATATTCTTTTTTATTTTTCTTCTGGGTGCAGGAATTTGCGGATTCAACACATTTTCTGCCTGGAAAAAAAATGTTGATGAAAAAAATCTGGTAATTGAAACAAACAGGCAGTTTGAGAACAGGAATGTTCCGGCCGTAACTGATGCATTCATTGATTTTAATCATAAAGGGGATGCTTTTGAGGCTTCAGCACATTTAAAATTCATAAATGATAACAGGGAAGGACTGGATCGCTATGTTTTCTCGCTAAATCCCGGTTTGGCTGTTTTAAAAGTCTCATCAAACGGGAAAGATTTGACATTTAACAAGATAAATCATGTTATTGAAATAGATCCCGGGAAGATTCTTGAAGCAGGTCAGAGTGACAGTGTCGTTATTTCATATTCAGGATCAATTAATGAAGCCTTTTGTTATCCTGATTATTCTGATAATATTAAAACGACTCCTTACAGGATAGAAATGGTGAATGTAAATAAACGTCAGGCTTTCCTGACTGATAACTATGTTCTTCTGACTCCTGAAACTCACTGGTATCCTGTTGCCGGGCTGAATTATTATCCATCTAATCCTGCGAGGATAAAAATCGACTTCACCCGGTTTTCCCTTCGTGTTAAAACAAAGGACGGGTTTACGGCAGTATCCCAGGGAAATATAAAATCCGGAAACGGATATTATAATTTTGCGCCGGATTCACCTCTGACCGGGCTGACACTTGCTATCGGCAAATACCAGTCAGACACTATTAAAGTTGATTCCGTTAAATACATTACTTACTATTTCCCGGGAAACGATTACTATAAAAAGGAGCTGGCTGAACTAAAAGATACTTTGTCCTTTCTGATTTCGGGTATAATGAGAGAGCTGGAGACAAATTTTTCAACTAAATATCCTTTCAGCACACTGAGTATTCTTGAAGTGCCTGTTCAGTTCTATTCCTATCCGAAAATGAGCACACAGACCAGGGCAGAACTCCAGCCTTCAATGGTCCTGCTTCCTGAAAAATTTTCAACCCTTCAAAACGCCGGGTTCCGTAAAAGATTCACAAGGCTAAAGAGAAATATGGCCCGCAATAACCAGGTAATTACCGATAAAGAGCTGCAGGTAAGGCTTTTTAATGATTTTGTAAGAAACACATTTATAAGCGGGGAGAGTTACAGATTTGTAAACGGAGTACCGCTTAATGAACCTACCCGTTATCGCCTTGGTCCGAGTTTCTATTTCTTTAAGAACAATTTTTACTCTTCAGAATACCCAGTCATAAATGCAGTTTTCGAATCGCATCTTCAAAAGGTAAGCATTCCTGGGCAGGCAGTATTCCTTTCAATTATGGGCGGATTATCAGATAACGACAGAGCAAACCTGATCCTTAAAACAGCCAGTTTCAGGGATCTTCTCGCGAAAAATCCCGGTAGTGATACAATCAGGATTGTACTGACTTTAAAGGGTGATTACCTTTTTAATATGTTGCGATCAAAAGCCGGCATTGATGAGTTTAATAAATGGTTCCTTAATTATACTGATGAACACAGATTTCAGAGAATAGATATTTCAAAGCTTAATGCTGATATCAATGAAGAATTCGGATTTGAATTCTATCCTTATCTTAATGACTGGTTCAATAGAAAAGAGCAACCCGGATTTCTTATTACCGATTTAGAGGCTGCCGAAATTGTTGCCGGTGACAGGGTCCGGTACAGGGTTAGTTTTAATGCTTCAAATCCGGAACCTGTTGCAGGACTTTTCAATGTATCATTCAGAACTGGAGGACCCGGTGGTGGAGGACAACAAATGACGGGAGTATTCCAGGGTGGTCCGGTAGTTGGAGGAAGTTTTACAATATCCATGCAGGGCCGTGGCATGGAAGCTGCAGATATCTCGAAAATAATTTTTCTGGGACCGAACGAGGCAAAAAAGATCGGCATAATCCTCGATGCTCAACCAAGAGCTTTGCTGATAAATACACTGTGTGCAAAGAATATCCCGGGAGAGATTAACAAACCGATCAATAACATAATAAAATCAAAAAATAAAATATCAGATTTTACCTGGGAGGAAAAACTATCTTCATTGCCTCAGTTTGATGATCCGTATGAAAAAATAGTGGATAATGAAGATCCTGGATTCGATAAAGGTCAGCAGATAAGTCAGAGCCCACTGAAAAGACTTCTTGGAATAAAAAGCAGAGGAGGAATAACTTATCAGCGGATCAGGATGTATAATATCCCTGATTACTGGCAACCTGTAGTTCAGTCAACCTATTACGGGAAATATATCCTTTCATCGGTTTATACGAGAAGCGGTACCGGCGACAAATCGGTAGTCTGGGCGACAACAATTGATGAACCCGGTTATTATGATATTTATTGTTTTATCGGGAAGACAGGTGCCCGGGAGGTGATACGTACGGGAAGCGCGGATGCTCCTCCTCCACCCGGAGCTGAACCACAGGGAGAAAGCCCGTACCAGGATATGCATTATAAAATTTATCACGATGAGGGCATGGAAGAAATTACTGTTGATTATGAAAATGCGGAACCGGGCTGGAATAATCTTGGCCAGTATTATCTCTCGCCCGACAGTGCAAAGATCGTGCTGACCAATCAATCGGCTGGAAGGATTGTGATCGGTGATGCGATTAAGTGGGTGAAAGTTAAATAAAGGTACAAGGTGTAAGGTACAGGACGCACGGGTATTAACCAAAGAATCCCCTCCTGAGAGGGCGTGGGTGGATTCTCCACATAGATCCCCTCCTGGGAGGGGTTAGGGGTGGGTTTGAAAATAAGAATGAAGAACAATGAATTAAGAACTATTATAAAATGAAAAGAAAAGTTAAAATTGGAAACAGGATCATTTTATTATTTATCCTGTTTATTTTCAACATATTAAATTCATTTTCTCAGAAAGGTTTAGTGCTCGAAGAGGCTCTGCAGATAGCAGAGGCGAACAGTCCCTCAATGAAAAAGGTAAGGCTCAGTCTCGTAAGAAGCCAGGAAAACCTGAATGCCCAGAATGCTGCATTGAAATCAAACTTTTCCCTGTCAGTCAACCCAATTGGCTATAGCCAGATACGGGCATTTAATGATCTGATTTCAAAATGGAACTCGACAAGGACAACTGAAAGTTTTGGTTTGTTTACTATCTCACAGCCAATAGTATTGACCGATGCAAGAGTCTCGCTTGTTAATCGGTTTGGCTATAAGGACTCATACAGTGAATATACTGATCTGACTACAAAAGGATTCAGTAATGAGCTCTCGCTGAATCTCGATCAACCTCTGTTCACTTATAACAGGACCAAACTTCAGCTCAGAGAGCTTGAGTTAGCACTCGAGAATGCACAGCTTAACTATGCAATCCAGCTCCTTTCTCTTGAAAAACTCGTGACTCAGGCTTTTTATTATGTTTATCAGCAGCAACAGAGCCTTGATATCGCCAGCCAGGCTTACCAGAATATGCAGCAAAGTTATGAAGTTATTAAAAATAAGGTAGATGCCGGTATTTCAGCACGCGAGGAAATGTTCCAGGCAGAACTGAACCTTGCAACAACAAAATCGGATTTTGAAAACAACCAGGTCACTCTGGAAAACGCAAAGGACGATTTCAAAATCCTGATAGGTATGAGTCTTTTTGATGACTTAATGGTTTTGCCTGATATTTCGGTAGATACTGTTCAGATCGACATTGCATTTGCCATCGACCAGGGACTTGCCAACAGAATGGAATTAAGACAAAGGGAAATAAACATTGAAACCTCAGAATTTGACCTCATTCAAACGAAGGCATTAAACGAATTCAAGGGAAGCTTAGGCCTTTCCGTAGGGCTTTTTGGTGACAATGAAAATTTTGGAAATATATACGAAAATCCTACAGATAACGAAAGTGTTTCATTATCATTTACAATTCCATTATGGGATTGGGGAGAAAGAAAATCAAGAATAAAAGCCACGGAAGCTTCTATTGAAACAGAAAATATCAGCCTGGAGGAAGAAAAGAATAATATTACTCTTGATATCAGGAAGGTTTACAGAAACCTGCTTAACTTACAAAATCAGATCGGCATTGCGCGTCAGTCAGTCACAAATGCCCAGCTGACCTATGACCTTAATCTCGAGAAATATAAAAACGGCGATCTTACCGGAATGGATCTGAATATATACCAGAACCAGCTTTCAGAAAAACAGCTTTCTTATACAAATTCCCTGATCTCTTACAAGCTTGAGCTGCTGAATCTTAAAATCCAGACACTATACGACTTTGAGAAAAAGGAACCTGTTTCTCCGGTTATGACATTAGATAAATAAAACAGAAATCCATAAAGACATGAAAAAATATATAACCTTTCTCGCAGCATTAATTATTGCATTTACCGGATGCAGAAACCGTGATCAGAACCTGGCTGCCGATGTTGAAATTCCTGTTTCCGCAGAAGATCTCAGACTTAAATCCATAGAAGAATTTGTCAATACAACAGGGACTGCTTTCCCAAAAGGAGAGATCGAACTCAAGTCAAAAATTACTGCTACCTATTTCCTTGAAAAGAATCCCCGGGCAGGGAGGTTCTGGCAGCTGGGGGATAAAGTACAAACCGGAGCCCTGATCGCCCGGCTTGAAGACCAGGAATATGTCAATTCCATCAAGCTTGAAACTAACCAGCTGAACCTGGAGCTGATGGAAAGTGAACTGAGAAAACAGGAATCGCTTTACGAGAAAGGAGGCGTGACCCTTAAGGAGCTGAAGACCGCCGGAATTAATTATGAAAATGCTAAAACTACTGTTATAAATTCAAAGCTCCAGCTGGAAAAAACCAGGATAACCGCACCTATAAACGGGGTAATTGTCGATTTGCCTTATTATACCCAGGGCACTCAAATTGAGACCGGAAAAACAATTGTTAAAATTATGGATTACCTGGTAATGTACATGGATATACAGCTGCCTGAAAAATACATCTCAATTATAAAACCCGGACAGACCGTAAAGCTTACTAATTACACCATACCTGACGATACCATAATAGGAAAGATCACACAATTATCTCCTGCAATAAATGCCGATACAAGAACTTTTAAAGGGAATATTTCAATTGACAATCACGATTATCTTCTGAGACCCGGGATGTTTGTCAGGGCAGATATAATAACAAACCGCAAAGATTCGGTGATTGTGATCCCCAAAAGCATCATACTTTCCCGTCAGAGAGGGAAAACGGTATTTATAGTCGACCGCGGAGTAGCAGCGGAAAGAATAATAGAGACCGGTTTGGAAAATGCCACTGATGTTGAGATTACAAGAGGACTGGCAAAGAATGAACGACTTGTGACAAGTGGATTTGAAACACTCAGCAACAGATCGAAAGTTAAAATTATTAAATAACCTATATGAACAGTATTGCCAGATTTGCTGTAAAATACCCCGTCACTGTTTTAATGCTGGTGCTGGGTATAGTCCTTCTGGGATTTATCTCATTCGGTAAGCTGGGAACCGATTTGTTCCCTGATCTCAATACCCCCAAGATCTATATCGAACTTAAAGCCGGTGAAAAACCTCCCGAAGAGATAGAAAAGAATTATGTCGATCAGATTGAGTCTCTTGCTATGAGGCAAAGTGATGTCATTCAGGTATCATCAGTTTCTCAGGCTGGTTCGGCTTCCATAACAGTTGAATATGACTGGAACAAGGATATGGATGAAGCATTTCTTGATCTTCAGAAAGAGTTGAACTCTTTTAACCAGAACTCTGATCTTGAGGACTTTACAATCACGCAGTATGATCCCAATGCTGCTCCGGTCATGATACTGGGGCTGAAGAATGATCGTATCAGCAATATGGATGAGCTCAGGAAAATCGCTGAAAATTATATCAGAAATGAGCTTGTGAGGATTGAAGGAGTCGCTGATGTACGACTTACCGGGAAGGAGGAAAGCGAAGTAGTAATTGAAACAAACAAGTATATTCTTGAATCCTTTGGACTCTCTTCAGATGTTATTGCTGCCCAGATAAACAATTATAACAGAAATGTATCAGGAGGCTCTATTGTGGATATGGGGCTTAAGTATGTAGTAAAAGGAGTGAGTGCACTGGAAAGCACAGAAGATCTGGAAAACATTATTGTCGGATTCAAACAGGCCTCCGCTTCAACATCAAATGTTAGTCAGAGTTCAACCACTGCTACTATAACGGGAAGAGTGCCTGTTTACTTAAGGGATGTATCAAAAATCAGTTTTGCAAATAAAGATCCCGAGAATATAGTTACGATTAATGGAGAACGTTGCGTTGGTCTCTCCATATATAAAGAACCACAATTCAATACCGTTGATGCTGTAAAAAGTCTTGATGAAGCTATCGTAAATCTTGGTAAAGCTTTACCGGGATACGAATTTATAAAGGTGCTCGATCAGGGAACATATATTAACAATGCAATCAGTGAAGTCAAGAATACACTTATAATAGGGATACTCCTTGCAGTATTTATCCTTTATATTTTCCTGAGAAGGATCGGAACAACTCTGGTGATAAGTGTTGCCATACCTATATCAATAATTGCTACTTTCAACCTGATGTACTTCAATCATCTCACACTCAATATCATGACCTTAGGAGGCCTTGCCCTGGGTGCGGGGATGCTTGTAGACAATGCCATTGTTGTGCTTGAGAATATAACCAGGAACCGTGAAGAAGGGATGCCTCTCAGAGAAGCCGTTATTACCGGAACAGGGCAGGTCGGGGGAGCAATAACTGCATCAACAATAACAACCATAGTAGTGTTTCTGCCGATAGTTTACCTGCATGGAGCTTCCGGTGAACTGTTTAAAGATCAGGCATGGACTGTTGCTTTCGCCCTCTTATCCTCACTTTTTGTTGCAATGCTGGTCATTCCGATGCTGGTTTCCACGCTGTTCCCGGAAAAGAAAAAGAAAACTAATATTTCAGCTCCTCTGAGGCTTACATGGTATACAGGATTACTTGAAAAAATTGTCGAAAAGCGTGTCCTGATAATTTTGTTATCAGTGGTTCTATTAGGAGTAACTGCTTTGCTGATACCCGGACTCGGAAGTGAATTTATGCCTAAATCAGAATCTGCTGAATTTACTGTAGGATTAAAACTTCCTGAAGGTACAAGCCTGGAAAGAACTTATAGCACTGTTTCCAAAACTGAAAGTATAATAAGGGATCTGCTTGCCGGAAAACTGAAAATAATTTATTCCCAGGCAGGAGAAGATAATACATCTTCATTAAGCCAGACTTCAGTAATAAGAGGAGAAAATACCGCTTCACTGAAGGTGATACTATCTGATGAATTTGCCTCAGAAACAGAAAATGCAATAAATCTGGTTGAGAATTATCTTAAGACAATTCCCGACCTGGAGGTAAGCTTTACCAGGGAAGAGACAGCTCTGCAGTCATCCCTTGGTACTTCAGAAGCACCTTTTACACTTGAGATATCCGGTGAAGATTATACTGAACTGGAGAGGATTCTCAATGAATCGAAAGCGATACTTCAACAGAATCCCGGTCTTTATAATTTAACCACCTCAATGGATGAAGGCACTCCCGAAGTCGAAGTAGCTATCGACAGGTTTAAGACAAGCTATTATAGTGTTACCGTTGATAACGTAATTAACCAGATAAAAAGCTACCTGTCAGGAGCCTCTGCCGGTAGCTTCGAAAAAGACGGGGAAATGAAGGATATTACAATAAAACTTGGTGATATTTCACTCCATCAGCTCCGTGACCTTATGATTACTGCCGGGACAGTCAAGGTGCCGTTAAGTGAACTTGCTGGAATCAGGACGATTGTAAGTCCCCGGGAAATCACAAGACGAAACCAGGCAAGAACCTGCTATATAAATGGGATGGTAAACGGGGATATGACTTTTGATAAGGTCGTGAAAGAAGCCGGACTTTCACTGAAAGCTGTTGCCCTGCCGGTTGATTATAAAATGGAATTTACCGGTGAGGAGTTAAAAAGGAAAGAATCGATGTCAAATTTATCTTTTGCCCTCATTCTATCGCTTATTCTGGTCTTTATGGTGCTTGCCGCTCAGTTTGAATCCGTAATTCAACCATTTGTAATAATGCTTACAATACCGTTAGCAGGAGTTGGTACGATACTTACCTTCTTTATCCTTGGTAAATCTCTTAATATGATGGCCTACATAGGAATTATTATGCTTGGCGGTATAGCTGTAAATAATGCTATTATCCTTATCGACCGCATAAACCAGCTGCGGGAAGCCGGGATGAACAAAAAAGAGGCAATTATCCTGGCCGGTTCCCAAAGGATCAGGCCAATTCTTATGACAAGCCTGACTACCATTTTAGCCCTGCTCCCACTGACAATAGGAATCGGTGAAAGCGCTTCGCTGAGAGCTCCGATGGCACTGGCAGTGATTGGCGGATTAATCTCTTCCACCCTGCTGACACTTGTAGTGATCCCATGCGTTTACTGGGTCTTTGACAGTTTCAGTAAATGGCTTACCGGTGCCAGAAAACCGGTTATCAATCCTGTATAATACCAGTAAGGAAGAAGATGGACTTTATCTTAAAAAGAAGGATCCTTATCAGCATGCTCTTTATCGGGCTGACAATGCTCGGGTATGTCTCCTATAAAAAACTGGCCGTAGAGCTTTTCCCAAACACTCTGCTGCCAGGCCTTTTAATCCAGGTTGGTACTCCGCTGGAAATGGACCCATCATACATTGAGACACAGGCAGTTATTCCTGTCGAAGGTGCTATTGGAACACTTGAAGGCATTGAAAAGATCGAATCGAATATATCTTCCCGTTATGGTTCAATCATGATCTATTACAATCAGAATACAGATCTAAAGTATGCAAATCTGAAATTACAGGAGAGAATAGATCTTGTTAAGAATTCGTTGCCGGAGGAATTCCTGATAAATATTTTAAAAGTTGATATTGAAGGAATGGCAAATCAGTTTATGTCACTCCAGGTGAGAGGTGAAGGCGGGATTGACAGGCTACGTAACATAGCTGACAGGGATATCAAACCGAAATTAGAAAATATCAACGGAATTGCTGGTGTACAGGTTTACGGAGGTAAGGAAAATTCGATCGAAATACGGCTTAATGAGAAAGCATGCAAAGCCTTAGGCATCTCGATGGGCCAGGTCAGAAATCTGCTCAACAATAACGGGAGAGATAAGACTTTTGCAGGAAAGGTAGTCGACGGAAGCAATGAGCTTTTTGTAAATGTTACTTCTGAATACACCGATGTCAAAGAGATCGGAAATATAATTGTAAAGCAGGATGGACCGGTTTTGTTACGCGATATTGCGGAGATCTTTTTCGGTGTTAAGGAACAGACTTCTTACAGCAGGGTTAACGGACTCGAATCTGTTACAATCAACCTTGTTAATGATAACCAGGCTAATCTTATCAAGCTTTCACACGATGCAATTGAACAGGTAAATGCACTCAATAAAGATCTGTTATCATCAGGCATTGAAATAGTTGTTCAGAACAACAGTGCCGAGATAATGGAAAAGAATATTAATCAGATAATTAACCTCGCAATTACCGGTGGTCTGCTGGCTGTTATGATACTCTGGTTCTTCCTTAGGAACATCAGGCTTGTAACTATAATTGCTGTATCTATTCCGATCTCAGTATATACAGCATTCAATTTCTTTTATGCTTTTGACGTTTCAATAAACAGCCTTACTCTTGTAGGTATGGCTCTGGCCGTAGGTATGCTTGTTGACAATTCAGTCGTTGTCCTTGAGAACACCTACAGGCTGGCGGGCCAGGGCATAGATCCCAAAACAGCAGTCAAACAGGGTACTACCGAGGTCTGGAAGGCAATATTTGCCGCTACACTTACAACGATCGTAGTTTTTTCCCCTTTTATTTTTTCGAACTATTACCTGGTTAAAATTCTTGGCAAGAATATCGGTGTTTCTATAATTTCAACTTTACTGATCTCTCTAGCGGTGGCATTGCTTCTTATACCGATGGCCACCTATTTCCTTCTGACAAGGAAGTCAAAAGGCAATTCAGAAATGTTTAAAAAGCTTTCCATTCATAACAGGCTTATACAGGCATATCATCTTGTGCTGAAGGCAAGCATGAGAAGACCTGCTTCAACTATTATAGGCACTCTTGTGGTTTTCTTTGCAGCCCTTCTTATCAGCCTTGCATTAAGTATAAGCTCCCCACAGGAGGTTGAAGCATCGAATTTCAGATTAAGCGTGACAATGCCCGGCGGATCAACACTTGAGAAAACAGATGCCGTTGTTTCAGAGATTGAATCGAGACTGGCATCACTTCCTGAAAAAGAAGATATCGTCAGTCGTATAGAAGAAGAACAGGCAACAGTAACAATAAATCTTTCAAAAGAGTGGGAAAAGAAAAGTAAACGGACTCTTCCTGAAATTAAAAATGATATTGAAGAAAAAACCAGAAATATTTCTGCCGGTGAGATAAGTATGGATGAATTGTCCACAAGAGGTGGATTTACGGCTGGAGGAGGAGGCGAAGAGACATATAATCCGGGCATGGATTTTATGAACTTACTGGGAATAGGATCAAAAAGAGAAAGTGTAGTTATTAAAGGGCAGAATTTTGACCAGATGAAAAATCTTTCAGATGATGTCAAATCGTATCTTGATGATCTTTCAACGATTGATAATGTAAATATCAATGTCCAGGATAATAAGCCTGAAGTGCAGCTTTTTTTTGATATGGACTATATCAGCAGGAATAATTTCACCCTTGCCAACTTGTCATCTGCACTGTCGACATTCGGAAGGGAATATTCTGCCGGTGCTACCTTTAAGCAGGGGACAGAAAATTATGATATAATAATAAAATACGCCGGTGATGAGGGTGAGCTTAAAGAAAATACAGATAAAACCCTCGACGATCTGAAGCGCCTGGAGGTGACCGGGAACAATGGAGCTGTTATGGAAATGCAGGAGCTTGCTAATATAGTCTTATCATATGGCATGGGAAATATTCACAGGGAAAACCAGGAAAAACGGATCACAGTAACATACAATTTTACCGATGAGATAAAATCTTCAAAAGACCTCCTTGAAGGAGCAAGAACAGAAATTGAATCAATTGTTGCAGGTTTGAATATCCCGCCGGGTATTGCAGTTGAACCTGTCCAGGAAGAGAATCCATTAAAAGAATTCTACAAACTGATAGGTATTGCATTTCTTTTGATTTACATGATACTTGCAGCTGTTTTTGAATCACTTACAATTCCTTTTGTTCTGTTATTCAGTATACCTCTTGCAGCACTGGGTTCACTTATTGCACTTATACTGACTGATAATTCCCTGTTAAATGCCAACACCCTGACAGGTTTTCTGATTCTTCTCGGTGTAGTCGTGAATAACGGAATCTTACTGATTGATTATACACATATTTTAAGAAAAAGAGGGAATCGAAGGTCCAGGGCGTTAATGACTGCCGGCGTAGCACGACTAAGGCCTATTCTTATAACGGCTTCCACCACCGTGATCGCCATGTTTCCCCTGGCTATGGGACAGGCTGAATATGTATCAGCTATCGGAGCCACTTTTGCTATTACAGTAATAGGAGGTTTAACACTCAGCACACTCCTGACACTCATATTCATACCAACATTTTATTCCGGTCTGGAAAATGCACTGGAATGGTTTTATTCACTGCAATGGAAGAATAAAATAATTCAATTCCTGACATTTGGATTGCTTATATTCCTGATTTACAGCCACATTGATAAATTTATTTGGAAACTTATCACAACTATACTGGCACTGATAATTGTACCGGCAACCACCTGGTTCATAATGAACAGTCTGAGAAAAGCCCGCGAAACGGTCATAGCTCCCGATGAAAATATTAATATTTACGTACAGAGCCTCGTTAAAATTTATGAAAGGGAAAACCGCTGGATAAGAGAATGGAGAGCTGGCGCAAGGATAAGAAAAAGACTGGGCCTTGAAAAACAGTACAAAACATGGAAAGACATGAATAATGTTGCATGGCAGATCCCATTGTTTGCTTTTATAATTTATTTCACATATTTCTACCTCAATAGTGGATTCTGGATCTTTCTTTTCAGTGTAGGCACATGGTTTTGCCTTTCAGGAATATGGACGCAGTTCAGGGAACTATTTACCAGCATGACAGAAAATGGTAAAAAGAAATTGCTTAAAAAAACCACCGTACTCATCGATTTTTTAGTCTTCTGGATAATACCTTTGCTTAACCTGATCTGGTTTCAACTTAAATGGAATAATATAGCAGTAGTCCTTATTCTTGGATTTCTTTGGTTCACAGGGTTATTCATTTATAAAACCGGTATTAAATTAACTAAAGAAAATATCGATATCTACCGGTTGGAAGGCAGATTTAAAGGGATCAGGAAAATGGTATATAAAATTGTGGCTGCTGTTCCGCTTATAGGGAAAAAGAAAAAGCCATTCAAGGCTTTAAGTTGTATATCGCTTAATATCGGAAACGGGATGTTTGGATTGCTCGGACCAAACGGAGCAGGTAAAACCACGCTTATGAGGATTATCTGCGGGATTCTTGAACAGAGTTATGGCAAAGTCTGGATTAACGGACTCGATACTCAGAAGAAGCGGGAAGAATTGCAGGGACTAATCGGATATCTTCCCCAGGAGTTCGGCAGTTATGAAAATATGACTGCTCATGAATACCTGCATTACCAGGCAATGCTGAAGAATATCATAGACTCTAAAACAAGGGAAGAGAGAGTCACTTATGTCCTGAAGGCAGTCCATATGGAGGACAGGAGGCATGAGAAGATCGGATCATATTCCGGCGGCATGAAGCAAAGGATGGGAATAGCTCAAATCCTTCTGCATCTTCCAAGGATTCTTGTGGTTGATGAACCCACGGCAGGGCTCGATCCCCGGGAAAGGATAAGATTCAGGAATCTGCTTGTAGAGCTAAGCAGGGAACGTGTTGTTATTTTCTCAACACATATTATTGAGGATATCTCAAGCTCCTGCAATCAGGTCGCAGTTCTTAATAAAGGAATGTTGTCATTTCTTGGGAAACCCATAGATATGACAAAAGAAGCGGAGGGGCATGTGTGGCAGTTTAATATCCCGGCAGGAGAATTCGGAAAATTTGTCGAAAATCATCTTGTTGTACATCATATGTCGGAAGGTGATAATATTAGGGTAAGAGTCATATCGGAGCATAAACCATGGGATACTGCAATTAATGCAAGCCCGAATCTTGAAGACGCTTACCTGTGGCTTTTACGAAGAAAAGATATAGACCATCATGAAGGAGCTTAATTATATTTGCACCACCTCCCCCCTGACGGTCACCGTCAGGGGTACTCCTCCTCTGAAGAGGAGGATAAAGTTAAATTATTATAAATCAATAATTTCCCCTCCTTTTCAAAGGAGGGGTGTCCCGACCAAAGTGTCGGGACGGGGTGGTTTAATAACTTATGCAGGTAAATACCATGTCAATGAAACCCAACACATTATATAATTACTTTACCCTGGTACAGAAAATGATTCTTTACAATCTGAGAATCATCTTTGCCAATAAATTCATATGGTTTCTTGCCGGATCAGTTTTATTCTATCTCGGGCTGTCGGTTATTTATGTCTTCTCCAACGACGTATCGAGGATGGAAGACCTTTATGGTGTTTTCCTCTTTTCAGGAATTATGCTTGTCTTTTATCCTTCGGTTTTTGGTATCCAGAATGACCAGGATGCGCGTACCATAGAGATCTTGTTCGGCATCCCCAATTACAGGTATAAAGTATGGCTTGTGAGGATCATCCTGATCTATGTAATTGCATTCCTTATTATGCTGGTCTTTACATTCCTCTCTTCAGTGCTGATAGTCAGGTTCCGTTTTATAGAGGTGACTGCACAGGTTATGATACCGGTCCTGTTCCTTGGAATGATGGCTTTTATGTTATCGACGGTTATAAGAAATGGAAGCGGGACAGCAGTAGTTATGATAATCTTCGGCCTCTTTTTCATGATACTGATGGAACCTCTGCGGAAAAGCCAGTGGAATGTATTTCTGAATCCTTTTAATCCTGCTTACGACGTAAATGAGACTACCTGGGCAATAATTACTCTCAAGAACAGAATAATTTTGATAACAGGCACTATTATTTGTCTGCTGGCAGCTCTTTATAACCTTCAGAAGAGAGAGAAGTTCATGTAGGGCAGTTCCGGCAGCTACCGGGATGATATTCTTTGATATCCCTCTTTATCAACTATATTGTAGTCTTTCTTGGTTTCACACCCAACCAGGAATTCCTGCTTGATCAGATCGCTGCTCTCAGTGAGTATATAAAAATTGTCTATATATCTGAGTATCTGCTTTTTATTGTAATTAGGAATGAGCTTCTGATTATTTATGATGGAATCAAATACCGGCCTTAGTTCCCGGTAAAATTCAAAGATTTCTTTAAACTCATCGTCTGTAAAGCATAATCCCTTATATTGCCTTCTGTCAGTGAGTAAATTCTCAGGTACTCCTTTGGGTCTGGTATATTCAGCATTAACAAAACCTGAAAAGTCAAAATCATAAGGAACTGCATAAAGTCCGACTGAGGTATCCTTAGGCTGCATAATCACAATATTTTTTCTTGACGTGATAAACCAATCTTTATTCCCTATTAAATATTGGAAAACTGATAATTTTTCAAAGTTTTCCTTGTTCAAATCAAAGGGCGTTAAAACCCTGTCCTTTGGAATAGCATTATTTCGTTCAGCAACGTGTTTTTTATCTTCAATAAAAAAACTGTGTTTCTCAAAAACTTTTTTATTAAGGCCTGTATCAAAGTACAGGATCTTTACAAGTCTTACTTTCATACTTAAATCCGTAACCTGATTATACATTTTATAAATAGTGTATTCATCAATCAGATCTTCTTCAAAATGACACGGTGTAACTAACTTCAATTTGTCCTGGTTATCGAATATTGTATTCTTAACTTCATTTTTCTTAAAATTCAAATACAAAGGCGGGAAATTACAATTTACCGGATTGCGACGAAAATTTCCTCTTGCCATTACCTTAACAGATAACTTTACAGGTTCACCATCTGAAGAATAATAAATCAATTCACCATCATGATATTCAGGATTTTCGGCCCGATCTTTCTGGATCGCCGAAAAATCAGATCTCAATTCCATCCTGATTATTTCATCAGATTTGAACAGGCTGTCGACCTTAGCTGCCTTTACTGAATTTGTTACATAAATAAACGACAGGGTACAAACTGAGATCTTCAGGAGACTGAATTTTATAGTGCAATTAAGATTCATAATGGCTGTAATTTCCAGGTTATTATTTTGAATTCAGATGTTAAAATTTTATTCAACGTTTATTTCATGAGGTTAAACAAATGAGTTTGATATTTTGTTCGGAGAATGAAATATCGGGACAGAGGAATAGAATTGAACATTAAATTACCCGGAGGAGATAATGTACTGCAATAATTGCAGTTTTATGAACAACTTTGTAAATTGAATTGTTTTTCAATAGAATTCTAAGGAAAATATACAATTATAAATCCTTGGCGATAGTTATTTAATAAATCGAAGCATGAAGAAACAACTTCTTTACCTGATAATTGGCTTATTCTTTAATCTTAATGCTTCTGCAATTTACCGTTCAGAAATAAGCGATAATAATTTAATTAATGATGGTCCGTATATTTTTATTATGAATAATGAACTTAAAGTAAAGTGGATTGAAAATAATGTACTCCGGGAAGATTTTATTATGCCGGATAACTTTACTGGAATAAAGAAAAAATTTAAACTGTTGTTTAATTATGATGATCTGAAGCGCACTTATCTGGAAAAACCGGAATATGGACAAATTTACAACATGGCAGATAGTATAGGTATTATAACCGATATTCATGGAGAATACCATACTTACATCGATCTTTTAAAAGCAATGGGTATTATTGATAAAAACCTGAATTGGAAATTCGGCAAGGGACATTTAGTTGTTCTTGGTGACACATTCGACAGAGGGGATATGGTTACAGAAGTACTCTGGCATCTGTTTGGCTTAGAAAAACAAGCTGCAAAAGCTGGTGGGATGGTTCATGTGTTACTGGGAAATCATGAATTTATGGTTCTAAGTAAAGACCTGAGCTTCATAAATGAAAAATATGAAAAAGTTGAAACAATTTCTAATACTAAATACTATGATTTATATTCCGATAGCTCTGTATTGGGCAAATGGTTACGTTCCAAACCAGTCGTGATTACTATAAACAACATAATATTTGTTCACGCAGGACTTTCAATTGAAATCGTTCAAAGAAATCTAACGATTGATCAAATAAACCGGAAATTTTCCAATAAAATCGTTGGGAAAGACCCTGAATTTGTTTCTAATAATGAAGAGCTCACTTTTTTGAATAAAGACAAAGGTCCGATCTGGTACAGAGGATATTTTAGAGATACAAGTTTCTGTGAAAGTAGAATAGATTCTATCCTTGATTTCTATGACAAAGACCATAT
The DNA here is from genome assembly GCA_022865305.1 of Bacteroidales bacterium. Taxonomy (GTDB): domain Bacteria; phylum Bacteroidota; class Bacteroidia; order Bacteroidales; family VadinHA17; genus LD21. Next base: position 61,411 of record JALHSP010000029.1, on the reverse strand, counting down.
CGTAATTGGACATACCCCTAATGAAGGAATTAAATCACTTTTTAATAATAAAATCTTTGGAACAGATGCAGGTATAATGTATAAGGAACCTGAGGAAATGCTTATGTACAAAAATGGATCCTTTTATAAAGTTTTCATTACAGGTAAAAGAATTAAATTATAACAGCTCTTCTTGCCAAAGCTTCGATAGACACAGTGTGCCGTTTCTCCGCTATGCCATTTTTCTTATCTTTATAGAGGTAAATTCCATAAACAGTGTACCAGAAAGACTACATCCTCCGAATGATTGCGATGCTTATTAAGTTTCTGGGCGAAGTCCTTGGACTCATAAAGAAGGGCGAGCTGAAGGAAGCTGCCGATAAGCTGGAAGAAGGCTATAATACATTTCTCAGGGAAGATGCTTCATTTTTTCATAATATCCCCGCAGATAAGCTGACTCAGAAGCTTATTCAGGAGCATAATTACACTAATGGTCACCTGGAGATACTTGCAGAGCTGTTTAATGCTGAAGCCGGGTTAAGACTGGCTAGGGACGACAAACACGGAAGTCTTGAATTTTCTGAAAAGTCGCTGATCCTCTTTGAGTTTGTTGACAAGGAATACAAAACCTTTTCAGAGGAAAGGATCAGGAAAATGGAGGATATCAGAATGAGAATAAAAGAATTATCATCAACCATTAAATAACATAGGAGACTGTGTTTTACAGAGTGGTCACTGAGTATCTCAGTCCACTGGTCCCCGTTCACCTACCCCCGCTTTATATCTTTATGTTTTTATACCATTGTGTTGTTGTGCCACTACGCCTTCATTCCAGAAGATCTGTTAAAATTTGGTACAGCTTTTGATATTGATATTATGAAGAGATAATTCTTCTAACACTTAAGAAAATGAAAAAGTTCATAATCACATCGATTCTCGCAGCCCTGGTCGCCTTAGGGACCACAGTTATGGCACAGGATTATCCTGATGAATATCTGGGCTTGCCGGGAGATAATCTTAACCTGTATGCAGTAATGAAACTGTTCCAGGAATCCGAAACACTTGAAGGTTTTGAAAGAAGCCTGAATGACGAAAATTCCAGGATCAATAACCTCGACCTGAATGGCGATAACCTTATTGATTATATAATGGTCCAGGACTATGTTGACGGCGATGTCCATACCATAGTATTACGGGTAGAGCTAAACCGTAACGAAACCCAGGATGTGGCTGTTTTTACAGTTCAGCGGTTTCGCAACGGATCCGTTCAGATACAGCTTATTGGCGATGAAGCTTTATACGGCAGAAATTATATAGTTGAACCAATATATGATGAGACCCAAAATCCCGGATACACCGGCAGACCGGTGAACAGGGAGAATATAACCGTGGTCAGAACCACATATTACGAAGTCGCTGCCTGGCCTCTGATCAGATTCATTTTTCTTCCAAACTATGTTATGTGGCACTCTTCATGGTACTGGGGTTATTACCCTTCCTACTGGCATCCGTGGCGCCCATACTACTGGCATTACTATTATGGTTATCATTATAACTGGTACCCTCATTATTACAGCCATTACCACCACTGGCAGCATCACCGCTACACGCGATATAATGACTTTTATTACAGCGGCATACGTGCTCATTCTCCAATGGTAAGCAACAGAATAAAGGAAGGTGGCTACAGAAACACATATTCACGCCCCGAACAGAGACGTGATGGTGAAGCTCTTTACACCAAGCTGAATCCGGGTCAAAACACAAGAGCACAGGATAATACTGCAATTAACAGCCAGGGAAGAAGATCCGTCTCTCAACCAACGCGGGAACAGACTTCTGCAGGTACCAGCTCCGGCACTCCACGACGGTCGACAACAACTGTTAACGACAGACCTGTAACAAAGTCCTCTGCTGGGCAGAATACCAATGCCTCACGCAGGTCAACAACAACTGTTAACAACAGACCTGTAACAAAGTCCTCTGCTGGGCAGAATACCGATGCCTCACGCAGGTCGTCTGCAACTGCTACTAACAGGCCTGTCTCACAGGCTTCTTCAGGTCAGAATGCTGATGCTTCGCGGAGGTCAACTCCTGCAGTTTCTAACAGAACCGCTTCCAGACCTGAACCGGTTCAAAGGAGCGAAACTGCCAGGACATCCAGGCCTTCAACACCCAGAGCCAGTTCATCAGGCCAGAGGAGCAGCAGAGAGAGTAAAGCAGGAACTGATACCAGAAAACGCGAAAACGCAAAAGGATCTGCAAACGAAAAATCATCACGCAGTAGATAAAACGACCGGTCACCCGTAACCGGTGACCGGTATGCCATACAAGATGCTCGGTGCGCAATTAGGCCACTGAGCATTATTTCCATTTAGACTGCCATATACTTCTTCTGCATCTCTATCACAGTTTGTTTAAACTTTGGAAAGGATGCCCATAATTCTTTATCACATTTGGCTAAACCTTCACACTGAATACAACATTCATAGCCTTTATCTGTTACACATTTACGGACTGTACATGACTTGACGGGTATGCTTAATGGCTTTTCATTTATTTTACAGCCATAACAGAAAACTTTATCGGGATTAAAATCAACACCAAATTTTTCCTTAAACTTAAATTCGGTATAAGCTTTCTTTTTCAGCTCTGCATTATTCTCTACCGTAGCTTTTTTAAGAGGACAATCGGGAGGGCATTTATAACCACAATATTCCAGATTTTTCGGGTCGGGTTTTACATCCTGCTTTTTTACAGGATCCTGCCCTGTCAGTTTGGTTCCATAAGTGAGTGCACAGCAAGTAACTCCAGCCTTGAAGCATGTTGAAATGAAATCGCGGCGTTTAAGTTCAGTTTTCATAAGTTAATTTTTTGAGGTAACCATCAGATATAATATCAAATTTAAATTGAATAATCTAATTTTCAAACAAATACCGGGAAAACAGTTCGAAGAAAGGGTGCTCGGTACTCGGTGCAGGGTACAGGTGGATTCTCCCTTAAATATTGTCTGCTTAAATGTTAGATAATCATTTAATAAACACTCTTTTTACTTCATTATTTGCATTAAATGTCGGGAAATACATCAGTTCAGCTTTTGCAGGATTTAAAGTATACTTCCAGGTTAACCACAAGCTTTGTTTCCTTACCGCCTTCGAGGTACGGTGTCTTTTCGTTTTCAAAAGCAGAAGTTATTATCAGGTCGTTTTTCTTTTCCCGCAGATTAGGATTCCAATAGTGCTGGTACGAAGTAAAATATATCGGGAAATCGCCTGTTTTTGAAACAGTTATCATTTGTTCCGGATTTAATTTCATTTCAAAGGGGAATTTTTCAACCGTTTTGTTCACATCCCCCGAAAAAGTAAGTTTTGCCTTTTGAAGCTGCGTTTTATTGCCTAACAAATCCGGAAGTATTGTTTCAATTATCTGTGATGATTCAAAGGTGTTCATCCAGCAACCGTTCCGCCTGGCTTCCATAAAATAGCTTCTCATTTTTTCAAGCATTGCAGTGTCTTTCGGAGTACAATTATTAAATATCCTGTAGACAAGGATCGTATTCTGAATACCAGTATGTTTATCGGGATAGCCGGTTCACTATTTTTATTGCTGATTATTTCTGCCTGAAGGGTGCCTGCTCCGGCCGAGGTAGCAGTCTGAAATCTGTAACGTGCTGTTGAAAATCTTTTATCGTCGAGATAATTCTCCCATTGCCTGTTAAGCTTTTCCCTGGTAATTACGAGGTCATTTAATCCATGATCTTTTTCTATATAGGAGAGATATTCCGGATATCTCTTATCTGCATCTATCGATCTCATTTTAAGCAAACCCTGATTAAATTCATATTCGAAAAAGGGTTCATGAGTGAAGTTCATTGAATAACTTTCCAGCATGTTGAATGTAAGGTTGCCTGCAACTGGACCTGCTAAATATTCGGTAAAATAATCGTTCCCGGAAGGTTTCAGAAACTATATTTCATCATTCTGCTGTATGAAGGCATATCTTTCTCCGAATGTGTCCCTGTATGGGAATATATATCTGTAAAGAGCACTTTTTTCATATATGCTCAGCTTTGGTTCAGCTTTTTCAATCCTGATATTCTTTTGTTCAAGATCATAATTCAGGCTGAAAACCAGCTTTTCACATGGATTAAAGTAAAGACTGTCGATCGTAATTATCCGGTCAGTCATACGCAGTTTTATATTGTGATAGCCAGAATCAATCCTGAAAGAATAAGGTTGTGAATTGGAAGACCAGCTGAAATAAACCGGCCTGCTGTCGGTATAGATAACATGAATCTGTTGAATTGCACCATCCCTGACAACAAAAGGGGAGAATTGGGTCAATTTATCTTCCGGTACATATTCAAACCTGTAAAGCTTATTCCCGGGATATAAAAACCTGTAATATTCTATGGAATCCAGTCCGGCCAGCAGTTCCCATTCCTTATAATCCAGATTAAGCCCTGGATGCGTTTCCGGTTTAAGATCCCTGAAACTGAAATTATTTATTACCACTTTATCCTTCCTCTCTTTACCAAGATATGGTAATTCGGGGGCAGAATAGCCGAATTTTTTTGTAATGGAATAAGCAGTCAGATCAACATCAGGCACCGGTTTACCTTCGCTGTCTGTGACCAGGATAAACAATTTTCGACTGTGTAACACTGACATTTAATTTCTTATCGATAAATGGGATTCTGTAATTCTCCTCCTTGATTTTTCCACCCCATAAATAGCGTACAGAGACAAAATAGTTTTGTATCCCCGGTTTTTTCTTATTCACAGTTAATGAATCGCCATACCCTCTTTCCTGCTCTATGTTTCTCCTGTATATAGTATAAGTAAATGGAATTTTTCTCTCGTTCTCAACAAATATATAAATCGAGTCTTTCGTTCTTTCTGAAAGACAGGATAGCTGTGATGGTTGTGATGCAATATCGAGACTTTGAACAGCACTGTCCGATTTCACAGTATATTCTCTGAAATAAGGATTAAGCAATAACCTGCAAGGAGTTAATGATGTGTGCAGTTCGGTATCGTTCCCGAAATTATCCGATGCAAATATCTTTACCTCTTTCGCCTCAGCTTTACCATTTTCCTTATAGGTGAATAATATTGAATCTCTTAACAGGGTAATATCAATTTCTTTCTTATGATGATAGTATTCTGTCTCCTCAGTCTCTGTTATTGCCTCATTGTCAGATGTAAGCAGTCTGATTATGATCACACAGCTGAAATTTGCAGCAGGAAATAGAGAATCAGGTATTTCGATGGTTGTTTCACCTGCCGGATCCAGTTTTTCTTCAGAGAAGAAAAGTGTGTCGGGGATAAAAACATTTTTACTGAAAAATTCTTTTACCTCCTTTGGTTTCACTAATATTTCCAGCCTGGCATCCAACAGGTTAAGATCGTTTTCATCTGTTCCTTTAGCATATATCAGAAAAGGCGTCCCCCTGTATTGTATCTGGTTATTTGTGCGTATACAAGCTTGCTTTTTGATAACTCATAATCTTCATATTTAAATGATTCGCTTATGTATTCCTTGTATTCATTCATCTCCAGCGAAACATAATAATCCCTGTCAAGCTGCAAATCAAGTGAATCGTGCAGGAAGAACTGGTATTCAAATGCTCCATCACTGTAAGGCTTAAGCTTTGTTAATTCAATGGATTTTTTACCTGTATGCAGAACTATATTGACTGTCCTGGTGACCGGTTTCCCGTTTTCAGAAACCAGGAAAGCCTTGAATTTTACCGTATCTCCAGGAAGATATTTAGGTTTATTGAAAACCATATATCCTTTATGCTTACTGCCGAATTTATTTTCACCATAATAATCATAGTAATAACTGTCGAAGATGCTGGCAACAGAGTAAAAGGCTTTCGTAAAAAAACGAGCTGTTCTTGAAATTGTTCCCTGAGGCCATCCTTGTATAACTGATCTGGTAGCATCAATCGGCAAATGGATTACGAAATTTACCGGCATCCAGATATACTTCAGAGGAGTTCCGTAAAGCAGGATTCGGCTTCCTCTTTTAACCGCTGAGTTATTATACTGCCTTGAAAGATTATAGAATCCTGTGTACCCGTTATGACTTACTTTAAGCAGACCTCTCCTGTTTGATTTCTTATCAACATATAATTGGGTTTTATAGTCGAATTGCAGCTTTTTCTGTCTGATCTGCACATCGGCATCTGATATTATATTACCTTTCAGATCATATACCTGGATACATAAGTCGGTATTGTTGTTCAATATTTTAACATCAAAACCCGGGACAGTAGTAATAAATAGTTTTTGTATGTTCTTTTCCGAATATGTTTTCAGGTAATGGCCGGCAGGCAGTTTACCTGAATATTGACTATCCGTCAGGCTGATTAAACTGAGGACAATAAGAGTCCGGATCCTTAAAATGGTCGAGGTCTTGATCATGGTCCTGTTTTTTTATAAGATGCTGGAGACTCTTAAATTCCACAAAATAATTCAGTGTAAAACATATAGAATTTTAAATACCGATAAATGAAAAAGTCTCTAAGGCTCTTAGTCTCTCAGTCTCTTAGTCTCTCAGTCTCTTCGTCTCTCAGTCCCTCAGTCTCAAATCTCCCCTCTCCCATTCTGCCTTTGAGCCTTTACTTATAATGCTCGTCCTTCGGTTTTAGCGACAGGAATCCATCCGGCATCGGAGATTTGACAGTTATGATTTTGTCATCAATGGGATGGGGAAATGATAATGAATATGCATGCAGCCTTACGCGGCGTCTGAATTCATCTGACGCGCCGTATTTCCTGTCACCCACAATCGGACAGCCGATATCTGAAAGATGAACCCTTATCTGGTTCTTTCGGCCTGTATCTGTTCTGATATCAAGGAGTGTGTTTTTATTTACCTGTTTTATTGTCCTGTAGTTTGTAATTGAAAATTTTGCATTTGGCATTTCGTGGGCAGAATGAACCTTCTGTGACTTATCCTCAATGAGCCAGCTTTTTATTGTACCCTGAGCTTTCTCAGGGATTCCTTCAACAAGTGCATAATAATGTTTTTCAGTCTCCTGCCATTTTATTTTAATAGAATCCATTGCTTCATGTGACTTTGCAAACAGCAGCACTCCTGACGCCTCTTTATCCAGCCGGTGCACAACATGCGCCCTTATCCTGCCTTTACTCTGCCTTTTCAGGAACTCTGAAAGGATATCCTGGACGCTGAGGCTACCGTCGGTGCTTGATGTCGGTATACCGGCTGGCTTATCAACAACTATCACATCCTGATCTTCATATAAAAGAGGAAAAGGGAGACCTGCTTTTGCCGCATTGCCAGCCTGCTTGTTTATCTCAACAATATCTCCCGGCTTCAAAGGATATGAATGCAGTGTGACCGGTTTATCGTTTACCCGTATGGTACCGCTTTGCAGAAGCTTCTTCACCCTGGTCCGTGGTGAATCGGGATACTGTTCTGTAAGGAATTCTATCAGGGTAAATGATTTGTTTACTTTAGTTCTCAATTAGTCAGAGGTATCTTAATATTACCTTCATTGTTATGCTGCTGTGCCTATCTTGTTATGAAATCGCCGTCAATCTCCCAGTATCTCCTGCTTTCGAGCACCGTCGACAGTGTTTCCCTGTATTCAGAAAAGATAGGTGCACCGCTCGACACGTTGCTGTTCTCCACCCTCACCCAGAGCCATCCCTTCTCGGTCTTTGCCTCTGCATTCCCAGATGAATTCAAAAGCTTCACCTCATCCCTGATACGCTCCTGATAATTGTTTATCAACTCTTTATATAAGGTATAAATAGTCTTATATGCTTCGGTGAAAGGCCGATACAATTTTAACTTCTCATAATTTGCTGCGTAGTTCTTTTTCATATAAAGAAGGTATTCACTGATGAAAAAATCGAACTCATAAAAAGCGCTCATCGTGCTCTGGGTGCGCGTTACCCATTCAAATAATCCTGCAGCTTCTGAGCCTGCCGCAGTTTTATATGGGTCCAGCATATCGAAGCAATATCTTGAACCGGTATAATAAGCATATAATTCATTCAGAAGCCCTATCACACCCTCGCTCTGTGTCGATGTAGTACCATCGATATATGTTTCGAAGCGATATGTCCGGAGATCCGCGGAGATCACTTCCACAAGCTCACGTGACGGGAACATGGATTTCAGCGGATAGGTGATATAGAATCCCTTCGAGGGAGAGATATAAATATATCCATGCACATTGTCCCAATCCATAATAAGGTTATTTTCGCGCACATACCTGAATACATTCTGATCGAAATAAGCATGTGCTATCTCGTGGACATTTGTCTCCATGCTGGCAAGCAAGTCAAGTCTTGTGCGCCCCCGGAGGTAGTGAAAAGTCTCAACCGCCTTTTGTGTTGTGATTGTACCATCATCATCTGTGGAGGCCTCGGTCATTAAGGGAAGGTTTTCGTACTGCATAAAAAGATACCATGAGTCGGGTGAATACTCCCTTGTCGATTCTTTGATCCACTCAACATTTGCAGAACGGGCAAGGTTTCTTTGCCGGCGGATCTCTTCCGGATCGGGAGGCGGATTATTGTTCCTCATCTCCCTTACCATCGTTTCAACAGTTACTACAGGATCATCACTTCTATCCTTATATGTCCGGGTGTTCGTGATGTTCACATCTTTGTGGGAATTCTTCATTTCCGAGGAAAAAGGCGCAGATATACCTTTCATCCTTTTACCCGGATTTCCGGAACAAAACAGAAAAAGAAAAACAACAACACCCAGCAAAACCAGCTTAAGCAGTATTCTCATATCTTTTCAGTTGTTTACAAATTTAATTAAAACCCAATGCCTGCCGATTATAAAATATAACACATTTTCTTGTGGCCGTGATGTCTTTGGTATTGCACCGTTACTCAAATGGATGCTCTTTCCTGAAATCTGGCCGGTAGTTCCGATAGCTGTCCATATCCTGTATCCAGCCGTTTCTGAATCCCAGCTCTTCCATAGCCCTGACAACAGCACTGTATTCTTCTTTATACAGCCTCCGGTTAATAACCGGATGATCCCTGACGAATGGTGTCGGATGGTATTGCGACATCAGAGAAACATGAATTCCCGGTGATAGCTCTTCAGCAATTGTTTTCAGGACTTTTTTGCTTTCCTCCACCCTGCCCGGCAGTACCAGATGCCTGATAAGAATACCGTTTTCAGCACGCCCCATATTATCAATATGCAAAACTGATCCCTTCTGATAGTACATCTCCTTCATAGCCCAAAGTGCCACAACGGGGTAATCAGATGCATCAGAATATTCTTCAGCAATTGCTGGAGTAATATATTTATAATCCGGCAAATAAACATCTATCAGGTCAGCCAGACTCCGGAGTGTTTCCGGTTTATCATAGCTGTTTGTGTTATAAACTGTTACTGGTTTTAACCCCCGTGAATTCAAACCGTTTATTATAGCCTTTACCTGCGGAACTACATGAGATGGTGATACAAATCCGACAGATTTAATTCCTTTTGAAAGCATCTGTACAACAGTATCAATGACATTAGACAACATCATCGACGGATTCCGGGATGCCGCTTCCGGACGGCTTATATCATGATTCTGGCAATAAATACAGCGCATATTGCATCCGGCAAAAAATATGTTGCAGATTCCGTCAGGCCCGTTTATCTGAGGCTCCTCTCCCCTGTGAATACATATGGAGGCAATATTCATTCCGGCATCCGCTCCACAGTATCCACTCCCTCCCTCAAACCTGTTTACTCCACATCCGCGAGGGCATAAGGTGCAAAGGGAAAGCAGTTCCTGCTCTTCCTTATTATATAGATCCTCTGCTGTCAATTCGATAATGAAATTATTTTGCCACAAAGGCTCACAACGCTTGCGCCATAGCTTAAGCGTCGGCGCAAAGTACGTCACAAAGGTACATAAAGGAGCATTAAATAACCTAAGTCTTCGTGTTACTTCGTGATTACCTTTGTGTTACTTTGTGGTAAAATAAAAAGATTTCCTTCAAAATTTGCCAATTCCGAAACATTAATTAACTTTGCTACCGAAATGAGGGGTATTTGAGCTTAGGGGACCGGAGTCCCCTATTTTATTATCGTTTGCAGAGTATGATTGAAAAAGCCAAAATAGAGAAGGTTGTTAATGATTTCATTAAGGGAACTGAACTTTTTCTGGTAGCTGTAAAAGTGAGCAGTTCGAACAGGATAACGGTACTGGCAGATTCAAAGAAAGGCATTACAATAGATGAATGTGTCTCCATTCACCGTTATATTGAAAAGAACCTTGATCGCAACAAGGAGGATTTTGAGTTACAGGTTTCTTCCCCCGGCCTTGACGTGCCATTCGGGGTGATAGAACAATATTATAAGAATGAAGGAGAACAGATAGAAGTGGTTGACATAGAGGGCACACGCTTCAACGGAAAACTTAAAAATGTGACTGCAGGAGGATTTGAGCTAGAGACTGAAATTAAAATTAAAGGAAAACCAAAAGAACTGAAGGAAATTTCCTTCAATTATGACGATGTAAAATCGGCAAAAATAGTTTTAACAATAAAATAATTATTAGAGGTTTACACCAGATGGAAAATGTTAATTTGATCGACACCTTTTCGGAATTTAAAGAACTGAAGAATATTGACCGTCCCACAATGATGAGCGTTCTGGAGGATGTATTCAGGAGCATGCTTGCCAAAAAGTACGGATCGGCTGATAATTTTGACATTATTGTAAATATCGATAAAGGTGACTTCGAAATTTGGAGAAACAGGGTGGTTGTCAATGATGAAGAACTGACTGATCCGATAACCCAGATACCTCTTTCGCAGGCAAAAGAGATTGACGAAGATTATGAAGTAGGAGAAGAGGTCTCTGATGAAGTTAAATTTCTGGACTTTGGAAGAAGAGCTATTTTATCATTGAGACAGAACCTTACAGCACGCATCCTGGATCTTGAAAAGAACAATATTTACATGAAATATAAGGACAGGATCGGTGAAATCGTTACAGGGGAGGTTTATCAGGTCTGGAAGAGAGAGATCCTTGTTCTCGATGATGATGGTAATGAGCTTATTTTGCCGAAAAGCGAGCAGATACCGTCTGACCATTTCCGCAAAGGTGATTCAATAAGGGCGGTCGTTATAAAGGTCGAAATGAGAAACAATACTCCGTTTATTATTCTCAGCCGCACATCACCGGTATTCCTTGAAAGGCTTTTTGAGCTGGAAGTACCTGAAATTTTTGATGGACTTATAACTATTAAAAAGATTGTCAGGGTCCCTGGAGAACGTGCCAAAGTCGCAGTTGAATCATATGATGAAAGAATTGATCCTGTCGGAGCATGTGTTGGAATGAAAGGATCGAGAATACATGGTATTGTCAGGGAGTTGAGAAACGAAAATATTGATGTTATCAACTATACTGCAAATAATCAGCTTTTCATACAAAGGGCTCTTAGTCCTGCAAAAATTACCACAATAAAGCTGATTGAAGAGACAAAAAGAGCCGAGATATATCTTAAGCCGAATGAAGTATCCCTGGCAATCGGAAAAGGAGGCCTGAACATAAAGCTTGCCAGCCAGCTCACCGGTTACGAAATTGATGTTTATCGTGAGCCGGGAGGAGAAGATGAGGAAGATGTTAATCTTGAGGAGTTCGGTGACGAAATTGAAGACTGGATAATTGAGGAGCTGAAGGCGATTGGCTGTGATACCGCCAGGAGTGTTCTGAACCTTTCAATAAGCGATCTGGTCAAGAGAACTGATCTTGAGGAAGAACAAGTTAAAGAAGTTGTAAATATATTAAGAGCTGAATTTGAATAATATACCTTATATCTTAAACAGTTTCGTTTCCCGATTTTAAAATAAAGACAGGTATATATATGACAGATGATATTAAGGCTACAAGATTAAGTAAAGCTGCACGTGAATTCAATGTGGGGATCGCTACCATTGTGGAGTTTCTTCATAAAAAAGGAATTGAACTTGATCCCAACCCAAACACAAAGCTTCCTCATGAGGCATACCTGTTGCTGGTGAAAGAATACAGCACAGATCTAAGTGCAAAGAAAGAATCTGAAAGACTTATTCTTAAAGATCTTCACAGGAAAAAAGAATCCGTTTCAATTGATGACTTTTCAGAGAAAAGTCAGACTGAGGAATCTGAAGCGGAGGAAGCAATACTTGTTAAGGATTCTTCAGGCGTTAAGAAAAGTGTTGACATTAAAACAGAAGTTAAAAAACCTGATATCAAGCTTGTCGGGAAGATTGACCTTGAAAAGACATTAAAAACAAAACCTGAGAAACCAGCAGTACCTGCAAAAGCCCCTGATCAAAAGGCACCGAAAATACCCGCCGAAAAGGATAAAACTGCTGCCGCTGATGATAAGAAGGGTAAACCAGAAATTGATATTCATGTTGTTGGCAAAATCGATCTTGAGACAGTCACCAAAGAGACCAAACCTTCAAAGAAAGATGAACTGAAAGAGAAGGTAAAAGAAAAAGTAAAAGAAGATAAACCGGAAGAAGAGAAGAAAGCTCCCGTCAAAAAGGTCAAAGAAGTAGTTGAAGAACCTGTCTCCGGGTTACAGGAAGATGACAAGTTAATTGAAGAGATAATTGATGATGAGACTGTTCTTGAGCAGGAAGAAGATATTATTGAGCTCTTCAGGCCCGATTTCAAAAAACTATCAGGGCCGACTGTCGTAGGAAAAATCGATTTACCTGTCGAAGAAAAAAGAAAACCAACTCCATACCAGCCTGTAAGTCCGGGTGGAGGACCTGATCAAAGAAGGAAGAAAAGAAGAAAGAGAATTACCAAAGAAAAAGAGGTAATTCCTGTTGCAAAGCCTTTTACGACCGATAAAAAAGAAAAACCTGGGAAAAAGATTATCAAAAAAAGACCTGTCAGGGTTGAGGTTGATGAAGAGGAAGTGCAGAAGCAGATAAAAGAAACTCTTGCAAGGCTTACAACCAAAGGGAAATCGAAGGGATCAAGGTACCGGAGAGAAAAAAGAGAAGCTATCAGCCAGAAACACCGTGAGGTAGAGGATAAAATTGAACAGGATAAGAATATCCTGAAAGTTACGGAATTCGTATCGGTAAATGAACTTGCAATCATGATGAATACGCCTGTAACCGATATTATTTCCACTTGTATGAATCTCGGGCTTTTTGTTTCAATCAACCAACGGCTCGATGCCGAGACCATGGCGCTTCTCGCCGATGAGTTTGGATATAAGGTTGAATTTGTCAGCGCTGAGCTGCAGGAGGCAGTTAAAGAAGAAGAAGATATTCAGGAAGATCTTAAACCCCGCCCTCCGATTGTTACTGTGATGGGCCATGTCGATCACGGAAAAACAAAATTGCTTGATTATATCCGGAGAACCAATGTTATTGCAGGTGAAGCCGGAGGTATTACCCAGCATATAGGAGCTTACGCGGTGCGTCTGGATGACGGTCGTCAGATAACCTTCCTTGATACCCCGGGTCATGAAGCTTTTACCGCAATGCGTGCCCGCGGAGCCCAGATAACAGATATTGCAATAATTGTGGTTGCTGCAGATGACGGTGTTATGCCTCAGACTGTAGAAGCTATCAATCATGCCTCTGCAGCCGGAGTACCTATGGTTTTTGCAATTAATAAAATTGACAAGCCTACTGCCAATCCCGATAAGATTAAAGAGGCGCTTGCCAATATGAATTACCTGGTTGAAGATTGGGGAGGGAAATACCAGTCACAGGAAATTTCAGCCAAATCAGGACTCAATATAGACATCCTTCTTGATAAGGTCCTTCTTGAAGCTGAAATGCTCGATCTTAAAGCTAATCCTGAAAAACCGGCTATCGGAACAGTTATTGAATCATCGCTCGACAAGGGAAGAGGATTTACTGCAACTGTGCTGGTAAAAGCCGGAACACTGAGAGTTGGCGATATTATGCTTGCTGGCAGTTGTTTCGGACATATCAAAGCAATGCATAACGAAAGAGGCCATAAGGTTGATGAAGTAGGTCCGGCAACACCCGCGCTGATCCTTGGTCTGAACGGTGCGCCCCAGGCAGGCGACAAGTTCAATATTATGGATAGCGACAGAGATGCAAAAGATATCGCCACCAAAAGGGCACAACTTCAGAGGGAACAAGGATTGCGTACCCAGAAACATATTACACTTGATGAGATCGGACGAAGGATTGCAATAGGCAATTTCCAGGAACTTAATATTATCGTAAAGGGTGATGTGGATGGTTCAGTTGAAGCACTCAGCGATTCGCTTATCAAGCTGTCAACTCCTGAAATACAGTTGAATATCATTCATAAAGCTGTCGGACAGATTTCCGAATCGGATATTCTCCTGGCTGCTGCATCCAATGCGATCATTGTCGGATTCCAGGTTCGTCCCTCAATGAGTGCAAGAAAGCTTGCTGAAAAAGAGGAAATTGATATACGCCTCTATTCTATTATTTACGATGCAATTGAGGAGATAAAAGCTGCTATGGAAGGGATGCTCTCACCTGAAGTAAAAGAGGAGATAGTAGCAACTCTTGAGATAAGGGAGATTTTCAAAGTCACAAAAGTTGGGACGGTAGCCGGTTGCTATGTCAAAGAGGGCAAAATTACCAGGAATACCAAAGTCCGGGTAATACGTGATGGAATTGTTATTTACACAGGAGAACTCGGATCGCTCAAACGGTTCAAGGATGATGTAAAAGAGGTGGTTGGCGGATACGAATGCGGGCTCAATATTCAGAACTTCAACGATATAAAAGCAGGTGATGTTGTAGAGGGCTATCAGGAATTTGAGGTCAAGAAAACACTCTGATACAGTTACTTACAGTTTCTTCGTTATCTTATAAACCGATCTTACCCCCAGAGTTGATTCCCATGTTTTGACAGGACGGGTTTCATATTTTCTGAAAAAATCTGCATTCAGATCCCCCTCAATTATTGAAGCGCGTGAAACAGCGTTAGATCCGGTACAGTCAGTATAGATTGTGCTTCCTGCCTTCAGAGCATCATCAATAACAAACTCAAGGGTCTTTATCTCCAAACCTTTAATTTCAAGCGTTGCAGGAGACTTGTAAATATTCCTGATATCGTTATTCCCTGTCCGGTAATAAAGCATGCTTTTTAATAACTGATCGTCAGATGCAATTACAACGACATCCTGCTTTTGAAAGGATACATCACACAGGAATTGCTCCGGTGCAGACGATTTAAAATGGAGTGGCAATAATCCATACGATATATTCCAGAATGCAACACATACTAAAATCATCGACAGGAATTTTTCGCAATTTACAGTGAATATCGGGACAAGAATAAAAACCAGAACCGGTATCATTACCATAAATTCAGCATTGCCGGCTGCAAACATTGCAAAAATAAACTGCATTATAATTATCATCAGATGAGTGTATGCAAAACGGGGATTTTTAATGTTTTTGTTCTTTTCCGGGAACCTTAATAAAGATAATGCAGCAACGAAAACAGAAATAATGCCAGGTAAAACAAAGAGAATATTCGATCTGATCATATTGAACATATATCCATGTACCTGAACAAAACTCCTGAGAAGATTAACAAATGAAAATAACAATCCCCTGCCTGATAAACCCAGCCGTGCACCTTCTTTCATGTCGCCAAGAATGAAACTGACAACTGTTTCCTGCCGGAGATTACCCGAAATGATAAAAATTACAAGCATATAAATCAGTGGTCCGGACAGAGAAATAAGTATATAAGTCAGCAGGTGTGTTTTTCTTCCTGCTGAAATAAAACTGATCAGGTAACCAAGCCACCAAAAAAAATAAACCTGATGAAATAGAACTGCTATTGTCATCCATATCCCTGTAAACAAAACAAATCTGTTTTCCCCTGTGGTGATGTATTTCAGGAATGTATATGACGCAACCAGGGCAAAGAAAAGAGGAACGATATAAGTTTCATTTTCGGTAGCATAGCGCATGACTGAAAAAGATAATCCGATGAGACTTGTAATAACAACAACCAGGATTTCTTTAAAATTCAGCAGCCTGAGCAACCTTTGAATTATAAAAAGCACTGATACGGCTAAAAGCGCATTAAGCACTTTAAGTGATGTAAGAACATCAAATCCGGCTTTTTCCGGTAAATAACAGAAAACATATCCAAGTGCATTATATAAAAGATGATGAGGATGAAAAATTTCCCCATTGTACTTTATGCTTGCAGCGGAATACCAGGCATCAGTAGTTGATGAACCTGAAGGAAAAAACAAATACAGGAACAGAAACAGAATAAGAATTATCCATGATAAGTAATTCCTGGAAGACATTTATTCAGGATTCTTCCGGTTTCCGGAAATTATCTCGAAAAACTATGCTCCGATAAGAGCCTTGTATTTTTCTGTCGTAAGAAGCAATTCAATCTCTGAAGGATCGGTAATTCTTATCTTTACCATCCATCCCTTCCCGTAAGGATCCTTATTAACGACATCAGGTGATTCTTCCAGTGCCGGATTTACTTCAAGCACTTCCCCTCCCACCGGCATAAACATGTCGGATACGGTTTTTACTGCTTCAATGGTGCCAAAGACCTCTTCTTTTTTCAGGGTCTCTCCTGCTGTTTCAATCTCAACGAAAACAATATCTCCCAATTCGCCCTGGGCAAAATCAGTTATTCCAACATAACCAATTTCTCCCTCAACGCGGAGCCATTCATGGTCTTTGGTGTACTTCAAGGTTTCCGGTACATTCATATCTGTGAAAATTTAATTTATTAAACAGTATTTTCAGATGGCTGATTGATACCAAAAATAAAGATTTTTTATTTACTAAAGTTGATTAATAATAATTTTTGGCAAATGAATTTCTCTCCCTGACTATTGTACAAGTGTAAACTTAAGGCTGAATCCGAAATTAGTATTCGAGGTGGGGAAAGTATTGGCGACAAACGGATTGTTCATACTATGATCAGCAAAGATCTGAAGGTTGAACCTGTCGCTCAGAACATAATCGGCACTGATCCCTGCGGTGAATACTTTTTGTCCGACTACAGGCTGGTTGACATTTTCCACAAGCTTCCTAGCAAGTGTCTTATTATCACGTATTGACAGGTCAAACCGGACATTCAGATCACTTTTCAGCACTTTCTGGGCTCCGCCTGTCTTAATGGCTATCTGAACATCGTCAAACCTGTATCCTGCACCAAATATCAATTCATTAATACGGGCATCAGCAATCTGGTTGCTTGTCAGGTTAAGAGAAATTGTCCTGGATTTTCTCCATTCAAATCTTGTTGTGAGGCTGCTCTTCCAGTTAAGGTCGATATTTATCAGGGGACTGAATTGTTCATTGATGGTTACGACATTGATTTCATACCGCTGTATAAAATTATTCTGCATATCCCTGACAGAGTTGATACCGTTTGCCCCTGCTTCATACTTCAGGTTAGTAGTGTAAGTACCGATCTGGTATGTGCTTCTGTACTGATGCGAAATACTGACTGATCGGAATGCTTTCTGAATAAAAGCAAACTTTGACAGTCCATCAAAATTAATTCTCCAGTTCGGCATCATTCTTAATGCTGCCGGAAAAGTCTCAAGCCCTACTTTCCTGGCACTGGTCCTGGTGTATGCTGCAATGAATGCTGGTATCAATACCTCACGGGAGGTGCTTCCATAACCACTCTTAAAGGGGCCTGATACCGGATCTCCTGTCAGCGGATCAATATCAGGATCATAGCCCGGATCGATTTTCCCCCTTTCAGCAGCTCTTCTTTCAGAGATTATGATTCTGTTTTCCTTGAAAGCTTCGAAGGTAGGAGAAACATAATCATTATCCTTTGATATCTTTTCGAAAGCTGTTCCCCATGAAATAACTGATATTGAAAAGCTTCCGGAAATAATCCTGTTTCGCGTACTGTCAGGGAAATTACCATTATAATCGGCAATGTAATACGATGTTATGCCTTCAAGAAATCTCCTGTCGGCACTGACATCTATTCTCATGCCAGGGAAAGGTTCAACAGTGCTGCGTACCGAAAGGTCGAATTTATTGTTATACGATGCCGGTGTATTGAGTAATGTATCCGTCGACAGCCAGTTGTTTGTAACAGCCTTGTCAAAGAAGTTTTTGTCGCTAAACCCGAGTATGAAAGGCCAGCCCGGTGCCATTACATCATTATATTCTGACATACCAAGGTACTTTGTTCCGGGCAGGTAACCTGGAAGGAATTGTCCCTGAGCTGATGTATAACTCAGGCTTACTGTCCTTATACCAAGCAACGCCCTTACCAGATATTCACTTGTAACGGTAAGGGGATTGCGTTTCTGCCTGACTTTACCTTCAACAACCACCTGTGCTCCTTCAGCCTGCTCTGTGGCAGTAAAGCTTATCCTGTTTTCATTTACAATTTCCATTTTACCGGCGACGGCAGCCCCGCTTTTACTCAAAACCTTTACTGTTACATCACGTGTATTCAGATTATGAACTATTGTTCTGACAACTTTTGGCCTGAAGCTTACATTGTCTTTTTTATAGGTGACTGTTTTATATTCTGGCTTCATCCTCTGGGCTGCATCCGGACGTGTATTATTCTCAATATTTTTAAGGAATTTCGACTTGTTATAAAGTGCCGATAGGTTAGCCATTGCAGAGAACGTCAATTCATTATGATTTTTAATTGAGTTTCCCAGGTTGATATTCATGCTGTCGGGGAAAAGTGGTCCGGCCAGCCATGTATAATCGGCTCCGTACCGGGCGTTGGCATTAACCCATGAAAGCAACGGGAGTTTATTAACAGGAAGTGTATATGTTACATCTATAAAATGATTATATGTTGTTGTCCTTCCGAGATTTCTTAGATTAGTCCATACGGAATCACGCCAAAATTCATATTCGTTGCTGTATCTCTTCCTGTCAACACCTCCGGCAGGCTCATCAATTCTTGCCAGGTTTGTGGATGTAAAGTCGACTTTGAGCTGGCGCGTGACATCATATTTAAAATCGAAGATACGGCTCCATTCAAAATCTTTCCTGAAGGTGGGCTTAATACGAAGGTACGGATTATTTATATTCCTGGCTTTCTGCTCATTATAATTGCGATTCAGATCCGTCCGGAACGAAAGGCTTTTGGGGAACACATAGAAATTAATGTCTTTTATTATTCTGAATACAGGTGCATTCAGAAAATTTACATTTTTAAAAGGCATTACATTGGCTGGCTGTCCTTCATAATTATAGGTCAGACCTCCCCTGTAATTCTTTTCAAGGTCTATTTCAGTCTTGGTATTGCTCCTGTAGACTTCGTTGTATGTATAATTGACACTCAGGTTTGCCAGATCCCATGCATGAGGTTTTTTACCACGCATTGTTATTCCGGCGTTACTGACAGTGATGGTCTTTCTTCTGGCAAGATCTTCCGAAATAGTTTTTATTGAATCTCTTGCATTCTCATCCGTTGTCATCCTGAGTGCATCAGTGAGAAGTATATCAGGATCAAGGGGATTATACTGAGGTTTGATCCTTGTTTCAGAATAACCAACGTAAACCGGAAGTCTTACGCCAATCTTTTCAGGAAAGAACTTACCAAGCTCCAGTGTCGAAGAGAGGTCATATTTCATTACCTGTTCCTTGCTGCGTTCATTCACCTTTTTTTCAATGCTTCCCCATCCCGGAGTACTTGTCTGCCCAACCAGGTCAACAGTACCCAGATCAGCAAGGCGGGCCTGTAGATGTGCATTTGCTGCCCATCCTCCATTCTCAATAAAATCGCTGAGGCGTAATTCATTAACCCATACCTCTCCCCACTTGGGATTACCATCATCAACTGCAGAATTTCTGGTTTTAATAGGGTTTCTGACACCTACCATAATAACTTTTACATTGCTCATGTTAGGATTACCCGAAACAGAAATCCTGTGGCCATCCTTCATATAGACAAAAACATCTGAAATGCTTAAAGATGATCCCGGCAGCTGCATTTGTCTGTTTCGCTCCTGTTTGGCTTCCTGCAGCAACGATAATTCAATGTTAAAGCTGTTTTCTTCAGGCCATACCAGCGCTCTTGATTCATCCAGCTTATTGTCATAGCGTCCGGGCAGGGTCAGTTTTAAAGGAATTTCATATTCATAGAAATTACTCTTATAGTCGGAACCTATTCTGATGAAGGCAGTCAGTTCATCATTACGGAGAGGTTGCCCTATCATTGCTTCAGCATGAACCTCCATGCGGAGACTACGGTATTGCCGGATGTCCAGACTGACATTTCTGAAGGCAGCACGCGCATCACCGTCTTCCAGGTTCAGCACCCTGAGAACCATCGATTGTTCATTAAGCTGCCTGAGCTGGGGATTCGAAGGATCCGTTATCCTGTCAAAGCCAGGTGGCAGAACATAGTTAACCGGTTCTTTCCCGGCGTTTTCTTCAATGCTTACGGAGCTGATTTCAAAGGTGCCATCGGTGGATTCAGGAATTGTGACTCTTTCCCCTCCTTCCATAAAAGATATATTATATTTTCTCCATTCAGCTCTTACCATGTCCAGCTTTGCAAAACGCATAATGACAGGTTTATCAAAATTCCGGAGGAACATTCTCATAAAGCGTATTGATTTGAAGTCACTGATAGTGCCTACAACCTTCTGGTAATCGGTAATGGGAATTTTAAACTGATACCACTTTACCCTCGATTTGGTACCGTTCGCCATCGTCGCCTCGTATTCTATCTCATCCACAACATAATTTGATCCGACTTTAATATCTCCCGGTCTGATACTCACCCTGTACTGATAATAGCTTTCTGTTTCACTTAAGGTATTATCGCGGTTTATATCTTCCATGTCGGGTAATGTTGAACCGCTTGTGGGGTAGGATTCCGATGACATTTCGGAGGTTGGCGAGTTTCCTTCCTGTCCGTTATATTTTTTATACCTGTCAAGTATGCTTAATTGCTGAAAATCATAATTTGATCCTCTGAAATAATAGAAATCATCACCTGACGGATCTTTCAGTATTTCCTGGTAGGCGTCAGCAGAAGCTATAAGCATTGATTTCTGAAGATAATCAGAAAAAAATGTTTGTTCGTCCTGGTTCCTGAGTCCATCAAACCCGACATCCTGGTATAATCTTGATTCCGGGTCATTATCAAAAGCATGAACGACAGCCTGAACGGTTGGCACTCTCCCCCATGCTGTTGTATCAATATTCTTGAGAATAGCTGAACCGGGCAATCCGTTTTCAAAACTTTTTCTTGAATCACGCAGGATATCTTCAGAAATATTCCCGAGGTTTATATACAGTTCACCACCTTCGTGTGATGGATCTTCCACAAAAGGATCCATCAGCCAGAATTTAATATATTGGATATTTGCTGTTTCAAAATCGCTTGTCAGAACCTCTCTCATTATTCCTCCCCAGCGCGATTTCGGATCATTAAGCCTGCCATCTGAATTTATGCCTTCAGAATAGGGACCGGGATCAGTATCAAAGTTATACGGACCTTTTTCCTGCGGATAATAGCCAACATTGAGAACAGTGATATTTGTTGGAATCCCGCTTGGGCTTTCCTTATTCGGGAAAATTTCATTTTCATAGATCTCTCTCACAAAATGGCTTGATTGCATATCAGGATTTTGCTTTATATGGTCGGGAGTTGATGCCCCGTTTCGCAGGAAAAGCGGATCAATTACATACCATGCCAGTTTAGCCCTGTTGAAGCCGCTGGTAAGGTTATCATTAAATCTGGCTTCAGGGAAAACCTGATCCTGTCCCTGCGGGATACTTGCAATCGTCCATGCATTAAATGACTTCAGATCGAGAGGTATTTCGCTGGCTTCAAAATCGTCGATATATGAATTACCAGCAGTGGTAATAGCTCTTGAATGGCCCGGGATAAGGTGAGCGAACTCACCAAAGAAAGATAGTGATGAAGGTGTTTTTGTTTCAAGGAAGGGAACCTTGTCAATGATATTGGTAAGTATCTGCGATTGCGTCTTATATGATGTATTCAGTCCCCATATAGTATTTGAGATCGGTTCTTCCCCAAAGTTGACCTTCTGGGTATAAGGTCGCTCGGTCAGATGCAGTATTGTAGCTCCGATATCAAAATTATCGGATAAGCGGTAATCGAGATGCGTTCCCACAAGGGTTTTTGTCTGAAATCCAAAAAACTGGTTGCTTTCCAAAGATACCTGGATCGGGGTTTGTGATTCAATAAGTGCAGAATTGATAATTCTTACCGTCCCCATATTGTAATCAACAGTATAATCGGTGTTTTCAGTCAGTGGTACCCCTCCTGCTGTGACTTTCACTGCTCCCTGGGGGATGTTTGAGGCATTAAGCCTGATCTCAGAACCCGACTCTGATGAATATTGACCGGCCAGTTTGAATTTGTTTTTTTCAGCTATCTGACGTGCTACAGTCTGGGTCGAATCATATAGCTCCTGAAAAACATATTTATCTGCCACTTTAGGATCGCCGATTTTATTCCTGAGATGGCTTCCGAAGGGTTCGATAACAGGGAATATTATCTTCCCCCTGTCAACCATAACTGTTATATCTTCAATGAAGTCAAAATATCCGTCAGATTCCCTGTCAAGCTGGGAATTAAGGTTGTCCAGTCCCATTACCTGCAGAAGTATCTCCTTCTCAAGCTTTCCTTCAGGCAGATAGTTAATAGAATTTCCTGTTTTGTCGTCCTGGTAAAGAACATTCAGTTCAAAATCATTCTTATCAATTTTCCCTGAGCCAAGTGAATAGATGTTTTTCATCATCAGAAGCCATGTCGGCAGCCTGGGGCTCAGGGTAGTACCTTTCAGGAGTTTAAGTATCAATGTCTGCGGTGCAGTAATCCCGTCGGTGGAAAATTCTCCGACTTTAAATACCTGCCCGTTAAGTGTATATTCATATGCTACTGCAAGTACTTCATCAGTGTTCAGAGCTGAATTAAGAGAGACATATCCCAGCTGTTTATTGAAGGTGAATTGCCGTTCGTTAAGTTTTCTTGCATTTTCGATTTTTTCAAAATCGCGCCCTATCTGAAAACCCGGGTACAATGGATCAAAAGCATTTGTGACCTGATCAACATCCCTGACAGATGCATATGCTGAATTCAGTTGTTCGTATAATTGATTGGCATTATTGTCAGGATATATATTTGCTCCTGGTAATGCCTGAAATTCAGGTACATTATTGAAGATAGTGTCGTTCTCAGCCAGGTCCATAAATGCCACAATGTTCCTGTTATTGGCTTCTTCAAAGCTGCTTGTTTTATTTGTAACCCACACCTCAATCCGTTCGATGTTAATCCCTGAACTGACAACAGGCATATTCTTCAGGGCTGCATCATAAATATTCCTGAAATATTGTGAAAGGAAGAAATGCCTGTTTGCCTCATATTCATCTGCATATACTTCAAAGTTGCTTAGCTGTGCCCCCCCTTTTACCTCTATCACCGAGGATTCACCTTTTTGCTGTGAAAGCACTGTTGTTAGAGTCAATTTTCCGAACTGCATTTCGGTTTTCAGTCCAAACAGACTGTAACTACCGGTAATCAAAGTACCTGCCAGTGGAAGTGTAACATCACCTGCCTCAACCTTTTTCAGTATTTCATCTTCTTTTCCGGCATACTGAAGCTTGGTCCTGTTTTCAAATTCAAACATGGCATCAGTATTATAATTGACACCTAGCTGCATTTTATCACCAATAGTCCCGGTGATATTCATCTGTATCTTTTCCTTAAAGTCGAATGTGGGTATAGTCCTGAGCTTTTCTGAAAGAGTGGGATTTTGAGTCCTGGATATGTTGATGCCAAAGATGAGTTCAGCAGATCCCTGCGGGATAATGTTTATTGTATTGCTTCCGAATATCTTATCGAAAGCGGCTCCTCCTATTTCAATCTGCGGGATCAGGGTCGATCTGAAGCCTGATTCTGCTCCTGAAATTCTCGACTGCCAGTAGTCACGCATAGCCCTTGCATATTCGTATTTCCGAAATTCTTCAGGGCTCATATGAACCGGAGTCCGGTAATCAAATGTCCCGACTTTCTGGTATATAATATATTCGTTCTTTTCAGGATCATAAAATACAGTCGATTTAATATTTGACGGATTATCAAGAAAAAGAGGAGATTTTTGTCTGGATTCCCATGGTATACCTGAAACATCTTCCATTTTCAGGTATGATTTACGGGTGGTGTCGGCTGCACGGGCTTGCTGAATATTGACCTGACACTCTGCTTCTGTGGAATTTATAATAAATGAAGCGAACAGTGCAAGATATAAAAATACCAGAAGATTTTTATATAATTTCCCTGATCCCAATCCGGCTTATATGTTGAATTACAAATTCTTAAGCGCTCTCTTTATCATATCCTCAACAGTCAGGTTTTTTTCCTCCCTGATTATCTTATCCAGGACTTTTGTGACAGCGCTTTTGGCAAACCCGAGCATCACTAATGCAGATAACGCCTCTTCACGTTTTGTATTGTCTGCAAACGCAAATATTTCACCGCTTCCGGCTTGTTTGCCAAGTTTGTCTTTCAGGTCTACTATAATCCTCTGGGCAGTTTTTAATCCGATACCTTTAACACTTTTCAGAATATTTACATCTGATCCGATAATTGCTTTTTCAATTTCACCGGGACTCAGGGATGAAAGCATCATTCTGGCAGTACCTGCACCCACCCCTGAAACAGAAATCAGGTACCTGAAAATATCACGTTCCTCCTTGTCAGCAAATCCAAAAAGCTGATAGGCATCTTCTCTGATTACTTCATGAACAAGGATTTTAAAATCGCTTTTCCCTTCGAGCTTTGCGTAGGCTGTCAGAGAAATATTGATAAAATAACCCGTTCCTCCTGTTTCAATTGTAAGGAATGTGGGTGTAATCTGGGTTATTGTCCCCTTAATATAGTCTATCATAATGGTTGTTCAGCAGTATAAATTTCCGGAGGGAGTTCATCAACCCGGTCAGTATGCATTTCTATATTCTGGTTTTTTAACGGATTTTGTGATATTTCAGCATGCATCTGCCTGTTTTTGAAAATTGTGCAGGCAAGATAGAGAGCCTGCCGGAATGAGTTTTCAGAGGCTTCACCTTTCCCTGCAATAGCAAATGCTGTACCGTGTACCGGTGAGGTCCTGACAAATGGTAGTCCGGCAGTGAAATTGACTCCGGAATCAAAAGATAACGCTTTGAATGGTGTAAGACCCTGATCATGATACATAGCCAGTATTCCGTCAAATTTTGCAAATGACCCGGCTCCGAAAAAGCCGTCTGCGGGAAAAGGTCCAAATGTCATAATCCCCTCTTTTTCTGCCTGCTGGATTGCAGGAATTATAATTTCGACCTCTTCACTACCAAGTAACTTGTTATCTCCTGCATGAGGATTCAGTCCAAGAACCGCAATCTGTGGCTTCCTTATCCCGAAGTCGCGAATAAGAGAACTATTCATTAATCTGATCTTACGTAAAAGCGATTCAACAGTTATCATCTCCGGTACTTTGCTGAGAGGAATATGTCCGGTTACAATTCCAATTTTCATATTCTCACTGATCATGAACATCAATACTTCCTCTGCTCCTGATTTGGATTTCAGGTAATCTGTATGGCCGTTGAAATTAAATTTTTCAGACTGGATATTTTTTTTATCTATCGGGGCTGTAATCAGAACATCTATTTTCCCGCTTATTAAATCATCAACCGCTTTTTCGAGAGATACCAGTGCCGCTTCACCTCCCTGCTGTGTTGATTTGCCAAGCTCAACCCTGATATTATCATCGAGGCAATTAATCATATTCGCCTTTTTATGGTTGGCTTCATCGGCGGATCTTATGTTATTAAAACTGAAATTATTGATATTTAATGCCTTACGATGGTAAGCTGCCACCTTGGGAGATCCGTAAACAACCGGTACGCATATATCATTTATCATGCTTTCCATAAGAGTTTTAATGATAACCTCGTAACCGATACCATTAATATCTCCATGTGATATTCCTGCAATTATTGGTTTTCCTTCCATAATCTTTACTTCATTTTTTTATAATTTGCTGCAAATCTTTTCAGAAATACCGACAGCAGCCTTACACCTGAACCAGGTCCCTCTTTCAACCTGTAAAAATCATCTTTTTTCAGCAAACCCGTGCCAGCAATATCAAGGTGGATCAACGGGAATTTAGTAAAATTCTCAAGAAATTTTCCTGCAGTTATAGCTCCGGCTTCACGTCCGCCAATATTTTTAACGTCAGCGATATCCGACTTGATCATCTCTCCATACTCCTCCCAGAAAGGTAATTCGGAGACTCTTTCGTGTACCTCATGACCGCATTCTTCAAGCAGAGATACATACTTCCTCCCGGCATTTGACATTAATGCAATAGCCTGATTCCCAAAAGTTGCTGCTGCTGAACCGGTAAGTGTTGCTATGTTAATAATCATTTCAGGTTTATACTTTGACGCATAGCTGATAGCATCAGCAAGAATAAGTCGCCCTTCTGCATCTGTGTTACCAACTTCCACTGTTAATTTATTATACATCGTAATTATATCTCCCTGTGTATATGCGTTTCCTCCAGGACGATTATCTGTAGCCGGAATTAAACCTATAATATGAAGTGGAATCCGGGATTTTGCTGCAGTATACAGAACACCGGTCACTGCGGCTGCTCCAGCCATATCGCCTTTCATAATGGCCATATATTCACCGGTTTTAATATTGAGTCCTCCAGTGTCATATACCACTCCTTTCCCAACCAGGACAACAGGTTGACTGTTAAGGCATTTTTCCGGATGCCACTCTAGAATACAGAACACAGGTGGATCAACACTCCCTTTATTGACAGCCAGAAGCCCACCCATTTTAAGTGCTTCAATTTTGCCCTTGTTTAAAACTTCAACCTTAAATCCTGCCGACTTCCCAATTTTTAGAATTTCAGCTGCAAGAGCAGTTGCGTTGAGGTGATTTACAGGTTCGTTGATAAGATTACGAACAAAATAAACAGCATCAGTCAGGTAATCAAGCCAGTTGATATCTGATTTATCTGCATCGCCGTATAAAAGTAATCTGGCAGGATAGCTTTTCTTTCCCCCTTCTTCCTTTTTCGTTTTATATTTATCAAATGAATAGAAGCTAAGCAGAAGACCTTCCGTAAAATCTTCAATCGCTCCTTTATATGCCTGACTGGAAGTAATTACCAGTTCAGAATGATTATTAGACTTTATGAGTTTACGGAGATTGAAAGCCGTTTTGCGTAATTCTTCCTTTTTTCTGTAATCACCTGTCTCATCTTTTAATTTCACGAGATAGGTACACTTAAAATATGAGTTTATAAAAACGTACTCTTCTTTCGCGGTCAACCGTTTGAGAGCATATTCCTTTTCTGTCTTGCTGAGCCTCAGATTATCGGGGATTTCGTTTTTTCCAAGAATACATACAACAGACTGATCAGGAGATATTTGGGATATTTTTTTTATTTCAGGTTTCATAATTGTATGCCAGGATTTTTGAAGGTGTAAAGTTAATTAAATTATTGATTGTTTCGTTTCCAAAGCGTTACCTTTGCAATGGTTAATACCGGCTTCCCTTTGCGTCCATTTGTTTGTATTTTGAGCAGGGTAAAAATATTTTTATTTAAATGATACTGAATCAAATATATGGCAAAGCGCTGAAATTAATTCCTCTTAATGCTGAGGAAGGTGCTGCCCTTTACAAGCATGCTCCCCTTGAGGAACTTATATTCATGGCCGATAAGCTCAGGCATTTGCATAATCCCGGTAATGTTGCCGGTTGGATGATCGACAGGAATGTGAATATTACTAATATTTGTTTCTCACAATGTACTTTCTGTAACTTTTGCAGGAAGAAGGGAGCACCAGATGCATATATCACAACCACTGAGGATTACATAAATAAAATTGATGAGCTTTATTCCCTTGGAGGTGATCAGCTTCTGCTGCAGGGAGGAATGAATCCTGAACTCGGATTAAGTTATTATTTCGATCTTTTTACTAAACTTAAGACACTATATCCATCAGTTAAACTCCATGCTCTCGGACCACCTGAGGTAGTATATCTTGCAAAAAAGGAAAGGCTGTCATACTCTGATGTTCTTTCCCGGCTCATTGAAGCAGGGCTTGACAGCCTGCCTGGTGCCGGAGCAGAAATTCTCTCTGACCGTGTCAGGAAAATAGTTTCACCTGCTAAAGCTACAACAGAAGAGTGGATTGAGGTTATGAGAACGGCACATAAGCTTAACCTGCCCACTTCTGCTACCATGATGTATGGTCATATTGAGACAACGGAGGAAAGGATCGGACATCTTATCAGGTTAAGAGATCTCCAGGATGAAAAACTGAAGGATCACTACGGATTTATTTCATTTATCCCATGGCCGTTCCAGGATGAAGGTACTGTACTAAGAGAAAAGTACGGGATAAAAAGCAGGTTTACCGGACCCGATTATATCAGGATTATTGCGGTAAGCCGGATAATCCTGAACAATATCAGGCATATCCAGGCATCACTGCTGACTGTCGGGAAGGATATTGCGATGCTGTCGCTGCATGCCGGTGCTGATGATCTGGGATCAATAATGATTGAGGAGAATGTTGTAAGTGCAGCCGGTGCAAAAAACCGGTTTGATGCTGAAGAGATCCAGTCCATCATTAAGGAAGCTGGTTTTATCCCTGTGAGAAGAAACCAGAAATACGAACCTGTGAGCTAAGACAAAAAAAGGGGCTTTGATACAACCCCTTCTTTACAGTCAGAAATATTATTGAAATTTTTCCTTTTCCTTTTCTTCTTCAGGATTAAACTTTGAAGCTCTTTTGAATTCTTTCATACCCTGGCCGATGCCTTTCATTAATTCAGGAATTTTACGGCCGCCAAACAGAAGGACTACCACCAGCAATATCAGTATTATCTCTGTTAAACCAATCTTTCCCATTTCTTTAATTTTTGAATTTTTACAAAGTTACAAATACTTTAATCATTAACAAACTAAAGTAATAATATTCTATTTCCTGAGCAGCCGCAGGATATCATTGCCATTTGCGAAAATCAAAAGTGCCAGGAGTAATATCATTCCTGTAATCTGGGCATACTCAAGGAATTTATCGCTTGGCTTTCTGCCTGTAACAACTTCATACAGAAGAAACATCACATAACCACCATCAAGTGCAGGAATTGGCAAAATATTTATTACCGCAAGAATTATTGAAAGGAATGCAGTCAGATTCCAGAATACCTGCCAGTCCCATTCACCGGGGAATATGCTTCCGATTGTAATAAAACCGCCGAGGGATTCATATGCTTTGGTATCCTTTGAAAAAATAAGCTTAAACTGTTTCAGATAATCAACAATGGTTCTGAAGCCTTTACTGATCCCTGCCGGTATCGATTGAAAGAATCCGTACCTGATTGTTTTAAGGTCAAAAAACATGGTAATCGATCTGTTACAGTAAACACCAAGAAGACCGGCAGCAGTAGGTATCACAGGTATATTCAAGCCTTTCCCATCGCGTAAAATATTCAGAACAACTGGTCTGTTTCTATTCTCCTGCAAATATTTCTGGAACTCATCAAAATAAGTGAACCTGATATCATCGAGGCTGATAAGCTCATCGCCAACCTGAACTCCGGCATCTTTGGCCGGTGACTCCTTTGCATGTTTTGAAATTACATAAGGATTGAAAGGAGTTCGTGGATCAATCTGACCTTTATTCTTAAGGAGCTTCGCTATATAATCTGTCGGAATCGGAATGTTAAGTTTCTGCCTGTCACGTTCAACCTGTATGGTTTTACGGTCGTTAAGAATAATATCAGCCGTGATCTGCATGAAATTATCTATATACTTATTATCAACAGAAAGGATCTTATCACCATTCATCAATCCTATTGCATGCCCTGTTGAATCAGTTTCAATTCCATATTTAACATTGGAGGTCGGAAGGTACGTTTCGCCCCATGCATAAAGCACAAAAACATAGATTAGTATGGCTAAGAGAAAATTAAAGACCACTCCCCCTGTCATTATAAGAAGTCTTTGCCATGCAGGCTTTGATCTGAATTCCCATGGTTGCGGAGGTTGTTTCATCTGTTCCCTGTCGAGTGATTCATCGATCATTCCGGAAATCTTACAATATCCCCCTAGAGGTAACCATCCAACACCATATTCCGTGTCTCCTTTTTTAAATTTAAACAATGAAAACCATGGATCGAAGAAAAGGTAAAATTTTTCAACTCTCGTTTTAAAGTACCTGGCAAAAACAAAGTGTCCCAATTCGTGTATTAAGACAAGAATTGAAAGGCTCATTATAAATTGCAGTATCCTTATCAGTATTGTCATCTTTTTTTATAATGTTTGTTAATATAATTTATTGTTGTTTCCCTGGCATTTTTATCAGATGTTTCGAGAACTTCAAGATCGGGAGAAGGATGATATTGTATATTAGACATAGTATATTCTACAATGTCAGGCATTTGCATAAACCCAATTTTTTCTGAAAGAAATGCCTTGACTGCTATTTCATTTGCCGCATTCAGAATGCATGGCATATTACCTCCCTCCCTTAAGGCATAATAAGCCAGGGAAAGGTTCCTGAATTTTCTGAGATCAGGTTCTGAAAATGTGAATGCAGGATAATCTGTGAGATCAAGACGGGGAAGATCTGATGCAAACCTTTTCGGATAGCTAAGTGCATACAGGATGGGGATTCTCATATCAGGAATACCCAGTTGTGCTTTCACTGAACCATCAGCAAAGTGGACAAATGAATGAATTATTGACTGAGGATGAATGATAACCCTGATTTGTTCAGGTTTAAGATCAAAAAGCCATTTTGCTTCAATTACCTCCAGGCCTTTATTCATCATCGATGCTGAATCAACAGTAACCTTGTCACCCATATTCCAGTTAGGATGTCTTAGAGCATCATCAGGACTGACATTTTGAAGCTTCCTGACTGACATATTCAGAAACGGCCCGCCTGAAGCTGTCAGAGTTATTCTTTCAACAGGATTGTTTTCTTCACCGGAAAGGCACTGAAAAATTGCCGAGTGTTCTGAATCGACAGGGATGATCCTGCTTCCTGATTGCCGTACCATTTTACTGATTATTTCTCCGGCAACAACCAGTGTTTCTTTGTTTGCGAGTGCAATTTTCTTTCCAGCTTTCACTGCTGATATCGTGGGTTTCAAGCCGGAATATCCGACAATTGCTGCAATAACTACATCAATATCTGAACCTGCAACAACCTGTTCCATTGCTCCATTACCAGCATAAACACTGATCTTTGTATCCCTTAGGTTTTCCTTAAGCTGCCTGTAATGTTTGCTGTTACCTATCACAACCGAATGCGGAAGAATTTTTCTTGCCTGACTGGTAAGAAGGTCAATATTATCTCCTGCAGTCAGAGCCTCCACCTTAAATTTATCAGGATATCTTGATATAACATCCAGAGCCTGTTTGCCAATTGATCCGGTTGATCCCAACAATGCAATTCTTTCAGGCATACAAGGATTTTGATTATTAGAAAAATATATGTTTCTCAGGATCAAGCGGACTCCCCTTATACCAAATCTCAAAATGGAGATGGGGTCCTGATGTATATAATTCACCCGAGTCACCGACGATTGAAATAGCTTCCCCGGCCCGAACAAGATCGCCTGTCTCTTTCAGAAGACTTGCATTATGTTTGTAAACTGATACAATATTATTCGGGTGCTGTAATTCGATAACAAATCCGGTTTCCATTGTCCAGCCGGTAAATATCACAGTTCCGTCAAGAGTTGCGGAGACAGGTGATTTTGGCTTTGTTACAATATCGGTACCAAAATGTTTTGTGCGAACATCATATTTACCTGATACAATTCCCTTCACCGGTGGGAAAAAATGGAGTCCTGCCAGACTTGTAACAGATTCTAGAGATGTAGGACCAAGGGTAAGGTTGTACCTTTCCTCCTTTTCCACCCTGGCTCTTAAAGCTGAGTCTTCCGGAGTGTTCCTGAATGTTATCCCTTTATAATTTCTTGAGGTATCCTGAACGGAAAAGAGATCAACAGGTTCATTTCCCGATACTATTGCATTGAGGTTTGCAAAGTATTTATCGCGCAGGGCAAGTTCACGGTCGAGAGAATCCAGGCGTATTGCACTCATAAGTATATTACGCCTCATTGTCACATCGGGGTACCCCGGGATGAATTCCCTGAGGTTAGTGAATGCAATCAGTGATGTTGTGGCACCGATAATAAACAGTACAAGAGAAGTTATGAGAAGGAAAGCATTGTACTGGGTAAGCCGTACTCTCCATACCTCTTCAAATGTTGTGTCGTTAATTACAGAAAACCTGTACTTATCGCGCCAGTTACTTTTTTTCTTATCGTTCTTAGCCATAATCAAGAAAAATCAGCCAGCAAAGATAATAAACCTGTCGGATCAAATCATGGAACCTTTGTAAAATCAGGAATTTTACCTGTTATATCACTTTGACAGGCTTGTCTTCGCTCTGCCATAATCCATGTTTGGTACAGACCGACATAGCCGAAAGGTTCATTGATACTTCAGGAGCCACAATATAAAAATCGATCTCGGCATGCGATGGCATATTACCATAGACTCCAGCAGTATAGCGGGCTTCAGCAAGGAGAGTTTCCCTGTTCCAGAGCTGTATAACACTTATGAAATGTTCATGTTCATCAGGATGAGGGTATTCTTCCCCCATCTTTACTTTAACTGCAAATTTTTCACCTCTCTTAACCTGGTCGGGGCAGAATAAATGCGGCATGTGCCTGTCGAGATAGTCACGTTTTATCTCTTTTTCCTCTTTTTCTATTTCGGTAGCTTTAAATACTCTTGGCATGGTAACTTATTTTAAATTAATAATATACACAGTATATGATAACAGCAGTGGCTACATATATTTTCATAGGCAAACATAATAATTTAAACATTAAAAAAATGAATAATTCCTTTGGTAATTGCCTCATTAATATTAAATTTGCACCCACTATAATACTGCGGGGTGGAGCAGTGGTAGCTCGTTGGGCTCATAACCCAAAGGTCGGAGGTTCGAATCCTCCCTCCGCTACAAAGAAAAAGCCAGGCACGAAGTGCCCGGTTTTTTTGTTTTCAGGCCGACGCCCGCTAGCGAGGCGGAGGAATGTAAACAAAAAAACCGGTTGCCCTGCACCAGCAGGGCTGGCTTTTTCGTTGTTAGGCTCCTCTAAACTTCTCTGGCAGGTCCGGTTATTTAGCCGTTATTACAAGTGAAGCCTCCTTTAATCCTTCAGCTGTAGCCCTTACGCTTATTTTTCCGGGAGTTGTTTCCGGTCGTATTATTGCCAGACATATTCCCTGGTAGGCTTTTTTCTTTGGCTGCTGAAAACTTGACATGTCTCTTGGGTTACCACTTCCAACACCTGCAACCTTCCCATTGCCGGTTACCTCAAAGTTTACGATTATATCATCTGCATCAGGAACTATGTTGCCTTTAGAATCTATTATTTCTGCCCTTACATAAGATAGGTCATTCCGGTCTGCTTTGATTTTGGTTCGGTCAGCGATAAGTCTGACAGCCGCCGGCTTACTGGTAGTTTCAAGAGTTTGTGATGCAGTTTCCTTGCCATTGTCATAGCAATGGGCAACCAGCTTGCCTGGCTCATAAGGAACCTCGAATGTAGCTGTAATAGATTTTTCCTGATCCACATTCTGCTCACCAACGATTTTACCATTTAACTCAAGTTTAACCTGCTGGCTGCGGGTGTAAACATGTACCTGAAATTTCTCACCCTCATGACCGGACCAATTCCAGCTTTTAAGCTCATCCGGGAAACCCCAGCGACTCGTAACCTCTCTTTTACCTTCGGGAATCGGACGGTGCACAAACATTTCAACTTTGCTTTTGCGCCAGACAACATACTGAAAATATGAAGGCACTTTTCTGTTGCCAATAAGGTCAATATCACCCTGGTAATTTGTATATACAGGCCATGTCTCTCGCCTGAAAAATCCTCCTCCCGGTATGTTTGCCGGAGGACCAGCTGCGTTGGCACCCGGCATTCCAGGCATATCTGCAGGCGGACCAGTAAAGTTTGGAGCCGGAGAACCTCGCTGTCGAGGAGCTCCTGGTCCGGCAGGGGCATTAAATGGTGCCTGATTATTAGTCTCAACAATATCTCTCAGCTGTGGCATGCCTACACCAGCTTCACCAATGTTATCCGTGGCAGTCCATACAAAATATCCGATAACATAAGGAAGTTTCTCAACCAGCTGATAATTCTCCAAAGCAAAGGGAGGATTTGTTTCTGTTCCAGCCATGATCCTGTTTGGATATTTAACATGATCAGACTCATACCTTGAATAGGCATAATTATATCCGACAACATCCAGTAATTCCAGATGTGTTTCAAAATCATCCCACCTGCTTCTGCCTGGTGCACTGCCAGCACCCATTCCAAGCATGGCTTCGGTTATGGCCCTGGTCGGATCAAGCCGGCGAATTTCTGTTGTGAGGTTTTTAGCTATTCTGTAACCTGATGTATCCGCAGCTTCACGGATCTCATTCCCAATGCTCCACATAATAACAGACGGGTGATTGCGGTCGCGCTTGATCCATGACTCCACATCTCTCTGCCACCATGCCCTGAAGTAGAGATGATAGTCCTGCTCCTTTTTAGGATTTTCCCACATATCAAAAATCTCATCAATAACAACCATTCCTAAACGGTCACAGGCTTCAAGCAATGCAGGTGACGGAGGGTTATGGCTGGTCCTTATTGCATTGAATCCATTATTTTTCAGTACCTCGATCTTGCGTTCCTCAGCACGGTCGATAGAAGCAGCACCCAGCGGACCATTATCATGGTGGTAGCAGCCACCTATCAGATCAAGTGCTTTACCATTGATAGTTAAACCGTTCTGTGCATCAATTTTTATGCTGCGGACTCCAAAAGGAGTTACCTGATCATCAACTACTTTTTCATTTATCAGTACAGATACTTTTGCACGATAAAGGTTCGGGTCATCGATTGACCATAGAGATGGCTTTTTAACCGGGATTTCCTGCGTTACCTCCATTGTTTGACCTGTTGTCACCTTTGAATTGCTGGTGGCAGTTGCAGCTACCTTGCCTGAAGGATCTAATAACTCAGTACTCAGAACAATATTTTCATCGTTATCTCCTGAATTTATCAAGGTAGTTACAACTTTCACATCAGCAGAATTCTCATTTGCCACAGGTGTTGTAATATATATTCCACCTGATACATCGATGTGAACAGGATTTACTAGCGTAAGCCATACATGCCTGTTTATTCCTGAGCCTGAATACCAGCGTGAATTCAATCCTTCATTTTTAATCCGGACTGCAACAACATTAGACTGCCCCGCAGGATTCAGGAAAGATGTAATATCATAGGAGAACGGAGTATACCCGTAAGGATGAAATCCCAGATGCTTCCCGTTCAGCCAAACATCAGCATTCATATATACACCGTCAAACTGCAGGTAGGCGATTTTATACTTATCCTCCTCTTTGATGGTAAAGTTTTTCCTGTACCAGCCGATCCCTCCAACAAGGTAGCCGGAGCTCATTCTGTCAACGGCAGATTTATCAAACGGTCCGATAATATCTTCACCGTTCTGTCCGGGAAGATTTTCAATACTCCAGTCATGAGGCACATCGAGAACTCTCCAGTTGGAATCATTAAAGTCGGGGTACTCAGCACCTGAAAGACTATCTTTCAGAAAATGCCAACCCTCATCAAATGATGTTGTTCTGGCATTAGCAACAGTTTCAGGCTGGTTGCTGCATGAAGTGAGGCAAAGAAAGATTGGTGCCGACAGCCCAAGGAATGCACTTAAAACAAGCGCGGTAAAAAGAAATTTTTGCCTTTTCATTTTGGCTAATTGAGGTTAGATTATACAAGGTTGGTTCTTCATATATAAATTATAAATAGACAATCCAGAAATGTATTCCTCTCAGGAATAAGATATCTTTTTTATTTCACCGGTCCCAGATACTTGTCAAGCCAGGTCAGGGTTTCCTTTATGAATTCGGACCTTGGAGGGATGTGGTCGGTCTCATAAAGGATTTGGCGTTTGTGTTCAGGTGGTGTCCCAAGAAGGTCAAACATTGGTTGGGATGAGGTCTTGGGAGGAAAAAAGACGTCGTACTTACCGTTCAGCATGAGGGTTGGTGTCCGTACGCGACTTACGTAGCTTACATCGCTGGCCTCCGGACGTGCCAAACCCAGCAGACCCCCTGCAATGAGAACGCTTGTCTGAATTCGATTTTCCACTGCCGGAATTATGGAACCCATGTATGCTCCCCAGCTCATCCCTAAATAGGCGATCTTCTGACTGTCGATATCCTGACGGGTCTGGATATAGTCGATGCTCCTGCGAAAGTCTTTTACCTCATGAACCAAAAGTTCAGTGAAGGCATAGGTTTGCATGTTCGCTGGAACCTGTAAAGTGGTTATATAATCAGGTCCTCCCCGTTCGAAAGTCCCTTTGTAAACAGGATAGAGTACTGCCCTGCCGTTCCTCAACAGGTAGGAGAGGAACATAGTGAACTCGTAATAGCTTTCCAGCCCCTCGCTGGAAGGCATCCAGGCTGAGGCATCCCCGGGGAAGTAAATCACTATCTGATACGGAGGTGGTGTGCTGGATGGAAGGAAGAGATGAGCCAGTACCCTCTCCTTTCCATATGCTGCGTCGAAAGAGACACGTTCGTGTATCCACCCCTCAGGATTTTCTGTTCGTGACTCGACTGTGGGATTCAGCTCCCTTTTATCATAGGAGAACTGTTCCCTGTAGATTTTGAAGATGGCATCAGAAACCGGTGGCTGGGAACGGTAATCTGATTCAAAGAAGGCGGTCCGGAATCCGAAGGCCGCTTCAGTAACCAACCCGGTATCCGGATATAGTGCCAGGCGAAATCCGTTCCTTGGGGAACGATCCATGGGCGGAGCCTGCCGTTCATACCCGAATTCATAAGTGTTGTCCTCCCAGCTCCCTCCGCGGATGACCCTTCCCGCCAAAGTTTCGTTCCAGCACCACTCCCTGACGTTACCTGCCATATCATAAGCTCCGTAGGTTGTGATCCCTGGAAGACTGCCTACCGGAACCGGTCCCCTACCTCCAAAGTTTGTGAAGGGTGCGAAGATGCCAAATCCTCCGAGCTGAGGCCATATTATCATAGGTGTTAGAGCTCCTCTCGCCACATTCCAGTGGACGGAAGTGGGAAGACTCATCCCTGCCCATTCTGCATAAGCTGCCGCCTCGTACCAGCTAACCCCTGACACAGGGTAGCTGCCCTGACCTTCCGGATAGTCACCTCCAACCCATGTTTCAGGGCCAGGCCTCCCTGTCTGATCTTTGAACATCCCCATGGCTTCCTCCCAGGTGAGTTTTCGTCCGTCCTTCATGAAAGGATGTTTCCAGAACTCCCGGTTACGATACCCGCCGGCGTCCATGAATGCCTTGTACTCCTTGTTTGTGACCTCATAGCGGCCGATAAAGAAATCTACCAGCGATCCGATCTCAGTCTCCGTGGCTGGTACCCGTACCAACCCTGCAGGAAGGCTATCCTTCATGTCCATAGTTCGCACGAAATTGTAACCGCTTATCATATCATCTTCGCCTCCTACATCCCATGTGGATGCGGCTGCAAATAAAGTATCATAACCTTCCTTCTCCAGCTTCCAACGGAAGATTCCGATAGGTACACGGACACCCTTCAGCGGTGTTATTCCAAGAAAGGACCATTCAGCTTCGGGATCTACGTATTCCTTCACATAAACGCTCGCCCCGGATGGCTCTGTGAGGACATCAATATTTCTGGAACACTTGTGGATAAGTGCTGCAACGGTGGTATCCTTCCCCAGGATGGCTTCCGCCTTAACCGCCAGCTGGTATGGCTTCACAAGGTTTCGCCAAACATCGTTTTCCCCGATCAGCCTCTTGATTTCAGGAAGCGCCACCTCCCTGGCCCAGTGGATCTTTGCCTGCTGTTTGAAAAACCATACAGCACCAAGGATAATAACAATAAAGAGTACAGCGACTGCCGGGATAAGAATACGGGATAGTTTAAACCTCCTGCCAGCTTTACCTGGCTCTTGCTGCTTTATTATTTCGGTCCTGAATGCTTCTTCTATAACATCACTGTCAACTTTATCCATCGTTAACAGCATCTGAACCACCTTGCACAATTTGTCAATGTGTTTCTCAAGCGGAGGAGTTAAAGCATCCAGCCAGTGGACATCGCTGACATAATACTCGAGCTGTTTTGACATAGGAACATCCTCCAGGCGAAGTGGAATAATCGCCAGTCTATGATGGACTGCCCTGTCTACCTCTTTAACAACCTGATTAGACTGGTTTGAATTCGAGGAATAAACCAGGATAAATACTTTAGATCCTTTTATGCCATCGATGATGGCCTCCGCAAAGGGCGCTCCGGGAGTAATATTACGGGGTGCAATCCAGCAACGGATCCCGTTTTTTTCCATTATCGAACAAACGGCATCAGCAGCATTTTTATCCTTATTGGAATAACTTATAAATACATCGTGAGCCATATCCGTATCTGTAATTTGTGAGAAGATCACTTAACTATCTTGTTTTAACTCCTTGTTTTTCAATTCCATGAAATGTGGTTCGATAAATTATGACTGCAGTTGATGAACATATCGTACTTATTGTCTTTCTGTCGTTAGCTGATGAAGATGTCGTATTCGTAACCGGGTATTAAGCTTGCCATCTTAGCCGTTCAGTGTGATAAAGTTACGAAACACAATAACGCAAGTCAAATAAAAATCCATCCACAAATATCTTTTCAGACCAAATGGATTAAATCAGTAAGCACGGGACGGGCTCTTCTTCTAAGGTACTACCTTTAATACGCATCTTTTAAAGGGTAGCTCCTGTGCATAATTATAGATTAATTCGCCTGATATTAAATCAACGTATTAAAAAACGTTTTTTAATACGTTGAAAATGATAAGGAAATTAAAGCTGATTGAATCCTGATCCGTAATAATATTTGCTTTCACAATTTCTATGATGTAAATTTGATAAGCAACAAAATATTCTGTTAATCAGATAAGTAATAGAGGTAATCATGGAAAATATAAAAGGTAATTCTTTTGACACATCTTTGATGATGGAATGGGTTAAAGATATTTCGAGTTTTGGTCCAAGACGGGCAGGAAGTCCTGCCGGACATAAGAACGAAGACTTTTTAATGGGACAATTAACGAATTTCGGTCTTGAAGCTGTTCATAAAGAACCTGTCCCTGTAGTCTACCGGGAAACTCAGAAAGCCATTCTTGAGATTGATGAAGGGGAAGGATTCAAACCATTAAAGGCACAATGGATCCCCTACAGCGCTTATACTCCCGGGCAGGGAATTGAAGGTAATCTGGTTTATGCAGATCCCAAAAAAATCCTTCAGGGCGGTGATTGGAAAGGAAAGATTGTTTTAACAGATATTTCTTTCCCGGTACTTGACGTTAAGCTATTAGCAAAATTTTCATTAGGACAGTACGATCCTGAAGGCACAACGCCTGATATTAAGCACCCGGCTACCTGGGTAAGAATAAACTGGCATTTTTACAAACAGGCATATAAAAAAGGAGCTATTGGTTTTATTGGAATTCTAAAAGATCAGCCTGGCGGGTCTTACCGGATGTATGCGCCATACGGTTTCAAAGAAAAGAATATTCTGGACAAGCCGCTGCCAGGTTTCTGGGTAAGCAGAAATGATGGTCCAAAACTCCGTGAGTTGGCTAAAAAAGGAGACACTCGGGTAAGAATGATACATACCGGAGAACATAAGCCAAAAATTACCAATAACATAGTCGGGGAAATAGCTGGCCAAAATGATGAAATAGTAATCCTCCATAGCCATCATGATTCACCTTTCAAATCTCCGGTAGAAGATGCCTCGGGGTGTGCTGTCATTTTAGCTTTAGCAAAACATTTTGCAGAAGAGAGAGACAATAAGAGAAAAATAATAATTCTTTTCACTGCAGGTCACTTTTATGGTTCACTTGGAACTCGCACATTTATCCAAAGTCATATAAAGGATATTGTACCAAAAGTTGCTCTTGAAATAACAATTGAGCACATAGCAAAAGAAGCTGTAGAAAACGATAAAGGAGAACTTGTTTTTAGTGGACAACCTGAAGGAACAGGGATATTTGTCCCTTTTAATAAGGGGATGGTTAATACTGTATTAGAAAGCGTTAAGATGAATTCTGTGGATCGTGTATTTTTACTACCGCCTGAAGGGCCGTTAGGAAATTATCCGCCTACTGATGGCGGTGATTGGTATGAAGCTGGCGTGCCATTGGTAAATATTATATCAAACCCTGTATACCTCCTTAATGAAGAGGATGATTTAGAATGGGTTATGCCCGAGAGGCTTTCAAAAGTAGCCGGTGCTGTTGCTGATATAGTTCGAAAAACGGATGCTATGAGTAAAGAGTCAATAGGTTTAGTTGAGTTTCCTGGTTTCAAATTGAAAATGAAACTTATCAAGCACCTTGTAAGAATGAAAACGACTAGGCTCGGTTTTAGGCCTACATATTGAAATATTTAAAGATTTTTATTTAAGCATTATGTCATAAGATAAACTTTAATTGTTACAAACAATTTAATTAAATAGATGCACAAAACAATTATTTCCAGATAGTTCATAATATTGAGCAAAAATCCGACAAAACGTCTTTTGCACACAAACTGTTTAGTTTACGTGATATAACTTTCGGCGTTTAGCTTCTCTCTAATTAGCCTGCGAACTCTCTTCACTCTGCTCAAACTGTTTCTCAATTTGAGAAATAATCATGATCTTAAAATTTTATAGATGAACTTATTATGTAACTTAATTTATTAATATTGAATCAGATACAAATTTTATATAAGGAAAGTATAAGGCTGGCACATTGTTGGAATGATATTGTCAGAATAAAAACCAACAGCCTAATGAAAAAACCAATAAATGTGATTGTGATTGAGGACAATGAGTTTTACAATAACCTTCTGTCCAATGCCATACAGCAAAGTATCAATTCCATTTTACTTAAAGGGGAGTACCAGCTGATCCTGCGTTCATTTACCGATGCCAGTGAGTGTATCAGGAAAATCAAATCACAGGAACTTAAGTTTACAGACAGTATAGTTTTTTTAGATTATTACCTTGGAAATGGCATTAACGCCGCTCATATAATCAAGCTGCTGAAAGAATATAGCTTTGATACCATGGTGGTACTTCTTTCCCAATCCAAAACTATTAAAGAAAAAAACAACCTCCTCCATTACGATTATTTTGTTGTGAAAGACAATCTGGCACCGGCACTTTGCTGTCTCTATCTCCGGCAATTTATTGAAAATAAATTTTCTGTAACTTTGGATTAATGATTGATCCAAACAATAAATCCGTGAAAAAAAATCCGATCCAGTTTAAGATTGGATTATTGATGATACTTGCAGTCATACTGCTTACAGCAACCTGCTATTTATCATACCGGAATCTTTCTTCAATTGTTTCTTCCATCCAGATCGATGTCAAACCAGAACTCAGCTTATTGAGTATCCGGGAAATTTCAATGGACCTTGAACAGGCAGAAAACAGTGTCCGGATTTATACGATTACCAGGGATCTGTCGGATATTAAACCCTATTATACCATTATCTCCAATATCGATGAAAAAGTAAACAAATTACGTTCGGAATGCAAAAATGATTCGGTATTGCTGGAACAGACTGATAATATCAGCAAACTTATTGAAGAAAATATTTTTATCTGGAATGAATTGCTTGTTCTTAACCACGACGACAAGGTTGTTGAATATTTGAGGCAGTTATCAGACCAACTCGACAGTGCTTCAGCAAATAACCAGAAAAAAGGGATCCTGAAACGCGTATTCAGTCGCAATCAAAAAACCCTTTTTGATGACCAGGAGATTATTAGTGACCTTAATAAGATAGTCCAGCAGGATCGAATGGTAAAAGATGAACTAATAACACAGGAGTCTCAGCTGGCCAGTAACAGCAATGAAATCAAAGAGAAATCTTATGACCTGATATCCAAAATGGAAAATGAAGTTACTGAGCTCATGAAAGCAAAAGCTTTATCAGCCAGCCAGATTGCTGAAAAGACATACAGGTGGCTGATCATGTTTTCAATATCAGGCGGATTGCTTGCCATATTGGTTTTATTTATAATTATAAGGTATGTCAGAAAAGCCCATTCTTACCAGGTTGCATTGGAGCAGTCAAAAGATGAAGTTGAAAAGTTAGCAAGGACAAAAGAACTTTTTATGGCAAATATGAGCCATGAGATCCGTACACCTGTGACGGCCATATCGGGATTTACAGACCAGCTCCTGCATGAATCATTTGATGAAAACGTGACCCGGTCACTCAAGATTATTAAATCATCTTCCGATCATCTGGTAAAAATGATTGATGATATCCTCGATTTTTCCAAATTACAGAATAATAAACTGGTACTGGAGAAGGTACACTTCAGCATAAGTCGTATTCTTGAGGATGTCTATGCATTGTTTGAAAAACCGGCTCAGCAAAATAACACCCTCTTAAGTTATTCATTAAGTCCGGATACACCTTCAGCACTTTTGGGTGATCCATACCGCCTGAAGCAGATAATGATTAATCTGGTAGGCAATTCAGTCAAATTCACAAAAAACGGCACTGTTCATTTCGCTGTAAGCAGTATTAAAAAGCAATCGGGAGAAATTGATCTGGTCCTGGGATTCAGTGATACCGGTATCGGAATTGACGAATCCAAATTGAAAGTAATTTTTGAAGACTTTACACAGGCCGAGATGAGCACCACTCGTAAATACGGCGGGACAGGGTTAGGACTATCAATAGTCAAAAAACTTATAGAATTACATCATGGCACTATAGACATCAAAAGCAGAAAAAACCAGGGTACTGAAATTGTCTGCCGGATACCATATATGAAAGGCGACGAAAAACAAATTAAAAAGGATTTCGTTCCTCCTGTATCAATTCCTGAAGAATTATCAGGTCTGAAAATTCTGATAGTTGATGATGAAGAATACAACCGACTGCTTTTCAGGAAGATACTTGACAGGTGGAAAATAAAATGCCAGGAAGCGGAAAATGGCATGGAAGCACTGGAAGTGTTAAAAGAGGAACGATTTGATCTACTGTTTATGGATATACGCATGCCCGGGATCGACGGAATAAAGACTACCCGGTTTATTCGTGATGAAATGAAAATACCGGAGTCTGCTATGCCGATAGTTTTTATCTCAGCTGCTCCTATGAATGAAAACTGGCAGAAATACAGAAAGGCAGGAATGAACGCATTCATTCAAAAGCCTTTTACAGAAGAAATGTTACTGACTACTATTATTGCAGTGATGGATAATAATACACAAATCCCTATCTCATTTAACAGCAATAATGAAATTAATAAACCGGTCCGCACCGGTAA
Source organism: Bacteroidales bacterium (assembly GCA_022865305.1). Classification (GTDB taxonomy): domain Bacteria; phylum Bacteroidota; class Bacteroidia; order Bacteroidales; family VadinHA17; genus LD21. The sequence goes on along the minus strand of JALHSP010000029.1, from coordinate 17,972 downwards.
AATCAACTTAGACAATCTATACCATATATCGGGAGGCGATGACAAGTTTGTAAAACAGATGCTGGTATCTTTTAATAGTACTACTGAAAAAGGGCTGAAAGATATACAGGAGGCTGTAATATCGGGGCAATGGGAATCTGTAGCAAATCTGGCTCATAAATTGATGTCACCATGCAGGCATATTGGTGCAATGGATCTGTATGATCTCCTTGGTAAAATTGAAAAAAGTATCCGAAATAATATTATGACCGGGTCTGTTGAAGCATTGACCGGAAAATGCTTCAGCGAATTTGAGATTATACGTGAACTTTTAAATGATCATATTGCGAAAATGAATTCAGAATCTGGCAAATCCGGGTAATATTGATTATTTTGCAATTTGTCGGAATTTCCAATAATCCGGTAATCATTCATCTATGATTGAAAGGCCTTTAAAGATTTTTGTGGTTGAAGACAATGAATGGTATAATAAACTTTTAGTATACACTCTGTCTTTAAACCAGGATTATGAAGTGAAGAGTTTTTTCAACGCCAGAGATTTTCTGAATTGTCTTTATGAATCGCCCGATATTGTTACACTTGATTACAGACTGCCAGATATTTCCGGGCTTGAGGTTCTTAAAAGGATCCGGCAGGAAAATAGTGATATCCAGGTTATTCTGATTTCCGAACAGGAAGATATTAACATGGTAGTTACCTTGTTAAAGTTGGGGGCTTATGACTATATAACCAAATCCGAAGATATCAAGGATCGCCTCCTCAACACAATTCAGAATTTAAGGAAAGACATCAGCCTGAAAAGGGAGATTTCAACCCTGCGAAGAGAAATACAAAAAAAATATAGTTTCCATCAGAGTATACTTGGTGAAAGTCCGGCTATAAAAAACGTATACGAGCTGATAGAGAAAGCTGTGGATACAAATATTACAGTAGTAATATCAGGTGAAACCGGAACCGGAAAAGAGCTGGTAGCAAAAGCTATTCATTATAACTCAAAACGTAAAGACAAATCGTTTGTTCCGATAAATGTACCGGCAATCCCTTCCGAGCTGATCGAGAGTGAATTATTTGGTCATGAAAAAGGAGCTTTTACAGGAGCTTCTTTCCGGCGTATTGGCCGGTTTGAGGAAGCAAATGGCGGTACTCTGTTCCTTGATGAGATAGGAGAAATGGAACAGAATTTACAGACAAAATTATTACGGGTTTTACAGGAGAAGGAAATTGTGCGGATAGGCAGCAATAAACCTGTGAAAACCGACTGCCGGATTATAGCAGCAACTAATAAAAACCTGAAAGAGGAAGTGAAAAAAGGAAATTTCAGGGAGGATCTGTATTACAGGCTTCAGGGCTTACCCATAGAGTTACCTCCGTTGCGTGACCGGGCAAATGATATTTTGATTCTGGCCAGGCATTTTATCGAGAATTTCTGTTACGAAAACAATATTCCATTAAAGAGGTTGTCAGTACAGGCGCAAAAAAAATTGATGAACTATTCTTTTCCCGGAAATGTACGGGAATTGAAATCCCTGATTGAACTGGCAGTTACCTTATCCGTGAGGGAAGAGATTGAACCCTCCGACTTTGTACTCGATGAGGGTGACCCCCTGTCTGCAATTACCGGGGACGATCTGACCATGAGGGAATATGAATTGAAAATCCTTAAAGCAACCCTGAGGAAGAACAACAACGATATCAGCCTGACAGCTAAAAAACTTAATATTGGTATTTCTACCATATACCGGATGTTAAAAGAGGAAAAGGGGAACTGAAAACTGACTATGTATCCTTCCCCCTTTCCAGACTATATCACACGAACTCACCTCCTTTTATTCTCTCCCGTCCTTCGGCCGGGAGAGGCTCTCTCTGCTCTGCAAAGAAGGGGAAGTAGTTAGTATACAATGTATTAGCTCCCCCTCTTTGTGAAACAGAGAGGGGGCTTGGGGGGTGAGTTCATGAGAATCCATCTTTTTCTCAAAATGAGAATTATTTTTTCAAAATGAACAATTCAATATTTTCTGTGCAATTAATAATCTGTTCATAGTGAGGATACTATGAGTATTCTTTAATGCCGGCCTGGCATTTGTTTATCTTCTAGAAAATTAATGTCTATTAAATTTAATCAAGGAGGATTTGAAATGGAGAACAAAGAAAAGAGTGACCGCAATTTTACGAATGAGAATGCGGCCGTCAAAAACATTTTAAAAGATGCTAGGAAAGAAGGGATGACAAGAGGCAGTCTGACAACCGGGATAATCAGTTTTATCTTGCTGGTGGCACTGGGTGTTCTGGTTTATACCCTCTATAGGCACGAACATAATAAGCAGCTCTCCCTGATGGAACAGCAGAAAAACTCATTTACGGAACAAATTACCGTACGTGATTCAACAATCAACGACTGGCTAAATACCTTCGATCAGATTGAAAAAGATCTGAGCACGATAAAACAAAAGGAAAAAATAATCACGCTGGAATCATCTGATTCAGAACTCTCAAAGGACAGAAAGGATCAGATACTGGAGGATATTCGGTATATAAATACACTGCTTGAAGCGAACAAAAAGAAAATTGCCTCATTAAGTGCCCAGTTAAAATCATCCGGTGGAGCTATTGAGGGTTTGAAAACCAGGATCGCCAGTCTTGAAGCTTCAGTGCAGCAGTATGAGAATGATATAGCTGATCTGAAGCAGACGCTTGTTGATAAAGATTTCGAGATTGGACAGCTCAATAACCGGGTGTACGCTCTCAAGGATACTATCACATGGCAGGGTGTAAAGATAAATAACCAGACCGGAAAGCTGAACCAGGCATTTCTCGCTTCAGGAACGTTCAAAGACCTGAAAGAAAAGGGACTTGTATCAAAAGAAGGAGGTTTCCTGGGATTGGGCAGGAAGGAATTTCTGGTCGGAGATTTTGCAGATAGTATTTTCGCCGAAATTGACGTTACCGAAACCAGGACTATTCCTGTAAACTCCAGAGATGTAAAACTTATTACAGATCACCCGACAAGCTCTTATGAGCTGATTCATGAAACCGATAACAGAATTGCTTATATTGAGATAAAAGATCCGGGACAGTTCTGGAAAATTTCAAAATATGCTGTAATTGAACTCATTAAGTAGCATCGTCTGAGAATAAGTTCAGGTTCAGTACCCGGGGCTAAAAGCAAAGTCAATGTTATCCACCATATTTTTTTAGGCTCCGGGCACTTCTTTTTGTTTTTACTCCTTAATTCAGGAGAATTATCCATCCCGGTTGACTCAAGGGATGTTTCACTCTACTACGTCATCAAGCTCAATATCTGTCTCCCCCGGTTTGCGCCGGGGGTTTTTCATATATCGCCACATTCGTGACTATAATTATAAATACTAATTTTTTAATAAAATTCTTAATGTCTTAGCCCCTCTCCCCTGGGAGAGGGTTGGGGTGAGGTAAATAAAAAGAGGGATTTGGGTGAGGTTAAAAGGAGAGAAATCGATGTGAGGTCAGAATAGATTAACTTCCTGAATTCACCTCCCGAAAATCAGTGTGAGTATTATATATTTTAATAAGAGACCGAAAAAAGTAAAGATAATGGCATCTTTAACACGATGTTTCAGCATGCCGGCAGCCAGCGATATTACAGGTGATGAAAGAGGTGTCACATTGAAAAGAAAAATGACAATGTTACCATATTTTCTTATTTTTTGTTCAGCTTTTTCGTATCGGTGCCGCCCGATCAGATGGTCGATGATTTTTGTGCTGAACATATACCCTATCAGGTAATCGATAGTCTGCGAAACCATTGCCGTACCCAATGCTACCGCATTAAGCGACCAGATATTTAAATCCCCTATCAGGTAATAGATAAAGGCCAGTTCTACAGGCATAAATAAGAAAAACAGGTATCCGGAGAAATTTACAATGGCAAATGAAAGCAATCCTTCATTGCTTGATCCGTAATAAATATCCCGGCCAATGGTCAACGAGGCAATGGTAATAGCTGTTATCACCAGTAAACCTGATATTACAAGTCGTACAATATCTGCTTTCTTTAATCTCATTTAATGTCCACCGGAGACGTTTAATAAAAATACCACTTTAAAGGAAAATAAATATGTTTTGGGGGATATAAATTTCGCTAACAGGCAGATTTTACTTTCCTAAATCAGTAAACTTAATTTACGAAGGACTTTACTTTTTGTTCAACACCCGAAAACCGTCTTTATAAATTAATTAAGGCTGCTAATCCTGATGCATTTGAGTTACTTTTTATCAGCTTTTTATAGTGTTTATGAAAGAAATTCTTCTGATATTTGATATAGCCTGTATCTTATTTATTATTTATTCAAATTATTAAAGACTTCATTTAATTATATTGATTTTACCAGGATAATGGCAAAAAAATTATGTGAGGAAGACGCCGAATGTGAACAAATCCTTTCTGCGGGTTGCAGGATTTAAATATTATGAATTATTAAAATTAATTACCATGAAGAAAGTTGCATTATCAGGATTATTATTAATTGTAAGTATGACCTTAATATCAGGTCAGGCATCAAATGACTCAATAATAATGAAAAAAGTTTTTGGGGGATATAATTTCTACCAAAATGACAACAAATTGAATTATTCACAACTGAATCAAATAATGCAATCCAATGACCAGGCCTATAAGGAGATAAAAGCAGCCCAGTCAACAAATGTATTTGTATCCATATTCGGCGGAGCCGGAGGATTCCTTATTGGTTATCCCATTGGTACTGCAATTGGGGGTGGTGATCCAAACTGGGTTCTGGCCGGAGTCGGTGCCGGATTGGTATTAATTGCAATACCGATAAACATAAAGTGTATTAACCAGGCTAAAAAAGCAGTTAATATATATAATTCCGGATTGAGAACAAGTTCAGAATTGCCACCTGCAAAGTTAAAATTTGCTATAACCGGGAACAGTATCGGATTCAGATTAAATTTCTGAATCCTTCCGCTGTGAGTTGTTCATGCTCCTCCAAACAACAAAAACATAACAGCTGCCAGTGCTGCTCCGACCATTGGTCCCAGTATCGGTACCCATGAGTATTTCCAGTCACTGTCACGTTTATTCGGTATTGGTAGAAAAAAATGCATTATACGCGGACCAAGATCACGTGCCGGATTAATTGCATAGCCTGTCGGACCCCCCAGAGATAACCCTATACCGAGAACAACAAGAGCAACAGGCAGAGCATTTAACGCACCAAGTCCGACTTCCGGTTCAGCCATATAAAGAACCGCCAGGCAAAGAATATAAGTTCCTATAATCTCAGTTATAACATTATACCAGTAGCTCCGTATATTGGGTATTGTGCAGAACACTGCCAGTTTTGCATCGCCATTTTCTGTCGCATCGAAATGCTTTTTATAAGCAAGCCATACCAGTAAAGCTCCAAACATTGCACCAAGCAACTGAGCACAGATGTATAATGGTAATAACGCAATTGAAAATTTATGTGCCATAACCAATGCCAGGGTAACAGCAGGATTAAGATGAGCTCCGCTTACAGGAGCTGCAATCAATACACCGGTAAATACGCCAACTGCCCAGCCGAAGGTTATTACAATCCATCCGCTGTTGTTGCCTTTGGTTTTATTCAGTAGGACGTTGGATACGACACCTCCTCCGAATACAATAATCATTGCAGTTCCAAAAAATTCAGCAAAAAATGCATTCATAGGTAAAATTTTAATAGTTAAGTGTTTATAGTTTAGCGTTTAGCGTTTTCTTACATATTCCGTGTGCATGGTGCCGGATGCCGGTATTATTTAGCATCTGCCCATGCTTTGGCAGCATTTACCGCCCGATGCCAGTCATTAATGAGTGAATGAGTCTCTTCTGCTTTTAATTGCGGAGAAAAGGTTCTGTCGAGCTGCCATTGCTTTTTAATTTCATCCATGTTACTCCAGTATTTTACTGCCAGACCGGCCAGGTAAGCAGCACCAAGGGCTGTTGTCTCAGTTATTTTAGGCCTGATCACTTTTGCCTGAAGTAGATCGGCCTGAAACTGCATCAGGAGATTATTTACTGTAGCCCCTCCGTCAACTCTCAGTTCGCAGATCTCAATCCCCGAATCCTTCTGCATAGCCTGTAATACTTCAAATGTCTGAAATGCAATACTATCGAGTGCAGCACGTGCAATATGAGATGCTGAAGTGCCCCGTGTAATGCCAACCATAGTTCCCCTGGCATGCTGGTTCCAGTGTGGTGCTCCAAGCCCGGCAAATGCAGGAACAAAAAAGACACCACCGCTATCCTGTACCTTACCTGCAAGCTTTTCTATATCTCCGGATTTTTTTATTATTCCAAGTCCGTCACGAAGCCATTGCACTACTGCTCCGCCAATGAAAATGCTCCCCTCAAGTGCGTATTGAGTCTCCTTCCCTATTTTCCATCCCACAGTGGTCAGCAGTTTACTTTTTGATTCAATCGGCTTATTGCCGATATTCATCATCATAAAACAGCCTGTACCATAAGTGTTCTTCACCATTCCGGGTTCAGTGCACATCTGACCGAAAAGGGCAGCCTGCTGATCACCGGCAATACCCGCAATCGGAACAGAAGATGAAAAGTGTCCTGAAGTTTGACCATAAACCTCACTGGAGGGCTTTACATCCGGTAACATTGATGCAGGAATTCCGAAGATTTTAAGAAGTTCATCATCCCATTTAAGAGAGTGGATATTAAAGAGCATAGTTCTTGAAGCATTCGATACATCAGTGATATGTAATTCTCCCTTTGTCAGATTCCATACCAGCCATGAATCGACCGTACCAAATGCCAGTTCTCCTTTTTCTGCCTGTTTCCGCGCACCTTTTACATTATCAAGGATCCACCTGACTTTTGTTGCTGAAAAATAGGCATCAATTATAAGACCTGTTTTTTCCAAAATTTTACGGCTGTGTCCTTCATTTTTCAATTTGTCACAGAATCCGGCAGTACGCCTGTCCTGCCACACAATAGCATTATAGACAGGTTTCCCCGTTTTCCTGTTCCAGACAACAGTGGTCTCGCGCTGGTTGGTGATTCCGATAGCTGCAATATCTTCACTTCCAACATCTGCTTTGGTGATAGCCTCAACTGCAACACCTGCCTGAGTGGACCATATCTCATCAGGATTGTGTTCCACCCAGCCTGGTTGAGGATATAACTGTGTAAATTCTTTCTGTGCTGTCGCCACCGGCAGCCCCTTTTTGTTGAAAACAATAGCCCTTGAACTTGTTGTCCCCTGGTCCAGAGCTAATATATACCTGTTCATATTTATATTATTTTTGGGGTTATCTGAAATCTTACAGGTAGTTTTTTGATAAAAGAGTAAATGCATTAATTTGCTCCTCTTCCCATTTCTTATCACGATTTAGTTCACTGGCTATAATACCTGCTACCTGTGGTGCTATCTTCAGGCTTGTCCGGACATCAAGGAATAAAGACCGTGTCCTCCTTGCCAGAATGTCCTCGAGAGTGACCGGCATTTCATTTCTGCAAATCCAGGTTATTTCGGCTTTTGTATAAGGCAATACAGAATTAAGCAGCTCTGCAGTGCCGGGTTCTTCACTTATCATTTTTTCGATTTCGCCTGCCTTGTCCCCGTAAATTTTGAGGCGTTCTGATCTTAATTTTGTGTTATTTGAATAAAACCTGAAGTTTTTTGTGATACATTTCCTTTTATCAAGAATTCCCGCTTTTATCCCTTTGTCAATGGTTTCTTCCGCCATCCTGCGATAGGAAGTCCATTTACCGCCGATTATTGAAAGAAGCCCTGATGAAGAAAGGGTAATTTTATGCCGGCGTGAGACTTCCCTGGTTGCTGAAGGATTGTCAGGGTTGGCTGCCAGTGGCCGCAACCCTGCAAAAATACAAAGAACATCTTCCCTGGATGGTGGTCTGACCAGATATTTGCCTGCAGTTTTAAGAATAAAGCTGATTTCCTCATCAAGAGCTCTGGGTTCCATTGAAATTGTATCGAGAGGTGTGTCGGTTGTCCCGACTACAACCTTTCCATACCACGGAATTGCAAAAAGAACCCGGCCATCATCAGTCTTCGGTATCATTATGGCCGATTTGCTGTTAAGAAATGAGCTATCAAGTACTATGTGGACTCCCTGGCTGGGACGGATGGTTGGCTTCGAGGACGGATTATCCATACGATGTATTTCGTCGGTAAATACGCCGGTGGCATTAATTACGAGTTTTGCATTTATACTGAATTCATTTCCCGTCTCCAGGTCTCTGGCTCTGACACCTCTTATCCTGCCTTTTTCATTTTTCAAAAGACTTACGACTTTGAAATAATTCAGAATAGTCCCTCCCTTATCTATACATGCCACTGCAAGGGCAATAGCCATTCTTGAATCATCAAACTGACCGTCATGGTAAACTATTCCGCCTTTCAGTCCTTCCGTTTTCAGGAGAGGTAAACGTTCAATAGCTTTTGACCGGCTGATAAAATAAGATTTCCCAAGACTCAGTCTGCCTGCAAGCAGGTCATAAAACTTTAATCCGACAGTATATAGAATAACATCCCACAGAGTGTAAACCGGTATAACAAATTCCTGATTTGCTGTAAGATTGGGAGCATTCTTCAGCATTCGTCCGCGTTCATGTAAAGCTTCTGTTACCAGCAGGATATCTCCCCGGGCAAGATAACGTACTCCTCCATGAACAAGCTTTGTACTTCTTGAGGATGTTCCTTTAGCAAAATCTGATTGTTCAAGCAGAAGCGTTTTATAACCACGGGTAACGGCATCAAGGGCAATCCCAAGTCCCGTTGCTCCGCCACCAATAACAATTATATCCCAGATTTTTTCTTTATTTCGCTGTAATTCAATAATTTGCTGCTGGCGATTCATAAGGTTACCTGTAGTGAAAAATGTTTATTAATAATACAATAAAAATACGACAATGCAATAAAAACAGTCTGGAAATCGGGTAAAATTCATCCATATCGTAGACGTTGCATGCAACGTCTACCTGAATTGTATATAAAAGATTTATCTACATTTGTATCCCGGTATCAAAATAAGAATTTCCATCAGACATTATATATGATAAAAAAAATATTTTTGACTTTAGTTATCCCTGTGGTCATCCTGTCATGCATTTCAGCACAGGGAAGTAAATCAGCGTTGTTGCTTATTGATATCCAGGATTTCTACTTCCCGGGGGGAAAATCGACGCTTGTTGAACCGGAGAAAGCAGCTATAAATGCTGCAAGGTTGATAGAACTATTCAGAAACAGAAAACTGCTTGTTGTCCATGTGCGTCACGACTCTGAACCTGGCGGAAAAATAAATGATATTGTCAGACCTTTGCCTGATGAAAAGATTATCTCTAAAAGTGAGGTAAACAGCTTTAAAGGAACCTTCCTGTCCGAATATTTAAAGTCCCAGGGAATTGATACCCTGGTAATTTGCGGCATGCAGACCCATATGTGTGTGGAAGCAGCAACCAGGGCAGCAAGCGATCTTGGTTATAAATGCACCCTTATTCATGATGCATGTGCAACAAAAGATCTTAAATTCGGAGATATGGTTATCAGATCGGAGGATGTGCATTATTCAACATTAAGCACGCTTCGTTCATATGCAACAATTATGAGTACTGAGGAATTCCTGAAGAAAAAATAATCTAGTTCCGGAATTTCAGACAGGCAGGCATTTTCATGCTTGCACTATTGACAGGGCCTTCTGGGATCCCTGTTTTTCTATTGATTTTAAAAACTGAAATCTGATCCGATTTCTGATTCCCTACAAGAAGAAATTTCCCTGAAGGATCAATCACAAAATTTCTTGGCCAGTCACCTCCGCATGTAATGTGCCCTGCAAGGTTTAATATACCATCTTCAGCTATATTAAAAATTACAATCGTATTTTCACCCCTGTTCGATCCGTAAAGAAATTTTCCGTTATTACCGATATGTATGTCAGCACAATAATTATTCCCTTCAAATCCTTTTCTGACAGTCGGTAATGTCTGAATCAACTTTAATCCCATTGTTTCATCAACATCGAAGACCATTATAGTTGAACCAAGCTCATTGATAATGTACAATTTCGAGCCATCAGAATTGAAAACAAAATGTCGCGGACCTGAGCGTACTGGCAGAGTGGTTATACCATTTTCAGTCAGATGCAGTTTACCTGATTGCCTGTCAAAATTATATCTTAATATCCGATCAAGACCCAGATCAGTCAGATAGATATGCTTTCCTCCAGGATCGTTAAGGATCATATGAGCATGGGATCTGTCAGGTTCTTCTTTGACATATAGAATAGTATCCGTAATGCTTTCCGGTATGCCGGCTTCATCAAGCTTGACAACAACGACTGAACCATTCGAATAATTTGCTATAAATATAAAGCCGCTGTCCGGTGACATTGAAATATAACAGGGTCCCGCATAAGGGATCAGCATCTCATTCAGCTTTTCAAACTGTCCGTTTTTTATGTCATATTTTAATGTAGTAAGACCTCCGCCAAAACTTCCTTTGAACTCCATCACCTCATTTAAAGCATAGATCAAACTGTGTTTATCCGAAAAACAAAAATATGACGGACTGGGACCTACATCCGGTTGTGAAATAAGTTCCAGACCTCCGTCCCTGCTATTAAACTCAAAGACATACATCCCTTTTTCGTCACCTTTTGTGAATCCTCCGGCAAAAAGTTTTGGATTTTCCCTGCATCCTGAACTTATTAATCCGAAAATCACAACAAGCGAATAACAGATTATATGATTTCTCTTCATATTGATATATGATATTTTGATTTATAATTTGTTTTTCTGCAGACTGTCATCAAGTTCTTTCATTTTGAATCTGACACATAAAATATATGGCTGCTTATACTTTTCCCAATGCCCGTATGTGGTCACAACAAATGTTTCATCCGGCAGCAATTCAACACCCGGATAACAGCAATCCCATCTGTGCATATTATCTTTAAACCTTATCCTGTATTGTCCCTTTTTACCTTTCACCAGGTCTTTCCAGGTGCCGACCCATCCAACCCAGTCACCTTCGGTGGGGCTTCCCTGACCCGTTTCAGCCGCTATTGCACTCATGTTGACCTCGTTTCTCTCCTTTGCAATTTTTTGCAGATCAGGCCTGGTACTCAAAGGACTAATATCTCTGAAGACAACTAGCAGACGCCCGTCGGGTGTATATTTGAGCACATGCCTGTCACCTGTAAGTTCATTCGGAAGCGGTTTCGGATCGCTCCATGTATTGCCATCATCTTCTGAATGAGCCATTCTTGCCGGATAGAGGCCGGAAAACACGATGAGTCTCTTTTCCCCGTTTGCATCAATTACTCTGTAAATGGTTGGTACTTCCATTGAAGTCTCCCAGCTTTCTGGCACCGGGATCCGGTCGCTCCATGTCAGCCCTCCGTCGGTACTTTTCTTATAGATAATTGCACCCCGGCCATGGCCTTTTGGATATACAGTTAATATTGTCCTGCCGTCTTCAAGAAGGACAGTTGTAGTATGGCCCAGATACTGCCCATCTTCACGGTCAACAACAACCTGACGGAATGATTCTTTATCGAGGTCAACAATGGGAATTCGCAGATAAGGTTTGGTGATTTTGACCTGGGAATAAGTAAATAAAGTAAGAAAAAACAACAGCAAATGAATAACCTTTTTCATTGATATTCAGGATTTTAAAAAGAAAGAGGCTGATTTCTCAGCCTCTTTTACCATTTTTTATACTTCAAAGCTATCACATTCGCGGTATGCCTGTATTACTCTCAGTTCACCTTCCTTGGTGCCTCTGTTGCTTATACCATGCTCCATACAAAGAGTCCTGTCATAGTTCTTCTTATAGAGGTACTTGAAGATATTCTTGTAGTTTATCTCACCTGTGGTGGGCTCATTCCTGCCGGGGCTGTCACCGAGGTGGAAAGCACCGATCTCATTCCAGGCAGCCTCTATGTTAGGGATAAGATTACCCTCGGATATCTGCTGGTGGTAAATGTCGTTAAGGATCTTGCAAGAAGGCCTGTTTACTGCCCTGCAGATCGCGTATGCCTGAGGAATGCCGGTCAGGAACAATCCCGGGTGGTTGATATAATGATTTAACGGTTCAAGAACAATTGTTATTCCTTCCGGTTCCATTATATCGCAGCAAAATCTGAGGTTATCAATTACATTGGCTGTCTGGTAATCCATGTGAAGTTTCATATCATACCTCCCGGGGACCACAAGCGCCTGTTTTGCACCTGTCCTTTTTGATACTTCAACCCCTTCCTTCATCCTGGCAATCAGTGAATCGCGGATCTCCTGGCTGTTCAGGACAAAATCCTGCTTCCCTGAATCTGCCATAAGGACATAGGGTCCGATATCCATGCCCAGGCGTTTCAGCTCATTTACGATTTTATCCTGGTCTTCAGGAGTTCGCCTCATCAGCCCGTTATCAAATACTGCAGGAAATCCCTGGTCATGACAGAATTTGATATTATCCACAAGATCCTGGCCGGCATTCTGGCGGAACATGCCCAGTCCCGGGGCGTATTTAAGCTTGAACGGTGTTACAGCATCTGCTGCCTTCTGTTGCCTTGAAGCTGCAGATGACCCAAAAACTGCAGGAGCAGCCAAAATGGCGGCTCCTGTAGTTGATGCTCTTCTTATGAAATCTCTTCTTGAGTTTTTCATAATTATTTGTTTCAAATAATATTTATTTAATCCTTAATTGTTAGGTCTCGGAGTTCCGCTTTGCTGTTGTTTAGCTCTTGCGGCAGCTCTTTCAGCAGCTCTCTGTTGTTCTGCTATCGGGTTATAAGCCTCCCCTGGAATTGGAACCTCTTTTGGAACATCAACCGGACCAAGAGCAAACACTTTCGGACCAAGTTTCATATCTGAATTCATCATTTCATCCCACGTAGTCTCTTTACCTGTATAAGCTGAAACACGTCCCATAATTGCGATCATTGTTGATATTGCTGTGTTTTCAAGTTCATTGAAAGCCTGGTTGTTGCGTATGGAAGTTACAAAATCGACATGCTCCTGATCCATAGCAGGCTTCATTAACCTTCTTGATTCCTGACCTTGCTCATCTTTAGGATATGCATACTTCCATATTTCGGTACCTGAAAGGTCGAGAATTGAATCCTGGCAGTTTGAGGAGCCTTTTGTGCCCTGCACCCGGTTTGCCTCCATATTCCAGCACCCATCTATCTGACGGCACTGACTGTGAACATGCGTACCGTTTTCAAATACATACTCTACTGCAAAATTATCGAACTGGTCACCTGTAACTCGTCTTTGCCTCGATCCCATACCACGTGCTGCTATAGGATGGGTACCAAAAAACCAGTGCATAACGTCGAGGTTATGTACATGTTGTTCAACAATATGATCCCCGGAGAGCCAGATCCAGTTAACCCAGTCGCGGATCATCCATTCCATTTCTGTCCAGGTAGGAGTATTCTCACGATGCCATAACTTACCTCCGTTCCACCAAAAATTTCCACCAACAATTTCGCCGATCGCACCTGCTTTAACCTGTTGATAAGTGTGAACAAAATTACGCTGGTGGCGCCTTTGTGTCCCGGTTACAATTGTTAATCCCATCTCTTTAGCTTTTAATGCTGTTGCCATAACTGACCTTGCTCCAACCGGATCAACACAAACCGGTTTTTCTGCAAAAACATGTTTACGGGCTGCAACCGCAGCTGCAAGTATCTCCGGGCGGAAGTACGGAGGAGTAGCTGTGATTATAATATCAACACCCGAGTCAATCACTTTCTGGTACGCATCGAATCCTACAAAGCAATTTTCTTCCGGAACTTCCTGTCCCTTTTGTTTTAAAATACCTGCTTTGCACTGATCGAGCCGATCTCTGAATGTGTCCCCAAGGGCAGTGATCTGAAGATTTGGCCCTGCATTGAGGAAATTAATTGCAGCGCCTGATCCGCGGCCACCGCAACCAATAACGCCGGCTTTAAGAACAGGTCCGTCCGGAGCCTGGTCGAGCCATGTCCCTTCAGGCACCGGTGTGAATGTAGCACCCTTGTCGCTGCTGCAACTGGTGATAATTGCCGGGGCGATAATACCCGCTGCACCAACTGTTGCAGCTTTGCCCATAAAATTACGTCTTGAAATTCTTGATTTTTTCATATCAGATTAGATTAATAAGAACTTAAAATAATTGGCTATCAAGGTTACAGATTGTAACCAAATGTAAATATAGTGTTTTTAAAAATCAAACATTAATCAGATTTTAATCTTTTTTAACGAAAATCAGGAATGATCCATGGAAGGTTTTTGTCCGGTAGGGATATGATATTTTAAAAAAGGATTCCCTGGAGTATGGCCATTGTCCCGTCAGGGACAAAATTGTAGTGATTATGACCTGTAACCGATTTATTCCGTTGATTCTTCACAATCCCAAAAAGATATTAAATTTGTGAACGTATGGCCTGAACAATAATATTATTATGCTAAGATCATTAAAATATAATTCCTATTTAATTATTGTTGTTATCGCCCTTTTTGGTTGTGGCAATAAGCCTGATGGCAATATTTCAGAAATCATCAGACCACCCATTATCAATCCTGATTATTCCGGTATCACAATCCCCTCCAATATTGCCCCAGTGAATTTTATTATTAAAGAAGAGGGATCATCATTCTATGTGGTATTATCTTCCGGAACCGAACCGGCAATCAGAATTAAATCAAAAAACGGCCAGATCAGGATACCACAAAAGAAATGGAAGAATTTGCTGACGACAAAAACTTTTAAGCACCTTAATATTAATGTTTTTGTTAAACAAAGGAAAAACGGCTGGACAAAATTCAAAACTATCACAAACATAATAGCCTTGGAACCGATTGATCCTTTTTTGTCCTACCGCTTACTTTATCCCGGATATGAGAGTTGGGCGGAACTCAGCATACAGCAACGTAACCTTGAAAATTTCCATGAAAGACCAATTATTGAAAACAGTGTAGCAGATGAGAATTGCGTTAACTGCCACTCCTATAATAACGGCAGGTCAGATGATTTTCTTTTTCACATGAGGGGCAGTATGGGCGGTACCTATTTCTATTCAGGGGGGGAACTGAAAAAGACTAATCTTAAGACTTCGGAAATGAAGAATGGATCTGTTTATCCGCGGTGGCATCCTTCCGGAAAATTTGTCGCTTTTTCATCAAATAAAATAGTCCAGCAATTTCATTCTGCAGATAACAAAAAGGTTGAGGTAAGTGATCTTGAATCATCACTTATTCTTTATGATGTTGAAAACAATGAAATAATTCCTGTCCAGTTTCCTGATAAGGAAAAATATATGGACACATACCCCGAATGGACGCCTGACGGGAAATATTTATATTTCTGCCGAGCCACACAGATCGGTGAGAGCTACGACTACAAACTGATAAGATATAATCTTTACAGGGTTCTCTTCAACCAGGAAAAACTTCAGTTCGGTGTAGCTGAATTGATCTTTGATGCAACAAAAATCAACAAAAGCATCTCATTCCCAAGGATCTCTCCTGATGGCCGATTCCTGGTGATGACCATGCAGGATTTCGGTTGCTTCCCTATCTGGCATAAAGAGACCGATCTTTATTCACTCAACCTGGAATCTCTGGAAGCTGTAAGACTTGATCTGAACAGCGATTTTACTGACAGCTATCATTCGTGGTCATCTAACAGCAGATGGCTGGTATTCAGCAGCAAGCGAGGGGACGGACTGACTGCATGTCCGTATATCTCGTATATTGATGAGGACGGAAATTCAGCCAAACCATTTATCCTGCCCCAGGACGATCCTGAATTTTATGACCGCTTTCTGAAAAGCTTTAACATCCCGGAATTTTCAAATGTAAAAATCGTTCTGAATCCGGGCGAAATACGCAAGACAGCCAAAACCGGAGCAATCCAGGCTAAATGGTCGGGGGAATAACACTAATTTAAATGAGAATCAACAATAACCGGACTGATCAGTTTCTAGCCTTCCTGCCATACAGGCTGTTCTTTCTTTTTATGTTTTTATTCCTTGGGCTATTTGCCGACCATATATTTTTCTTCCAGGAGAAATCATCACTGTTTGTTTTCTCTTCCGATTTCCTTGTTGAAAATCTGCATCAGCCCGGAGGTTTATTAATATATCTCGGAAAATTTCTTTCAACATTTTATTATTATCCGCTGGCAGGAGCTTTAATAGCATCACTTGTTATATGGCTCATTGTTATAACAGCTTCAGGTATAATCAAAACTTTAACTGGTAATAAATCCGGATATATTCCTCTGCTGGAAGGAGTTACCCTCTTTTACATGCAGACCAGTTACCAGTACATGTTGTATAATAATCTCGGGATATTGGTCCAGTTACTCTTTTTCTTACTGGCAATAAAATATTTAAAAGGATGGCTTCCGGTAATTCTTACTCCTGTACTTTATTTTTTAACAGGAGGATTTGCCTGGATCTTTTGCATTATGTATTCTCTCTGGCTGCTGTCAAAAAAACAGGAGAAATGGTGGCTTAAAATTACCTTACTATGGCTGCTGAATTTATTAATTATTTACTTATCTAAAGAGTATTTGTTTTTTCAGACCATTGGAACACTTCTGCTATTCCCCTATACACAGGCCGGAACCGGTTCACAAATCAGACTGTTTGTTGCGGTTGTTATTGTTCTTTCCCTGTTACCCTTGCTGGCTAAAATATGCATTAAGAATACGTATGGAAAGAAAATATCTGAAAATATAATATCCTTATCCGGATCAATAGTCATCGTATTTATCATGGTTTTAATTTCAATCCTTAAATATGATAAAAAGACTCAGCAATACTTCTGGGTTGAAAAGCTGTTTTATGAGAATAAATACCAGGAGGTTATTGATTTCAATATTAAGAATCCGTCAAATAACACTCTTACTGCCTATTTAAATAATATTGCTTTATGCGAAACGGGGAAGCTTAACGATCTTCTTTTTCATTTTCCACAGAGTGCGGATGGCAGCACTCTTTTTCTTAAATGGGAAATTGTCGGGGAAATTTTAAAAAGAGGCGGATATTTTTATTACACAATTGGTATGGTAAATGAGGCTCACAGGTGGGCATATGAATATATGGTGATGAAGGGACTGACACCCGAGGGGCTTAAAATGATCATAAAGACTGAGCTTATAAACGGTAACTATAAAACAGCAGAAAAATATATTTTGATTTTGAAGAAAACCCTGTTTTACATGGATGAAGCCAAAGAATTTGAAAAGTTGTTGTTCAATGACCTGGCAATTGATTCGCATCCGGAATTAGGACCCAGGCGTAAGAATAAAATCCCTGTAGATTTCTTTTCAATCACAGATGATCCGTTTATTAATGTCGAGAGAATAATTGCCACCGATTCTCTGAACAGAAAAGCATTTGAATACAAACTGGCTTATCTTCTTCTAAATAAAGATTACCAGCGCATTTCTGAAGAATGGGGAAATCTTGGAAGGTATGATTTTACAAGTATACCTGTTCATGTTGAAGAAGCGGCCATAGCAATAAAGATATTGTACACCGGGGACCTGCCTCCTGCCGGAAATCTCGCAATCAATAACAATACCGAAATACGGTTCAATAAATTTCTGCAGATTTTCCAGTCTTACGGAACAAATCTGCAGGCTGCAGAACCTGCACTGAAAAAACAGGCTGGGAATACATTCTGGTATTGGGCATTTTACCGATAGCCAACCCCTAGCCACCTTCTCTTAATCTCACGTACTCATCCCCCCTACCCCCTTCTCTGCTTCGCAAAGAAGGGGGTGTAATACATTGAATATAAGTTAATTTTGTTTTATGTTAGTAAAATCTACGTATTATAATGGCGCATATATAAATTATGATACGCCTGATGTTATGTGGCGATACAATTCCATAGCCATAGCATAAGTAATTGTAATCCAGATCCATTGCTTTATTTTATCATTCTTTGCAAGCTTTTTCTTAGTTAGCATAAACCA
>JALHSP010000028.1 GCA_022865305.1 Bacteroidales bacterium | reverse complement strand
TATTCATCGAACTGAAAAACTATAATTTATGGGATCGGATACTAAGATAAAATACACTTGCCCGATGAAGTGTGAGGACACAAAAGTCTATAATCAACCCGGGAACTGCCCGGTATGTAATATGCATTTGGTTCCTGTTGATGGTAATGACAAAATTGGCGCACATCATCATCCGGATCTTCAAACAGAATATGGACGTTCAATTTATACATGCCCGATGCATCCTGAGGTGAAACAGGACCATCCTGGAAGTTGTCCCAATTGCGGCATGACTTTGGTTCCTGAAAAGGCAGTTGATACTAACGAAGAAGAGTATACTTACAAAAAAATGGCACAAAAATTTTGGATCGCGTTGGTATTGAGTATTCCGGTATTTATTATTGCTATGTCCGACTACATCCCTTTTCTGCATCTTGAAAACTTTGCTTCAAAAAAAGTCTTAAGCTGGATAGAATTCGCTTTAGCTACACCTGTAGTCTTTTACTCGAGCTGGGAATTTTTTAAACGGGGATGGAGTTCCATACGCCGATGGGCACCAAATATGTGGAAACTGATCTCGATAGGTACAGGAGCAGCTTATTTATTCAGTGTTTCAGGTCTTTTGGTTCCTGATATATTCCCAAATCAGTTTAAAGATGTACAGGGAAATGTGCATTTGTATTTCGAAGCAGCAGCAGTCATTCTTACTCTGGTATTATTGGGGCAGGTATTAGAACTCAGGGCACATAGCAAAACCAACTCAGCCATCAAAGCGCTGCTTAATCTGGTGCCTCCTGTTGCCAGGGTAATCAGAAATGGTAAGGAAGAAGAAATTCCCCTTGATAAAGTGCAGGTGGGAGATATCCTTCGCATAAAACCGGGTGATAAAATTCCTGTGGATGGAATAATAACAGACGGTACAGCTGTTATAGATGAAAGTATGATAACAGGTGAACCCATTCCTGCCGATAAGTCAAAAAACGATATGGTAACCGGGGGAACAATAAACGGGAAAACAGTTTTTGAGATGAAGGCCATTAAGGTTGGTTCAGACACTTTACTTTCCCAAATCATTGAAATGGTTAACGAAGCAAGCCGTTCAAGAGCGCCTATTCAAAAGCTTGCCGATGTCGTGGCAAAATATTTTGTACAAATTGTGATTGGAATAGCCCTGGTAACTTTTGTTATATGGGCAATCTGGGGTCCTGAACCTTCTTATGTGTTTGCATTTGTTAACGCAATATCGGTTTTAATTATAGCATGTCCATGTGCTCTGGGTTTGGCCACACCTATGTCCATTATGGTTGGTACCGGCCGTGGTGCACAATCGGGAGTGCTCGTAAAAGATGCCCGCGCAATAGAAGAAATGAACAAAGTGGACACACTGATTATCGATAAAACGGGTACGATCACTGAGGGTAAGCCTGCTTTAAAATCTTATATGACATTTGGAAAATTATCAAATGATGAAATACTCTGTTTGGCAGCTTCAATTGATACTTATAGCGAACATCCGGTTGCCGAAGCAATTGTGAAAGGGGCAAAAGAGAAAAAGATAG
>JALHSP010000027.1 GCA_022865305.1 Bacteroidales bacterium | reverse complement strand
AGGATTGACATAGATAACTATAGTCGTGTCTCCTCCCTGGTCGCAGAAGTTGCCAACATGCCCCGGTCTGTCATCCCTTATCCTTGCCTTGAACAGGTACGTCACTGCCTGTACACTGTTCGTCGGGTTGATAAGCTGGTTAGTGATATCCTGTCCTGCAGGGTATTCTCCGTTTGGCTGTACATTAAGTACTCCTCCGGGGTTGGTTGTAGTAAGCTGGTAGACCTTTGTCGTGCCTCCATGTACATTCCCGTTGAGATCATTGACAGTGATAGTTACTGTCGATGAGTCGCATACTACTGTGTCAGGTACACTTACGCTAAGCCTTGGAGTTGGATTGATAAAAATCTCAACAAGCCGGGCAGGACCATCATTACAACCTAAAGGACTGACAGGAGAAATTGTATAAGTAACAGTCTGTTCACTATTAGTCGGATTAAAGAAATTATCTGTAATTACATATCCATTTGGCAGACCAGAAGCACTTGGCATAAATCCTGTTACTCCACCGGTTGCAACAGCAGTATATTTAAATGTAATTATTCCGCTGGTAAATATGCTTGAGCTTTGGAGCTGTATAGTTGTTGAAGTACTATCGCAAAGTATAGTATCTGCAATAGTAACAAGTCCCACCCGTGGGGTTGGATTAACCCAGATAGTATCAGATACCGGGACAAATCCAGTACAACCAGCAAGCCTTGAATTTACTGTGTATGTTACTTTTATCGGAACATCAGAGGTGTTGATTAATGTACCATTAAGTAAATAAGGCATCTGAGCTTTGGTTATAATAAAGTCAACAGAAGCAGTACCACCCAGATTAGCTGGATCTGTGGAAGTGACTTTTATCTCAAAACTAAGATTTTCAGGATGTGTACTTATCGTTGGACTATCAATTACAATATTTACATTACTACTGCCACAAATAACCGGGGTATTAACGACTATAGTTGCTGTGGGAGTCGGTTCTACCCAGATAGTCTGAATTTGTGTAGTAGTATTGCCAATAATGTCAATCAATGTCCATGTTCTCAGAACAAATCCGCCGGTGTTACAATCAATTAATCCGGAAGCATCATCAGTGAATGTTGCATTTAGAAGTATGGAAGGTGTACAATTATCTGCTTCATCTGTTACATCTCCGGTTACTGATATATCAATACTATATGAACAGTCAGATTCTCTGCAAACTGTAGCATCAGGAGGGACTGTGAAAGTCGGATTCTCATCATCTGTTACTGTGACTGTCTGATCACAGTTCGCAGTGTTACCATTTGCATCTGTGACTATCCATGTAACTGTCGTTACTCCTATCGGAAACGCATATGTGGCCGGATCTATCGTCACTCCTCCTACCTGCACTATCACTCCAGCTACACTGCAATTATCTGATGTCGTCGGTGTCCCCAGTGCTGCTGTTGTCGTACAGTTCCCTGTACCGTCTGCCGACGTGGTCGTGACTACATTCCCGGGACAGGTGATGGTCGGATCTTCATTATCTGTTACAGTTACCGTCTGAGGACAGCTTGCTGTTCGTCCGCTGCCGTCAGTGACTATCCATGTGACTGTCGTCACTCCTATCGGAAACGCATATGTGGCCGGATCTATCGTCACTCCTCCTACCTGCGCTATCACTCCAGCTACACTGCAATTATCTGATGTCGTCGGTGTCCCCAGTGCTGCTGTTGTCGTACAGTTCCCTGTACCGTCTGCCGACGTGGTCGTGACTACATTCCCGGGACAGGTGATGATCGGATCTTCATTATCTGTTACAGTTACCGTCATCGAACAGGTTGCAGTATTACTATTTACATCCGTAACAATCCAGATCACAGTTGTCGTTCCTGCCGGATAAGTTCCTGAGGCATTACCTGTCCCATTAAAATCATTTACGACTGAGGCTACACCACAGTTGTCACCTGTAACAGGTACCGGAATAACAATTGTAGCTGTGCAGACTCCCGGGTCAGTATCAACACTGATGTTACCAGGGCATGTAATTGTTGGAGGAGTTGCATCTATAATGCTGACATTGATATTTGCAGTTATATTACAACCGGTGGCATCAATTGTCTCTGTAACTGAAACTGTTCCCAAAGGTCCCGGACCCCAATCTACTGAAATCTGATTTGTACCATCACCGGTGAAAGATACAGCGCCAGTTACATTCCAGTCATATGAGTGTCCTCCTACATTGGGAGTATTGTATATTTCATTTGTCTTATTCGGACAAACAGTCAGATTACCATTAATGACAGGTGTCGGTCCTGGATTCTTTATGACAGAATAGACAGGTGAAGTTGATGAACATCCGGTAATTGTATTAGTGATTGTTAATGATACCTGACCAGTACCTGCGGCTCCCCAGTCAACTGCAATAATGTATGTGCCGTTTCCCGAGAAACCAGTAGCCCCATTTACCGTCCATCCATATGCCTGATTTGCCTGATTTGGTACAGAATAAATAACATCGTCTGTATTTTCACAAACATCGAAATCATAAATTGAATTAAGATTTTGCGATGAGATGCTATAAAAACCTGACGGGTTATTCTGGTTATTAAATTCGGTTTGAATCCAGCCTGATGAACGAATCACACTTGAAACTCGGACTTCATCAATAATCCCATTCCATCCTTCAGTCCTTGCAGCTGGATTTCCGATATTCCCTATGTCTGCAATAGAATTCAACGAGCTTAATCCAGTATAAGTACCTGCTGCCTCTGACAAACCATTAACAAATACTTCGTAATTTGTACCATTCCAAATCAGTACAACATGATACCATGTCCCATTTGCAAAAGGAGACCCAATGCTTGTATGTTTAGTATGGTTATCGCCAAGCCCTAAAGCCAGGTCACTGCTGCTAGGAGATAAGTAAAGCTGCAATCGGTTAAAATAAGCCGGAATCGTGGTATGTCCAAAAATATAGTTAGCTCCGGTTCCGGCTGCAGCATTTGTATTAGCCCACACTTCTATAGTACCTGATCCTGAAGTCCAGCCAGTAGTGCCTACCTGGATATAGTCATTTGCCGAATCAAAATTTCCACCGGATGCTATTTTGCCAGGAACATTTGTTGTTCCGCTGTTGGTGCCATTATTTGCATATGATGTCGCATCAAGATAATCATCATGCAAATGCCAGACCCCGGAATAACCGGAATTCCATGTACCCGGAGAGGATTGATCCGTTGTTATCTGAGGATTCCCGTAGAACATTCTGATGGGTGTATCTGTTCCATTTGAAATAGTTGGCACCCTTACCCAGACTACAAGTGTACCGGTTGCTGCATCATAACTTTCAAGGTCATGGTCTAACCGGTTGTAATTTATATCCGAGAAAATTATATCGTACCCATTAATATTTTCAACATTATCCCTTAAATTATTATCTGTAATGCTGATCAGAACGGGGAAGTCAGTAACTGTACCGACAACTTTGCTTCCATCAATGGTTATAGTTTTCTGATATGCATAACCTAAGGTCACTGCAGGTAAAAGGTTTACAGTAAGCGTTGCGGAATTACTCTGTCGCTGGCTCCCATGCTGATCAGTTATGACACAATAGTAACTACCTGCATCTCCGGTCACAACAGATGAAATGGAAAGAGAATTTGTTGATGTCGCTCCAAAATGACCATCATCGGTCAACAAGGTGGCAGGAGCTTTATACCATTGATATGTTAATGATCCTGATCCTGAAGCAGTTATTGAAAAGCCGGTATTACTGCCTGCACAAACAGTCTGATTAATGGGCTGAGTAATAATTCTCGGAGCTGATCTTGCTCCTCCAAACTGAGTTCCACCTGCACCACTGGAAATCCCACTAAGGCCAGTTCTCTTTATCACTGATCCTGCGGCATCAGTATGCGATCCATTGAGTGCCCAGGCACCTGCTCCTGTCCTTGTAATTACACGCGTACCTGTATTAATTGTATATGGACCAAATCCCGTTGCATCAAGATTGATATTATAATTTGTTGAAGCAAGTGAGTTTTTGGCCTGAGCTGACCAGTAACCTGTCGTAAATTGCTCTGATATTTCAGAACCATCTGCATCATATAATGGGAACCCGGAGCTTCCCGGATCACCTGAGTTGTATTGTACTAGAAGAGATCCTGGCGAAGTCAGGTCAGCAAAAGATGTCGTTAGGGACTGGATCTGAGATGCTGTACCAACAGGGAAGAAATAGTTTTGTGTTGTCTGATTTATAAATCTTTCAAATGACCCAACGATAATTCCTGCTGTATAACTTAATGATGCAGCAGCGGGATTTGAAATTAAAAGCGTATTCGCACCAGTATTAACATTACCGGATGTCATAGTGAGAAAATTGGTTATACCCACACTATTAGTGAGAGAAACTCCGGTTGAATTATTAACTGTAAGGTTATGAACGGTATTGGGTAATGCATTTCCTGTAACCTGAGCAACTGAACCATCATAAGTATAATCAGCTCCTGAACTGAATGTTTTTGTCCCAGTAACCCTAATACTGCCTGTTCCTGCAATGTTTGAAAGTCCCTGAGAATGAGCAGTTATTATTCCTGCCCCAGAGTTGAGAGTAAAGGTACCGTTACTACCGTCAATGAGGCTTGTTCCAACATCCAATACAGAACCACTAATAACAGCGAAGTTTACTATATTTGAAATTGTTCCACCTGTTTTTGAGTATATCTGGGTAGTGTTGCCGTTAAAATTGATAGCCCCATAACCGCTATTCGTTTCGGTAATTGTACCACCTGAATAAGTGAAGTTACCTCCAACATTCAAAGTTCCTGTTGTTGCACTTGGATCTTCGTGCATGCACAATGTTCCTCCTGAAATACTAACATCACCCGCAACAGATAAAGTTGAATTAGCTCCCCCGGTTACAATGGTAATATATCCGCTATTCAGACTGAAATTTCCACCAACGTCCAGTGTACAGGAACCGGTTCCATTATTCATCTTAAAGGATGAGTTATTGGTAACGACAAAATCCCCATTCACTGTTATTATGTAA
This sequence comes from Bacteroidales bacterium, assembly GCA_022865305.1. Classification (GTDB taxonomy): domain Bacteria; phylum Bacteroidota; class Bacteroidia; order Bacteroidales; family VadinHA17; genus LD21. The sequence continues at coordinate 46,091 of JALHSP010000027.1, read as the reverse complement.
CTAGTACCAAACTCTGACATCCTAAGAACATGATTATTAGAATCGAAAGTTCCGGTTCCTGATATTGTAAAGTCACCTGCAATGGTGACATTGGATGCTATATAAAAATTGGAAGTTTGATCCGGACAATTCCATGTAAAATTTCCAAATGTTTGTCCAAATCCACCAAGAGATGTAGCAGTTGTTATTCCGGTAATATTACAATTTGATGCTGCGTTCCATGTGGCGACAGGAATGGTTCCTCCGTTTTGAGTATGATTGTAGATTGAGTTGGCATTAAATGATATTGTCGCTCCCGCATTAATCGTAAATGATCCATAATTATTAACTGTTCCATATACATCCAATTCTGTTCCTGGAAAATTGCTGAGTGTTAAAACCTGACCTGTATTAATTGTAAGGATTCCTCCAGATTCAACCACGAGCTGGTTAAGTGTCCTGTTAGTGGTCAGAGTAGCTGTGTGACCATTTCTTATTGTTATAACTCCATCATTCTGATTTGGTGCTGATGGAGCGGGCTGCCAAAAAGATCCATCATAACGCTCCCAGTTTGAAGATGAATTAAAAGTCGTATTTCCATTGGTTCTGTAATCGTTTACCGCCTGACTAAAAGATGTAAAGAAAACTCCAACCAGCAACCAGCAACCAGCAACCAGCAACAACTTTTTCAGCGTCCTGGTTATCAGTCCCATTAATGAATTGATCCTGATATTAATATGTGAAATTGCAGTAATCAAATCTTTAGTTCAGTATAATACAAAAAAATACCTCCCGACTCTATCTTCTTTTTTTTAAAAGCCGGTATGTGTTTAATATTCTATTTTACTGTCCGCATTTTCAATTATTAAACGGACTATTTATTATTATGTTACTATGACCTGATTAAACTTACCAGGGTTGCATTACATCAACAATTTAATAGTTCTAAAGATATTGATTATTTCAGCAATTTATTCCTGATTTTGATCAAGGTACTCTGACAGTAAATAACCAGCATATTTCAGTTGATAAAAACACCGGACGAAATCTCTCCGTCCGGTGTTTATCTTTAAATTCTGAATCCTCTATTTTTACATCTCCTCAACCCTTTTGCCCTTGCGCCTTTGAGCCTTACATTACCAGCATCGCATCACCATAAGTGCCAAACCTGTATTTTTCCTTCACAGCTGTCTTGTAAGCATCGAAAAGCAGGTCATACCCGGCAAATGCAGCAACCATCATAAGCAGAGTAGAATAGGGAAGATGGAAATTACTGATCATCATATCCGGAACCTTGAAATCATATGGCGGAAAAATGAATTTATTGGTCCATCCGTCAAAGGGTTTGAGATACCCGCTAGTAGAAACAGAACTTTCAAGTGTTCTTACTACCGTTGTACCAACGGCACAAATGCGATTTTTCTCTCCTTTTGCCTTATTTACAATTTCAACTGCCTCTTCCGTAATCCTGATCCTTTCCGAATCAACCTTATGTTTGGTAAGATCCTCAACATCAACGCTTCTGAAATTTCCCAGACCGACATGGAGGGTTATCTCGGCAAATTCAACACCAATTATCTCAAGCTTCTTAAGAAGCTCTCTGCTGAAATGTAATCCTGCAGTGGGGGCTGCAACAGCTCCTTCATATTTAGCAAATATCGTCTGGTATCTTTCATTATCTTCAGGTTCGACAGGCCTGTTGATAAATTTAGGAAGAGGAGTCTCACCAAGACTATAGAGTGTCTGCTTAAATTCTTCATAGGTACCATCAAATAAAAATCTTAATGTTCTGCCCCTCGAAGTTGTATTGTCTATCACTTCTGCAACCAGGAGATCGTCTTCACCGAAATATAATTTGTTGCCAATCCTTATCTTCCTGGCAGGATCAACAAGCACATCCCAAAGACGCTGTTCCCTGTTCAACTCTCTCAGTAAAAAGACTTCTATTTCTGCTCCAGTCTTCTCCTTATTACCATATAGCCTTGCCGGAAAAACCTTGGTGTTATTAAAAACCAGCACATCCTTCTCTTTAAAATAATCGGTGATCTCCTTAAAAATCCTGTGTTCAAACTTTCCGGTCTTCCTGTTTATAACCAGCAGCCTCGATTCATCTCTGTTTTCCGCAGGATAAAGAGCAATCAATTCCTGTGGTAAGGTGTACCTGAATTGTGATAATTTCATGACTTTCTATGATTACAGTATTTCACGAATTCCTTTATACGTAATAATATCTGTTTTGTTACAATTGTTCTAAAAAATTTTCAAATTTTTCAATACTGTAAGCTTCTGCCAGCTGAAAAGGTCCAATTGATGTCCTTTCAAGAGCTGACAGATAGCCTCCGCTTTTTAAAGCTTCCCCAAAATCCCTGGCAAAGGATCTGATATATGTTCCTTTACTGCACCGTAACCTGATTTTTACTTCAGGTATTCCGAAAGAAAGAAGCTCCACTTCACTAAAAAATACTGTAACAGGCTCCATATCTTTCCTGATTCCTTTTCTGGCATACTCGTATGCTCTTTTACCTTCAATGAACTTTGCAGAATGCAAAGGTGGTATTTGCTGTTGTTTTCCCTGAAACTTTTTTAATGTCTCAAGTATAAGCTCCTCTGTAATATGATCAGTCGGGTATTTATTGTCAGTCTCAGTTTCAAGATCAAAAGATGGAGTCGTCTCTCCGAGATGAATTGTAGCGACATACTCCTTATCCATGTCACTGAATTCCCAGATTCTTTTAGTGGCATTACCCGTACAAATAATCATTAGTCCGCTTGCAAGAGGATCCAGAGTACCGGCATGTCCGACCTTTATTTTTTTTATTCCAAGGGTGCTTCTGATCATGATCTTAACCTTGTTTACAAGGTCAAAGGAGGTCCAGTAAACAGGCTTGTTAAACAGAAGAACCTGCCCTTCCTCAAAAATAGTCTTCTCTGCAGGTTCCATCTTAACCCAGTATCATTGATAATAATCCGGCTACAGCACAATAGATTGCAAACCAGATAAGCCTGCTGCGTTTTACCAGTCCGATCATCCACCGGCAAGCCAAATAACCTGAAACGAATGCAGTAATAAAACCAATTAGCATAACAAATGTTCCGGTAGTTCCTTTACTGACTTCCCCTGAAAAAACCTTCAGTAAATTTGCACCGATAACAGGTACCAGAACCATAAGGAAAGAAAATCTTGCGATCTCCTCCTTTTTATTGCCAATCATAAGGCCGGTGGCTATTGTTGCACCCGATCGTGAGATACCCGGGATAACTGCCACAGCCTGTGCTATGCCAATAATCAGAGCATCAATATAACCAATGTTCCTGTCTCTCTTCCTTATGAAATGAGCACAAGCGAGCAGAGCAGATGTAACTAAAAGCATTAATCCGATAAATACCATATTGCCGTTAAACAATTTTTCGACAGGATCTTTCAGTAGCAATCCGGTAATTCCCACAGGGATCATTGAAACAATAATCTTAAGAACATATGATGTTTCTTCATTCATTTTAAATTTCAGAGTCCCTTCAACAAGTGAAATTATTTCTTTCCAGAATACCACAATCGTACTAAGAACAGTTGCTCCATGCACAGCAACTGTAAAATAGAAGCTCGCTTCAGGATCAATACCAAAAAGAGCTTTAGCAATCTCCAGATGACCTGAGCTGCTGACAGGTAAAAACTCTGTAAACCCCTGGATAAGACCAAGAACCACTGCTTCAAACCAGTTCATAAAAAGTAATAATCTTAATTTAAGTTATAAGTGCCCAGAGTGCCTAAAATGCCTAAAGTACTTAGAGTTAAAAAAATATAGCTTCAGAAACTCCCCTCCTGTACCGAATTGCACGTTCAGGCAGACAAACTTTAGTTCACTATTATTTCTTATCACTGTCTTTGGGCTTTTTCATTATTGCCCATATTTCAAAGATAAAACCTGCCAGAACGACAATCGGGGCAAGGGTAATTCTTCTGAAACTGAAAATATCTTCACTGAATTTATCAGGGCTATCCGATTTGCCTCCAAGCATAAGCAGAAAGCCTATTACAATAATAGCAAAACCTATCGCCAGTAATTTATAATTTTCGCGCCCGAGGGCAAAATTTAATTTTTCTTTCTTCTCGTTTTTTGTACCCATGATATAATCAATAATAAAGTTTGTCTTCAGAAATACTTAGATACCTGTTAACCGAAAAATAAGTTGAAATAATATTTATTAAAATTCCGATTATTATTATAGCACTACCCAGCAGCAATAAAAGCTTTGTGCTTTCAAAAGTAAACACCATAAAGAATTCTCTTTCAATCATGTAAAGCAGTCCCATTAAAAGAGTCATTGCTATCAGCGCTGCCAGAAAACCATGAAATGCACTTTGCAGGATAAAAGGTTTTCTAATAAACGACCTGTTCGCTCCTACAAGCTGCATTGTCCTGATAAGAAATCTTTTAGAGTAAATTGATAACCTTATAGTATTATTTATTATAGTCAGGGCTATCAGAAATAAAAATGAGCTGATTACCAGAAGAAATAAGCTTATCTTTTTGACATTCTCATTGATAAGAATCAATAATGATTCCTGATAATAAACCTCCTTCACGAACGGGTATTCAAGAATATATTTTTCGATTTTTGCCACACTGTCGGGATGAGTGAAGCTTGATATGAGGTATACATCAATTGAAGGTGGAAGGGGATTATCACCAAGAAAATTAATAAAATCTTCACCAAGGTCTTCCTGCATCTTTGTGGCAGCCTCTTCCTTTGAAATATATTCAGTCGATTTCACATAAGGCTTTGCATCAAGGTCTTTTTGTAACATCCTGATATCAGCTTCCTTCGCATCATCATTGAGCATCACGGAAAATGTAAGACTCTCCCTGAAATAATCCGATAACTCCCTGGCATTAATCAGGATGAGACCCAAAATACCAAGCAGGAACAGGACAAGTGAAACGCTCACAACAAGCGTCACATAAGAACTCCTCAGTTTTGTTTTTGACAGTCCTGTTTCGGTTTTCTTCACTATTATTTCTATTTTATTCTCCCCCTCTACCCTATCCTCCTTCCTACTCCACCACAGTCATCCACCCAAAATCATCAGGTTCATCACCGTTCTGAATTGAAACAAGCTTATTATAAAGCTTCATGGTAGCAACACCTGGCTTGCCATCCCTGCAATATTCATAAATCTTATTCTTTTCAGGATCAAATATTTTTCCTATTGGACAGATCACTGCGGCTGTCCCGCATGCACCTGCCTCCACAAATGTTGAAAGCTCCACAACAGGAACCTGTCTCCTTTCCGTTTTCATCCCAATACTTTTTGCTATTTCGATCAGGCTCATATTAGTGATTGACTTCAAAATTGATTCTGATTTCGGCGTTATGTAAGTATTATCCTTTATTCCGAAGAAATTTGCAGGGCCACATTCATCAATATATTTTTTTTCTCTTGCATCAAGAAAAATCGTACTGGCATATCCCCCTTCCTTTGCTGCCATAAGTGCCCTCAGGCTGGCAGCATAATTCCCGCCTACCTTAAAAGTCCCTGTTCCTAATGGTGCTGCCCTGTCAACGTCGCGACATATGAGCATATTTACAGGCTTAACTCCTCCCTTGAAATACTGCCCGACCGGTGTTACAAACACCAGGAAAGTATATTCTGAAGCCGGCTTAACACCTACTTCTGCCCCGCTACCGTAAAGAAGAGGCCTGATATATAAAGTTGCCCCTGATCCATAAGGCGGTACATATTTTTTATTCAGCCTGATTACCTGAAAAAGAGCCTCCCTGAACATCTCAACAGGAAATGACGCCATTTTTATTCCATCTGCCGAATAAACAAATCTTTTGGCATTTTCCTCCCAGCGGAACAATCTTATCTTCCCGTCCTTACCCATATATGCTTTAAGACCTTCAAATGCCTCCTGACCGTAATGCAAACCGGTCGCAGCAATATGAATATTAATATACTCAGAGGATGATACTTCTAATTTTCCCCACTTCCCGTTCTTATAAACGCACCTGATATTATAATCGGTTTTGATATAGCCAAAAGGCAGATTATTCCAGTCAAGTTTCTCCATAAATAGCCTTTTTAAAGATGCTGTAAAAGTACATTTTTAATACATATTTCTGATGTTTTATGTTCAGAATCCGGATTATTCAATGTGCAACTGTAAACTTCCAATCTGATCTTCAAGAGAAACGCTCTTTAAAAGCTTCGCTGTGTTCGTTATAAATTCATGATTAATCAGAAGTTTTCTCTGAGTTTCAATCCATGTCTTTCTATCGGGTAAAATACCATATTCTGTCTGTTCCCTTAATAATTTATCGGTTAATTTTATGAAGTCCACACGCCCCAGATAGTCAAAACGGGCATCATAAAGAATATTATCAGAAACTGATTTTTGCTGATCATTAAAAGAATTGCTTATTAATTTCTTTACTGCTTCGACATTTTCCCGGTCAAACCCATATTTTGGTAGAATTTCTTCAATAAGAAGGAATGAGGCTTCCATAGGTTTTTCATAATCAGATATATAACCGGTAAACAGAAATACTGAAGCAAGCTTCAGATTAATAAACTCTTCTTCCGGCAGGCTTTCGGCATTAGCTAAAAGATCGACCTGACCACTGATATTTTTAACAAGTGAAGCATTATGAAAATAAAGGTTTGGAGGAGCTTCATCTTCAAACATTTTTGTAATCAGTTCTTCTATATCCTGAAGTTTGATCCTCTGCATTTTCAGGATAAATTTTTTATTCGGCTTCCCATCTTTATCCTTAAGTTCAGGCATAATCCCGCTGACAAAATACATATCAAGCTCACCTTTATATTTTACCGGCATTTTACCTCTGTGTTCACATAAGAAAAAGTCCTTCACAAATTCATAAGTTGTTCCTGAAATATTGATCTTTCCGGCCTCTCCGGATGATTCCATCCTGCTGGCAGTATTTACAGTATCCCCCCAGATGTCATAGGAAAGCTTTCTCTGGCCTACCACACCCGCTACTACCGTCCCCGTATGTATGCCAATCCGGATATCCCAGTATTTCATCCCTGCAATCTCCGAAGCCTCTTTCAGCTTACTCATATAAGCCTGCATTTCAAGCGCAGTAAGAATTACCTCGACAGGATTTGTCCGGTTCTTTTCAGGAATTCCTCCTGCACACATATATGCATCCCCGATTGTTTTGATTTTTTCAATGCCGAACTTTTCCGCAACAGAATCAAAATGAAAAAAGAATTTATCCAGCTCATCTATCAGTACTTCCGGATTCATTTCTTCGGCAATCCTTGTAAATCCCTGAATGTCTGAAAACAATACGGTCACAAAATTATACTTGATTTTGGTCGCCTTACCTGTCAACATTATTTCATCAGCTGCATTCTTTGGAAGTACATTAGCCAGTAAGGCTTCTGATTTCTCTTTTTCAATTATCAGGGCTTCAGTCCTTTTGTTTATAATCTGCTCAAGCATAAATTGTGTTCTGGCAAACCGAAGGTTCATCTGCGCATATAAAGCCCATATTATCAAGACAGCCAGACATAGGTACAAAATAATGGCAACCGGTGTTAAATACCAGGGATGAAGCACCCTGAAGTCCAGAAATGATATTTCCCCTCCAAGGGTTTCAAGGTCTGTATACCGGACCCGGAATTTATATTTTCCTGCAGGCAGATTTGTGTATTCCTTATAATTGCTTGTCAGCCAGGAGGGACTCCAATCTTTGTCGAATCCTTCAAGATAATACATATATACTAATGTATCTGCAGAAGCTAATTCAAGCACCAGATTATTATGCCGGAAATCAAAAATCATTTGCTTTTTATTCAGCAGATCCGGATCCTTTGAATCCACAGGAAACTCAATAACAGAATCACCATCGACAATAATTCTTGCCAGAACAGGTTCTTCCCCCGGAATTAAGTTTGATTGAGCTGATACAGCTCCCGCAAGCATTATTGAAAAGATTATAATGCCGGAAATAAGATTCAAATTCCTGTAGTGCGGCATGCAAAAAATCTGAAAGAAACCAGTCCAAATGTAGCATATAATATAAACCGGTCAAAAGGAAAGACCATTTTTGAGTATTTTTGTACCGGAATTGATCATATGTTCATGCAAATAATATTTGCTACAAATAATGAAAACAAGATCAGGGAAATCAGGAATATCCTGGGTGACAGCTTTACACTTTTAAGTCTGAGCGATATTAATATGAAAGAAGATATTCCTGAAAATGAACCTACCCTTGAAGGTAATGCATTGCACAAAGCCCGGTTTATTTATGATGCAGTAAAAATGAATGTATTTGCTGATGATACGGGGCTTGAAATTGAAGCTCTGGGAGGTCTTCCCGGAGTTAATTCTGCACGATTTGCCGGAGAAAATAAAGATTCTCAGGCAAATATTGAAAAAGTCCTTTCAATGCTGGGTACCGGCAAAAACCGCAATGCGAAGTTCAGAACAGTAATAGCACTGATCTTCAATGGGAAAGAATACCTTTTCGAAGGTATTGTAACCGGTACAATCATTAATGATAAAAGAGGAAAAGAAGGTTTCGGATATGATCCTGTTTTTGTTCCCGAAGGTAAAAATCTGACTTTCGCTGAGATGGAACTTGATGAAAAAAATACCATTTCACACAGAGCAAGAGCCTTTGAAAAATTAAAGTCTTTTCTTTCCCGGCACTATATGCCGGACAATAAAGAAGTTATTTAGCTGTTTAATTCTCTGATGAGAAGAATATTTGTCATAATATATTTATTCCTTATTTCTTCGTATTCACGTGAACAGACTCATGTCGGTACCTGGTCCGATCACCTTACATATAATTGTGCAAAAAATATTGCTGTCGGATCTGAGGAGGTTTTTGCTTCGACCGGTACATCAGTTATGATTTATAATAAGGAGTTCGCTGAACTTAAAAAACTATCGCGTGTCAATGGTCTTACGGAAACCGGAATAAGCACAATTGCCTGGTCTGAAGAGAATGATGTTCTTGTCATTGCCTACGCAAGTACAAATATTGACATCATCAGAAACAGCATTATTTATAATATTCCGGATATAAGCAGAAAATATATTCCGGGTAAAAAGGAAATAAACAGGATCAGAACAAGCGGGAAATATGCTTATCTGGCATGCAGCTTTGGAATTGTTGTAGTCGATATTGTCAAAAAAGAAATTTATGATACATGGAAACCGGGAGCAGGTTCCGATGATACAGAAGTCTGGGATATTGCGTTCGGAAATGGCAAGGTTCATGCTGCAACCAGCATGGGTCTTTATTCTGCTGATATTACAAATCCTGGTCTGTCTTACTTCGGAAACTGGAATATTAATAATGATCTTCCGTCTCCTGAAGGAAAATACACATCTGTGATTTTTTCCGGTAACAGGCTCTACGCTAACAGGTCTGCAGAATTATCAGCCGGTGATTCAATTTATGTGATTGAAAGTGACTGTTCATTATTTTCTTTTGCTCCGGGTATTTTTAATACTTCCTTTGATCCGGCAGACAATGGATTTACTGTTTCATCTCCAGGTTCCGTAAAATATTATCATAGCGATGGATCGCTTCAGAAGACAATTTCAACCTATGGATGGGGCGTTCCGGATATTGCTCAGGCTATCGAAGATAATGGTAATATATGGATAGCAGATATTTCAAAAGGTCTTGTCAGGGGCGAAAATATGACCGATTTCACACTGCTGGCATTCCCTGGTCCTGCATCCAACAATGCAATAAGTATTACCTCATTAAACGGACAGACTATAATTTGCGGCGGATCTGTCGATAATTCCTGGAACAACCTGTGGCTCTACTCGCAGGTTTCCGTATATGAAAGCAATAGCTGGACTCTGATGTCATCGGCCACAATATGGGATGCTATGAGAGCAGTGCCTGATCCCGGTAACAGTAATCATCTTTTTATCTCAACCTGGGGCAGCGGGCTGCTTGAGTATGAGAACAATATTCTGGTCAATCAGTATACAGATGCCAATTCCCCGCTAAAGACAATAATTATCGGCAAGCCGTACGTAAGAATCTGTGGTCTGGCAATGGATATGAACAAATACCTCTGGATAACACAGACAGGAGTTCCCGGAAGCATAAAAGTACTTAAACCTGATGGCACCTGGATTGAATATCCGGTTACTATTGAGGCACCGACAATCGGGGATATAATAATTACAAAAAGAGGACATAAATGGATTATCCTGCCAAGAGGTTATGGATTGTTTGTGCTGGATGACAACAGTACTCCCGAAAATTTCAGTGATGACAGATACATGAAAATAATTGTCACCGACACTGAAAATCAGGTTTTCTCATCTGTCTTTTCGATTGCAGAAGATCTTGATGGCAATATCTGGATTGGCACTGACCAGGGTCCTTTAATTTATTACAATCCGGAGAAAGTATTTGATGGTGACCCGAAGGCATTCCGCATAAAAATACCTCGTAATGACGGAACCGGACTGGCTGATTATATGCTTGGCACTGAAACAATTACTTCAATAGCTGTTGACGGAGCAAACAGAAAATGGCTTGGCACCTTCAGCTCAGGAGCATATCTTCTTTCTCCTGACGGAACAATCCGTGTAAAAAATTTTAATGAAGAAAACAGTCCGCTGTTTTCAAATTCCATAGTAAGCCTTGCTGTTGACAATAAATCCGGAGATGTCTGGTTTGGCACATCAAAAGGAGTTATATCTGTCAGAGGTGATGCCACTTCAGGGCAGGAAAAATTCATAAATGTTTATGCTTTTCCGAATCCTGTAAGAGAAGATTTCACAGGAAATGTCACAGTTACGGGATTGATGAGAGATTCGCAGATAATTATCACCGATGTAAGCGGCAATCTCGTTTTTAAAACAGTATCTGACGGAGGATCGGCCTCCTGGGATCTTAAAACATATAATGGCAGGCGTGTTGCCACAGGTGTTTATATGGTCTTTTGTGCCAGCAATGACGGATCGCAGGCTTTTGTAACAAAGATACTTGTAATCAGGTAACCTATTCGGTTATAAGACTCTGAATTCTTTCAATCTGAAGCTGCTTATTTACTTCCCTGAGACTCCTGGCTGTCTTCGTAAAATACTGGTGTCCGGATATAAACTTAACCTGAAGCTTATTCCAGTCATTAAGCGATTTCATTTTATTTTGTGCTTTTAGCTCTTCAAAAAGGGTATTTGACACCGGGATAAAATCACTCCTCCCAAGATAGTCAAGATCAGAATCACAGATGATGTCTTCCAAAAGGTTAGTAGGCTTAGGAGGTAACCTGGTCGACATGATCAGTGAACAGATTCTGTCGATTTGTTCTGAAGAATAGTTGTATTCCGGGAGTATCTCCCTGGCAATAACCGTTCCGTGATACTCGTGATCATCATATGCTACTGTATGGCCAGCGTCATGGAACAGACCTGCAGTTTTAAGCAGCAGTATTTCCTCATCCGAACACCCTTCTGCCCAGCCGATAAGCTCCACTTCTGTAACCACATCAACAGTATGCTTGACATTATGATAAAACAGATGACCAGGCAGGTCTTTTTCGAGCTTGTCAAGAATCAACTCCTGTATATCGGTGAACTGGATAAGTCCGAATTTTATCCTGAATGAGTCATTTGGCAAAACGCCATTTCCGCCAATTGAAAACTCCGGTTTAATTCCCTTTACCCTGTATATCTGCAGATCATCCTTGTACTTTACCGGAAGCTTGCCAAAATATTCACACGCAAAAAATTCCTTGACCAGCTCATAAGTCATTACAGAGATAAGTATTGTTCCGTTTTCCGAAACGCCTTCAACACGGCTTGCCGTATTAACTGTATCTCCCTTAATATCATAGTTGATTTTCTTTTTCCCTGAAATAGCGGCTGTGACAGGACCGGTGTGAATGCCGATTCTCAGATCCCAAATTCTGTTGACGCTCCCCCTTTTGTTCTGCTCAAAGTTCTCAAGCAAATTCCGCATCTCCATGGCAGCCATTACCACATCGACAGGATTCGTAATGTTTTTCACAGGTATCCCTCCGGCACACATGAAAGTATCGCCGATGGTTTTTATTTTTTCGATTTTATATCTGTCGACAATAGCACTGAACTCAAAAAGAATCGCATCAAGTTCATCCATTACACTTGTGGAATCCATCTCTTCGATAAGCTTCGAAAATCCATGTATATCAGCAAAAAGGACAGTCGCCATATTGAATTTCAGCGACTTTTCTCTCCTGTACCCTTCAACCATATCCTTTAATCCTTCAGGGGAAATCTTTTCATAAAGAGCCCTGATCCTTTCATTTTCCCTGGTCAGCATTTCATTCTGCTTTTCCAGTTTCCTGATATACCCTTCAAGCTCCTGATTTTGTTTGGCAAGCTTAGCAATTCTTTTTACAAGCTCCTGATTACTACCTGTGGACATGACTTACTTTGTTGAAAAGTAAATATAATAATTTCATTTGATTAATATACAAACTGATGCAAGTACCATGATTGCCTGAAAATCAATTTTTTACCCCTTCCCTAAAGGGAGAAATTGATTTTCTTCGCTCCCTTTAGGGACAGGGGCGAACGAAGAAAATCAATAATTAAGTGGTTTACAAATTTCAATAATCTTAATTTTGAATAATAACCTCATATAATATGATTGACAAGACCAGGGCGATAGTTCTTCACCAGCTGAAATATTCTGATTCCGGTATCATTGCCCATCTCTATACAAGGAAATTCGGCAGGCAATCTTTCCTTATTAAAGGAATGAGAAATAAAAAAGCAGGGAAACATAATGTACTTTTTCAACCTATGGTTATACTCGACCTGGTGATGTATTATAAAGAGTCGAGGGCGATCCAGGTCATAAAGGAGTTTAATGTCTCATACATACCTGCAGACATCCATAATAATATAAAAAAGAGCTGCATTGCAATTTTTCTTGGTGAGGTGCTTACATCTGTACTCAGGGAAGAAAGCCAAAATGAAGTGTTGTTTGATTTTATAGAAAAAGCCATTATTTATTTCGATGGCTGCAGGGAGAGTTTTGCTAATTTCCATATTGCATTTCTTGCAGGGCTGAGCAGCTTTCTTGGTTTTGAACCGGGATTAAAAGCCGGACAAAATGATCTGTACTTTGATATGCTTAACGGGATCTTTGTTCCCCAGCCACCTCTACACGGTAATTTTGCAAATGAGGAAATTTCTAAAATTCTTGCAGCTTTTTTTATTTCATCTTATGACAGAATAAACAAAATAATTCTTACAGGGGCTCTCAGGAATGAAGTTCTTGATGTAATTATAAAATATTATTCACTCCACCTTCCGGGCCTGAAAAAAATCAATTCTCTTGAAGTACTGAAGGAGGTTTTCAGGTAATAACAGAAATGCTGCCTTAAATTTTAGTTATCTTTAAACATCAAATTGATTCCTTAGGATGCCAGCTATATCTTCAATCTTAAATTATCTTAACAAAAGGCGTATTGGCCAGATAGAAAGGTTTAAAAAACATCCTGCCGACATACAGGAGGAGACACTCTTTAAACTGCTGGCAAAGGCTTCAGGTACAGAGTGGGGGATGAAATACAGGTATTCATCCATTTCTTCAATCAGGGAATTTCAGTCGAGATTGCCGGTGCAGACATATGAGGAGATTATTCCTTTTGTTGAAAGACTCAGAAATGGTGAATCCAATCTTTTATGGCCGGGTGAAATAAAGTGGTTTGCCAAATCATCCGGAACAACTTCAACAAAAAGTAAATTCATACCGATGAGCCATGAAGCTCTTGAAGAATGCCATTACCGTGCAGCAAAAGATGTTCTGGCAATTTATATAAGGAACAATCCTGTAACACATATCTTCCCCGGAAAAGGACTCACTCTCGGAGGAAGCCATAAGATAAACCAGTTCAGCAACAAATCACTGTACGGCGACCTGTCAGCCATACTTATTGAGAATGCTCCGGCATGGGTCGAACTGATCAGAACCCCCACACGGAAAATTGCGCTGATTGAGGATTTCGAAAAAAAACTAGATCTCATTACAAAGTCGACAATCAAAGAAAATGTCACAAGTCTTTCCGGTGTTCCATCATGGTTCCTGACTTTAATAAAACATATTCTTGCTTATACAGGGAAATCCAATCTTCTCGACATCTGGCCAAACCTGGAAGTATTTTTCCACGGTGGCATCAGTTTTACTCCCTACCGCGAGCTTTATAATAAACTGATTAATGGTGAACAGATGCATTACATGGAAACATATAACGCATCAGAGGGATTTTTCGGGATCCAGGACGATCCATCCAGCACAGATATGCTTCTCATGCTCGATTACGGGATTTTTTATGAATTTATTCCTGCGGATAAGGTAAAAAGTGATGTCCCTCCGGCATATACGGCAGGAGAAGTTGAAACCGGCGTAAATTACGCAATTGTTATTTCAACCAATGGTGGTTTATGGAGATATATGATAGGTGATACAATAGTCTTTACCTGTTTGAATCCTCTGAAGTTCTATATTTCAGGCCGGACTAAGCATTTTATTAATGCGTTTGGCGAAGAGGTAATAGTTGACAACGCTGATCGGGCTCTCCAGTCAGCCTGCAGGTCTACCGGTGCAATAATTTCGGAATATACGGCCGGTCCTGTATATATGGGAACATCTTCAAGGGGTTCACATGAATGGCTTATTGAATTTGAAAAAGAACCGGAAGATCTTAAACAGTTTATCAGTGTCCTTGATGATACCCTTAAATCAGTTAATTCCGATTATGAAGCTAAACGATTCAAGGATATTAATCTTGTTTTGCCTGTCGTAAAATCAGTTCCGTCCGGAACATTTAACAAATGGCTTAAATCAAAAAATAAGCTCGGAGGCCAGAATAAGGTTCCAAGGCTGGCAAATACCAGGGAATTTATTGAAGAGTTATATGCATTTGCAGGTATCAAAGATGCTTAGAGTGCCTAAAGTACTTAGAGTTATAAGTTTAAGCAACTTTAAGTACTCCAAACTTCAGCTCACTTCAGGCACTTCAAACAATATCTTTAAAAAAGAGAAATGGTATTCAATTTTTAGTATTTTTATAAGGTGTAAAAATAATACTCTTTACTATGCACATTGCTATTGCAGGAAATATAGGATCGGGCAAAACCACCCTTGCAGGATTGCTTGCCAAGCATTACGGGTGGTTACCTCATTATGAGGATGTTGATGATAATCCTTACCTTAACGATTTCTACGAGGATATGCAGCGGTGGTCATTTAACCTGCAGATCTTTTTCCTTAATTCACGCTTCAGCCAGATTCTCGAAATAAAAAAATCGGAAAAAACAATTATCCAGGACAGAACTATATATGAAGATGCATATATTTTTGCTCCGAACCTTCATTCCATGGGATTAATGTCAACCCGCGACTTTGATAATTATTCAACCCTCTTTAAGATGATGAGCTCGCTGGTTCAGCCTCCCGATCTTCTGCTTTATCTCAGGGCATCAGTCCCTACACTGGTTAACCAGATACAAAAACGCGGACGTGAATATGAAAGTTCAATACGTCTGGATTATCTCAAAAGGCTTAATGAACGGTATGAGGCATGGATACAATCATATGGCCTGGGCAAAATTCTCATTATTGAGGCTGATCATTATAACTTCCCCAATAATAAAGACCACCTGAGTGAAGTGATAGATAAGATCAACGCCGAGCTGCACGGATTATTCTAAAATAATGCCAACTGGCGGAGGACGGGGTGGTTGAATTGTTTCCTATTTAGTTTCCGCTTTTTCTGAAGGAGTCAGCGCCACCTGCACATAACTTTCAGTATCCAGGTATTTATTTGCAATAGCTTTTATGTCATCCTTTGTAAAAGAATTTACAAATGTTTTGTATTCCTCAAGAGAAAGGAGCCTTTCACCATTAATATAATAATTCTGAAGGGTTGATAGCCAGTAACTGTTTTCTTTAATCCTTGTTTCACGTTCACGTATTAATGTCTCCTTGATTTTATTCAGATCAACTTCAGTTGGTCCTTCCTTTTTAATTTTGTTCATCTCGTCCAGGACTGTCTGAGATAACTTTTTAATATTCTCAGGACTACAGCCCCACATAGATGTGATTGAGTATTTAGGTTTTGGAAGTCTTGAAGCGCTTCCGTTAATGCTTAAACTATATATTCCGCCCTGATCTTCACGCATTGATTCCCTGCATTTTATTGAAAGGATATTCATAAGCATTGTGAATCCCTGCCGGTACTTGTCCTTCCATTTGAAATCACCTCTCCAGATCATAGCTACCCTGCTCTGAGGCTCAGAATTTTTGGGAACATCAACAACCACCAATCCTTTCGGGAATCCCGGTGTTACATCTTTCCATGTCTCTTTACGTTTTATGGAAGGAAGCCCTCCGATATATTTTTCCAGTAAAGGGATTACCTCATCCACCTTAAAATTGCCAACCATTAAATAAGTAAAATCGCTGGCATCAGCAAAACGATCCTTGAAAATTGCAATCAGCCTGTCGAGATCAAGCTGATCAAACTGGGCCTCAGTCGGAATGCTGACAACTCTTGGAGAATTCTTGCTTATTATTTTTGACAATGTATCAGACCATATGATTAATGGAACTGCTCTCATCGGCTTGTATGTGTTCTTCATCCGTGAGATATACGAATTAAATGCATCTTCGTCCCTGCGGGTTTTTGTAAAATAGAGGTAATTCAACTGCAGCAAAGTTTCAAGGTCTTTTGGTGAACAGCTGCCACTGATCCCTTCACGCAATTCACTGATATATGGTGTAAGTTTTGCCGTGTTACCTGAAAGTTTCTTCTGCAAATCTGTATAATTATAATCACCCAGCCCGCTTTGGGCGATAATAGTTGAAGCTAATGTGGCTGATAGTACATCATTATCAGGATAAAGAGAATTTCCGCCCGGACTGAAAGCTGAAAGCATAATTTCATCATTTTTGAAATCAGTGGATTTTAATACCATGCGGACCCCGTTTCCAAATATCAGTTCGGTAAATCCATAATCTGTATTTTCAGTTCTTTTAATCACTGCCGATGGTGACGGTTGTTCCGACAACAGAGGTGCATCCGTAACCTTATCGACATAAGCTTCGAACTTTTTCGATCGTACTGACTTAATTATTTCTGCAACCTGCTGCTCTGAAGGAACGTTGATCCCTTCCTTCTCCTGAGCAGTAATAAGTGCAATCATGTTCTTATCAGAGGTCCAGTTCTGGCCAAGCCTGTTGATTTCTTCCAGAGTTATACCGGGCAGAAATTCTTTAACTATTTCAAATTCTTTCAGAATGCCTGGAATACATTCCTGGTCCAGATAGTTTCTGATGAATTCGTCAGCATATGACCTTGATTCTGTTTTATCAGATTCTTTTGACATCTTTTCATACAATGAAAGAATATCTTTTTTCTCTCTTTCAAGTTCAGATGCTGTAAATCCGAACTGACGCACTCTTTCATTTTCAGTCATAACGGCTTCTATGCTCTTTTCAATCTGGTTTTCTTTTGCACCGACAGATAACGAATAAATATCTATAGAGCGGCCAATGAAAGAACTATATCCTGATCCGGCATACATGAACGGAGCATCCGGTTTCTGTGCGATTTCCTGGAGCCGGCTGTTTAACATACCGGTATATAAATTCCGCATAAGGGTATTACGGTAATCAGTAAAAGTTATGGAATTTGATTTTGGCTGCTTGAACATTATGGCAGCACTGAAATCGGATGCTTCCTTGTCCTTAACCACACTGATTAATGGTTCAACATTATCCGGTACTGAATATTCCGTCCGCCTGTTCGGGCTGACTGGTTTGGGAATCCTTCCGAAATATTCCCTGATTTTATTTTCAGCAAGTACAGGGTCAATATCACCCACAACCACTACAGCCATCAGGTCGGGACGATACCACGATTTGTAGAAACTGCGTAAAGTATCATGCGCAAAACTCTTGATAACATCAACTTTACCAATAGGAAGCCTGTCAGCATACCTGGATCCCTTCAACAGGACAGGAATGTATTTTGACTGCATTCTGTCTTCAGCACCCAGCCCCAGGCGCCATTCCTCAACAATAACCCCGCGTTCCTTATCAATTTCATTATCATCCAGGGTCACCTGGTGAGCCCAGTCTTCAAGAACCTGAAATCCGCGATTAATCCATTCTAAATTATCAGTAGGAACTTTAAGCATATAAATTGTCTGGTCGAAACTTGTATAAGCATTCAGATCAGCCCCGAACCTTACACCTATTTCCTCCATCATACTGATTATTTTATTGCTCGGGAAGTTTTTTGTACCGTTAAAACACATATGTTCCATAAAGTGTGCCAGACCCTGTTGTCCGTCTGTTTCACAAACAGATCCGGCATTTACTGCAAGTCTTAATTCAATCCGTTGTTCGGGCTTTTTATTCACCTTGATGTAATATGTGATCCCGTTTTCAAGCTTGCCGATCGTGATATTCGGATCTGCAGGAATAGGCTGGTCAGGATTCTGTACCTGGGCGGAAAGGTTTGTCAGTACAAATCCACAAAGCAATGAAATGAAAAGAAGATTTAGTTTTTTCATGGTATTATTTTTGAGTACTGTTTTTGAAATTTTGAATTCAATTATTCACTTAATGCGTACTGAAAAGATATCTGTACAAATGTATAATATAATGAGGAATTTATGGCTATCCTCACTTTAATGATTTTTAATAAATCAAGAATTGAACCTTTTGCAATTAAATATTAACTTGCCGGTTGTTTCAAAAAAATCTTAATTATGACATCTACACGCAGAAATTTCATAAAAACATCTTCAGTCCTGGCTGCAGGATCTGTTCTGCCGCTTGAAGCATTTTCAGGTTCTATGACAAAGGTCGCTCCTTCTGATAAAGTCCGGGTGGCATTAATCGGTGGAAACAGTATGGGCTGGAGCGATCTCGCATCATTCCTTAAGAATCCTGAAATTGAGTGTGTTGCTTTATGTGATATTGATCGCAATGTCCTGAACAGGCGCACCGATGATATAGTTAAATTGAACCGGCCTAAGCCCAAGCTTTATGTCGATTATCGCAAAATGCTCGAAAACAAGGATATCGATGTTGTAATTATCGGAACGCCCGATCACTGGCATTGTCTTATGTTTACAAACTCCCTCGAAACCGGGAAAAATGTTTATGTTGAAAAGCCTATCGGTAATTCTATTGCCGAGATCAATATCATGCAGAAGGCTGTAAAGAAACATGGCAAGATAGTCCAGGTTGGTCAGTGGCAGAGAAGCCAGCCCCACTTTGTTGATGCTATTAATTATCTTAAAACCGGTATGCTGGGAAGGATCCGCGTTTGCAAAGCATGGTCATATGTTGACTGGAAAGGTGCGGTGCCTAAAGTTGCCGATTCACCGGTGCCTGAAGGAGTTGATTATAATTTATGGCTCGGCCCGGCACCTTTGCGTCCGTTCAACAAGAACCGTTTTCACTTCACCTGGAGATGGTACTGGGAATATGCAGGAGGACTTATGACTGACTGGGGTGTACACCTCATAGATTATATATTATATGGAATGGGGAAATCAATTCCCACATCAGTAATGGCAATCGGAGGTAAATATGCTTTCCCTGATGATGATATGGTGACTCCCGATACGATGACAGCAGTATACGACTTTAAAGATTTCACGATGGTATGGGAACATACGATAGGCATCGGGCTTGGCAACTGGAAGAGGCCGCATGGAATGGCATATACCGGTGAGAACGGAACCCTTGTACTTGACCGTAACGGTTGGGAAGTAGTGCCTGAGAAAGAGAAGATTGAGGCTGTCCCGGTTCAGAAAAACGTTGGAGTCGGCCTCGATCTGCATGTCAGGAATTTCCTCGACTGTCTTAAAAACAATACTCCCCAGAAGCTCAATGCCGGCATTGACATCGGAAGAAATGTTGCGCTTGTAGCGCAGATGGGGAATATTGCATACCGTACAGGCGAAAAGGTTTACTGGGACGATGCAAAACAGTCATTTAAAACCTCAACGGCAAATAAGCTGATCACACCTGTTTACAATAACGGGTATAAATTACCGAAATATTAAAAATTGTTGCTGTAGGGACGTTGCATGCAACGTCCCTACTATTTTCCATCCTCCTCCAATGCTTATCCATAAATAATTTTCTTAATACACTTTTTAATTTCATCAAATTTCTCTTTTCCCATCCTTGCTCCGACAATCTCAATTACCTTACCGGCCACCAGGGATCCTAATATGCCACATTTTTCAAGATCCAGACCACTGGCAATTCCATAGAGGAATCCCGACGCATACAGGTCACCTGCTCCTGTGGTATCCTTACATTTGACGGGGAGCGAGCTCACCTTGATTATCTCTTCACCCTTCTTTAACCATGAACCTTCAACTCCGATTTTTACAATAGCAATTTCACAGTTATCAGAAATTTGATTTAAAGCTTTATCAGGAATCAAACCTGTAAATACTCTTGCCTCATCTTCATTGGCAAAAACAATATCAACATATTCTTCCACGATTTTTTTTAACCTTTCCAGATTTGCCTCAACAACATTATAACTTGCCAGATCGATTGCAATCTTCATTTTTTTTCTCTTTGCTATTCTGCATGCAGCTTCAACAAGAGGCATATTGATGATAAGATATCCTTCAAGGTACAAAATATCATAACCGTTGAAAAGCGCTGGTTTGAGATCCTCAGCATTAAGCTCAAGAGCTGCTCCGAGGTGCGTGGCAAATGTTCTTTCAGAGTCTCTGGAAATCAGAGCTATTGCAGTACCGGTCACAGAATCCCGCCTGAAAAGCATTGTATTTACTCCTGCTTCCTGCATGTCCTTTTCAAAAATGTTTCCGGTCTCATCTTTCCCGATGGAACCTATAAACCCTGTATCTGCACCCAGCATTGCAAGTCCATGGATCGTATTGGCAGCAGAGCCTCCGGAGGCAAGAGTTCTCTTGAGGTTATTTGTTGCTGATTTGACCATTTCAGATTTCTTACCGTCAACAAGCTGCATACTTCCTTTAGGCAGGGAAAACTTCTCAAGCATCTTATCGTCATTTATCATGGTCATCACATCGACCAGTGCATTGCCGATACCAAGTATCCGTTTCATTATGAATTTTTTTGCTAAAGATATTGCTTAATTCACGAAAAGCTCTTATTTTTGGCACGCTTAATAAATCAAGTATTAAAAAAATTCCTCAGTAGCTCAGTTGGTTAGAGCAACGGACTGTTAATCCGTGGGTCGCCGGTTCGAGTCCAGCCTGGGGAGCAAATGATGATCTCATTCTTTTCACAACCGCCTAAAATCACGGATTTCAGGCGGTTTCTCTTTTACAGGTACTCAAATGGCAAATAAAATTTTCGTTTTTAGCTGAATGGAACTGCCACATTAATCCTGACAATACGAAGAAAGTTGTATTTGCAGCTTGAGTGCAGCTTATTTTTGTTAACTTTATAATCTAACCTAACCTTCTTGACCATGCGAAATCTTAGCTCTAGGAAACCCGGTTGTTTTTTGTTGGCCTTCAGTCTCGTATTTATTTGGCATTCTTGTATTAAAGATCAGAAAATATACATAAATGAAAATGATTTTTACGACAAGGTATATGCCTGCTGGCTGGGGAAAAATATAGGAGGTACCCTGGGAATGCCATTTGAAGGTGATACCAATATTCATGATATAAACTTCTATACAAAGCTGAAAGAAGGAGAACCCGCTGCCAATGACGATCTCGATCTTCAGATCCTCTGGCTGAAAGCTATGCAGGAAAATGACGCACATGTGGATGCTTTTACACTTGGTGAATACTGGCTGAAATATGTACCGGTAAACTGGAATGAATATGGTGTAGGAAAAGCAAACATGCGGGCAGGACTTAAGCCTCCTGTGTCAGGTGAGTTCAATAATGACAGGTGGAAACATAGCAACGGAGCCTGGATCCGTTCAGAAATTTGGGCGTGCCTGTTCCCGGGCAATCCCATGATGGCGGTTGAAATGGCCAGGGAGGATGCATGCGTGGATCATGGCATGGCTGAAGGAACTTATGCAGAAATATTTACCGCCTCAATTGAATCAGCTGCTTTTATAGAATCTGATCGTGACAGTTTGATAAGTTTTGGTATGTCAATGATCCCTCCTGATTGCCGTGTAGCCAAAGCCGTGGGTACTGCAGTTCAGGCTAAAAAAGAAGGAAAGGACTGGAAAGAAGCACGTATGGCAGTAATCAAGAATACGAAGAATATGGGCTGGTTCCAGGCACCCCGTAATGTTGCCTTTACGATGATTGGCTGGTTGTATGGTGAGGGTGATTTTGGAAAATCTATCTGTATAGCTGTGAATTGTGGAGATGATACAGATTGCACTGGTGCTACTCTGGGTTCAATCTTCGGCATTATCGGCGGTACAAAAGCTATCCCTGAAAAATGGCGTAAACCTGTTGGCAACAAAATCTCAACGGTCGCAATTACCGGGTTTAAAGCACCGGCAACTCTGGATGTGCTAACCGACAGTACAGTTAAAATGACAAAAAAAGTATTATCCAAATATAATTTACCTGTTATGATCGGTCCGGATAAATCAAACCTGCCTTATCAAAAACAATCGATGAAACCTGATAAAAATGAATTGGAAAAACTTTGGAATCTCTCACCCTGGCGTGTAGTCAGGCACAATACAGACTGGGTAATTATTTTTGATTATTTGCAAGAACCATTTATACAGGAAGACATGGTACGTAAGCTAGCCGTCTCAGTTTCAAATGTCGCCGGGAACAAGGAATTATATAAACTAAGCATTACAGGCTTGCCAGAAAAATGGGAAGTTTCCGGATTACCGGCAGATACCTTTGGAGTAGAAAAAGGCGGAAAGAAGACTTTAGACATATCAATTCTTGCAAATTCAATATCATCTGATACCATACAATTAAGCCTGTTACTAACAAGAGGGGCTGATTCAGACGCTATTCCATTTACTTTGTTCAGGAAGAAAATTTAAAAATTATCTGTAATATCAACGTATTAAAAAACGTTTTTTAATACGTTGAAAATCATAATTACAGTATCTGGATATGTAATCAGGGAGGAGTATTTTCCGGGACCTGTTTAAACTGCACCTTTGTATATAATTGCTAGTAACCTGGATTCTGAACAAGGACTCCTGGTTGCAGGTCAATCTGACTCTGAGGAATTGGTGCATATTTAGCTTTGCCGGTAAACACTTTCCCCTGCATATTTGATCTTATCCGGAGATCTCCCTGTGCAAAAGCGTTGAGTGTTTCATTGATGATACCCCAGCGCCTGAGATCGAAAAAACGATGTCCTTCAGTTGCAAATTCAAGACGCAATTCCCATTGAACCGCTCTCAGGGCATAAGCCTTACCTTTAGCTGCAAATGTACCTGCCGGGTACTCGGAGATCTTGTAGTTTGCAGCCGGCTGGTCCCAGTCTATTTCCACATTCCACGGGTAAGCAGACGGAGGAAGTTCGTATGAGGTTACTCTGCCCATCACTACCTGGTTTCCGGCTCGTGCACGTATCATATTGACCAGCTGCTCGGCATAATCCAGGTCATTCTCGTCTACTGCCACTTCAGCCCTCCATAAAAGAACATGCCCTAAACGATATGCTCTGAAATTGTTCGCATTAACACCGGTCATCCATCCGGAAGAGACGGATAAAATAAACCTGTCCTTTTGTTCGAAAAAGAATTTTGAGGCCGGCAGGTAAGGACCTCCGTCTTCCTGGTTGCGGATCCAGTGGCGGCCCCTGTTTACACCCCAGTCAAAATAAGGAATACCCCTGCGGCTGACAGTCCAGTCTAGACGCGGGTCAACTTCGTCTGTAAAAGGCACAAATGTGGCTTCAGAGGGAATACCCTGGTCGTTCTTAAGATCATTATCATTAAAAGTGTCAAACATTGGCAACCCGTCAGCATCCACCCTGAAGGCATTAACCAGATTTTGTGATGGCTGGTGAAAGCCGCAACACATACCAATATCAGAACCATGTGGAAAATTAATCCCTATACCCATTAAATCGTTGTAAGTGCCGTACAAGGAGTTATCAACAGATGCCTGAATTTCAAATATAGATTCCGCATTATTTTGAGTATCCATATCATAATTGTCATGAAAATTTGGCATCAGCTGATATTTTCCGCTTTTAATTATATTATCAAGCAATGGTTTTGCAGCAGCATAATTCAACGTCTGAAGATGTGCCCTTGCAAGAAGTGCCATGGCAGCATACCTGGTTGGCCGGCCAACCTCTCCCTGGGTTTCCGGTAAATTAATCATCGCAAAGGTAAGATCACCAATTATTGCCGGCATTGCATCGGCAGTATTGGGAACCTTTTCAGGATCGTCTGTTTCCTCTGTAATAATTACGATATTCTTAAATACCAGCCAGGCTTCAAAATTAAACCATGCCCTGAGAAAGCGTGCTTCAGCCTCAAACTCCACCGCCCTGGCCGGGATCAATCCTTCTGTAGCTTTAAGTACCCTGAGCACTCCGTTGACACGGGTAACACCCATTAAATACCACATCCATTTATCACCAGCGAAGGAATTACTGGGATACATTTGCCACTCTTCAATATCAAATGCGTCGGTCTCGCTACTCCTGTCAGATCCGATATATGCATCATCAGAAGCAGCCGAGCCAAACGTCCAGTTAGTAACTGAAGCACCCCAGCCTCCCTGGTCTCCAATATCTCCGCCCCCCACCAGAGCATATGCTCCGGTCAAAAGGGCATCAATACCTTTTTCAGTGCAAAAAATATTTTCTGATAAAACCCCGGCAGGTGTCTTATCAAAAAAGCTTTCCGAGCATGAAAACAAAGTTGCCAACATCAGAAAAAAAGCCAGAATAAATTTAATTCGCATTTTATTTAATATTTGACATCCAATAATTTAGCACATAACAAAATTACACCATTTATAAATTTATATCAAATCATAAAATGTGCACCGCATGCAAACCTTAACATAATGTTAAATGTTTAAATTTTGAGATTTAATCCTTTGATATGGCATATAATTTGCGCTACTTAACAGTACTAAAAATCAGGGATTATGAAAACAATGAAAATGAATATGGTGAGCCTCCTGGGGGTATTCGGATTATTCCTGGTTTCTCTTAATAGTAATTCTCAGGATATAAAATTAGACCGCCAGGAAAGAAAAGAGGTAAGGAAAGCCCAAATGGCTGCAAACTTCTATATTCTGGATTCTCTGCTGAATGCAAGAAGTTTCGTACTTGAAGCTGATTATCTCCAGAATAAATATGGTGACAGGATCCCGGTCGTTTCCAATTTAAATTTTATAAAGGTAGACAGATCGAATGGCATTTTGCAGACCGGTTCAAACTTCGGGATGGGATATAATGGTGTCGGAGGTGTTACAGCGGAAGGAACCATAGAATCCTGGAAAATTTCCAAAGATTCTAAAAAATTAAGTTATACTCTGCAATTCAGCTTACTTACACAAATAGGGCACTATGATATTTTCATGTCGGTCAATGCAGATAACCATGCATCGGCAACAATCACAGGATTGGGCCCCGGCAGGCTTACCTGGGACGGACGTCTGAAGACTCTGTATAATACAAGAGTTTTTAAAGGCCAGAATACTATCTAAGCCGATAATAGTAAAGGCTAATTGTGAAAGCCGGATAACTGTTCCAGATCACATTGCCTGATGTAATGACAGGTTTCTGATTTCGATGATACTAAACAGTGGTTCTTACCTTGTATCCCTGTAGTCCGTAATAGACAATAAATGCAAAACAAACAAGTGGCACTATAAAACCAAGAGCCATAGTCGAAACATCCGCAATACGTCCCATTATAACCGGGATGAGAGCACCTCCAACAATTGACATCACCAGCAGAGAAGAGGCTTTTTTTGTCAAAGGACCCAATCCTTTTATCCCTAGTGCAAAAATTGTCGGGAACATTACTGACATGAAAAAATAAGTAGAAAACAGTGCAATAACAGATATCCACCCCAATCCTCCCGCCACGAGACTCATGGTTACAACATTAACAAGAGCATAAAATGCTAAAAGCCTGTTAGGACGGACAATCCGCATAAACAATGTGCTGCCTGTAAACCTGCCCAACCAGAATAATCCAAATCCACCGATCCCAAGAATCAGAGCAGCCTTCTGATTAGACACAGATGGTATTTCCTCGGTGACATAATTTATAAAAAAACTGTTTATCCCGGTTTGTGCGGCAACGTAAAGAAACTGCGCAACGACAGCAAGAACAAAATGAGGATATTTCAGAAGATCTTTCAGCCTTCCTCCCGATGTTTTTTCGTCATTCTCATTAATTTGAGATTCTTCTTTAACAGGAGGAAAAGTAACACGCCAGAACAAAACCGCTACAATAAGTACAAGGGTACCAATAAAAAGATATGGCAGTGCAATGGATGCAAATTTATTGCTGTTATCATTAACTGAAAAAATCAACATCCCTCCTACCAAAGGTCCGACAACCCAGCCAAGTCCGTTGAACGATTGTGAAAAGTTTATCCTTCTTTCTCCGAACTGTGGCGGACCCAGAACCGTTGTATATGGATTTGCTGCTGTTTCAAGACAGGTCAGGCCACAGGCTATCACAAAAAGGCAGAATAAAAAACTGCCGAAGGTCTGGATCAGAGTAGCCGGGAACATTAAGAACGCACCTGCAGCGAAAAGAAGCAATCCGAAAATTATTCCTTTCTTATATCCGACTCTTTCCATCAGGAGACCGGCCGGAAGTGCCATAAAAAAATAACCGCCATAAAAGACAAATTGAACTAAAGCCGACTTTGCTTTTGACATATTCAGCAATTCCTGGAAATGTTTGTTAAGAACATCGAGACATCCATGAGCAAAACCCCACAGGAAAAAAAGACTTGTAACAAGGATGAATGGAATTAAGAAACCCTGATAAACAAGCCTTTGCCTGTTCCCGTTCAGAGAAATATCGTTAGCCATAAATCAAATAATAATTATTACAGTTTATGAATATTGAGCCCGCCGCTGATCTCGAAGACCATCCCTGTGGAAAAATCCCAGTCACCACGGGCAATTGAAGCTACAGCTTTACCGATATCCTCAGGTAAACCCCATCTTTTTTGCGGAACCAATCCTTCATTTATCATTTTGTCATATTTGTCCTTCACCTTAACCGTCATATCTGTGCGGATAATCCCGGGACGCACTTCGAAGACTTTTATTCCTTCTTTTGAGAGTCTGTCAGAAAAAACTGTTGAAGCCATACTGAGCCCCGCTTTTGAAACACAGTATTCAGTCCTGTTTGTTGAAGATAGGGTTGCCGAAACAGATGTAACGAATACAATAACAGGATTGTAATCAGAAAACTTTTGCCCCAGCCAGATCATTTCCTTAGCAATCTTCTGAGCAAAAAAAACAGGCCCTTTCAGGTTAATATTCATTACGCGGTCGTAACTCTCTTCCGTCATTTCAAGAAGATCATTTCTCTGAAGCGGGGCAACCCCTGCATTATTTACCAGGAAATCTATCCTGCCATATCTTTCAAGGATATTTGAAACGACCTCTTTGTGACAACTGGTACAGGAAATGTCCAAGCCAATGGGGAAGAATTCCGCACCTCTTTTCTCAACTTCTTTACCAAGAATTTTCATCCCCTCGCTGTCGAGGGAACGGGCAATTGCAGCAATATCAAATCCTTCAGATGCCAGGGAAATTGCTACCGATTTGCCTATTCCCCTGCTGGCGCCTGTAATAACAGCTACAGGTTTATTATTCATCCTAATAGAGTAATCAGGTTTTACAGAAATCAGGCTTCAAAGGTAATAATTTGCCGCAAACAGTCAACATCCAGGGCAATTATCTTCAAGATAATCTTTCCATACTTTTTCAAACCAGAGATCCTGAGAAGGTATTTTCCTGACTTTTTCGAGGTTTATCCTGATTTCTCCGTTTTTAATACCAATCTCGATTATTTTTTTTTCAATATCCCTGTCGTACTGACAGAGATCAGGCTTCCAGTCAGAAGTTGCAGGTCCCTCAGGAATATTGATTTCCTTATCTGTCACTAAATAAGATCCCCGGCTTCTTCCGCCTTTTTCAATATAAGTTTTGATTGCTTCGATATATAAAAAATGAGCCAGGCAATTATCCATAATCTGAAAGCAATTCGCCAGTTCATTAACAGAATCAGCTCCGATATTTTCGTGAAGTTGTTTAAGCATTGCCCTGGTTTCTGATGATGCCATCGCTGCTTTTTTCAGGTTACGGATTATTCCTCCCGCATCTGACATCCTTCTTCGTATCTCAGAAAAATATCTTTCGTTTTGTATTGCTGATCCCTTTGATAACCACCTGGTTGCAAGAGCAAGTTCACTGTCGATCTGTACTTTCCCTTCCCTGAGAAATTTCTCTGTCTCCAATGCAGGATCATTGTACTTTTTACTAATGTACAGTGCCGCCCTGTAACTTCCCACCTGCCCTGAGTTCAGAGCAGAGCCTCCCGGGCGGTAAACTCCATGCGAGCCATTTACCTCGCCGACCGGGAAAAGGTGCTTCAGATCAGATTCCCACCATATATCCGATTTAAGACCTCCGTTGTTGTGTTGAGCGCAGACTGCGATCTGCAGATATTCCCGTGAAAGATCAATCCCGTTTTCCCTGTAAAGCGAAAATGCAGGAGCATTCAGCGCCTGAAGTCTTTCGACAGGTGTCTTTTTCAGAGCTCCGGAATTCTTCAGATAGCTTACTACTTCATTATCAAGATTATCCAGTGTAAATTTTCTTTTGTTTTTCATGGACGGATTTACTGTATAATCAAGGTAAACCATTCGTCCCTTCAATGTAATTTCCCTGAAAACCAGCAGATCGATAAGGGAAGATCCATAATTCGAAATCTTTCCCGGATCGAATGGCCATTGATAACCTTTCAGAAAAATAGCTTTTGAAAGTGTTGATATATCAGGGAAAAAGTCGTTAAGGAATTCCTTTTCATCCTTACCTTTTTTATCCGTCGAGATATACCGCGGTATAGCCTGCTGATAGCTGCCCGAAAGATTCCACCTGAATTTAAGAGATGCAATTCCAAATTGTGATTCAGTAAGGTTTTGTCCGGTGGCGCCTGCTTTAAATGCCATACCTGTTGACCCGTTCTGAGACAGAGGATAGACAGATGTCTCGTATATACCGGCAGGCCCGCCGGTACCAAGGATAATATTTGCAGAATTGAATAAGACAAATGCTTTTGAAGGATTTTTTTCTTTCTTATTTATTGCCAGGGCTCCAATTACTTTTGTCCTGTTCCTGTCTGTAAGAATCGAAATAACATGATGATGATTGAGCACTTTTATTTTGCGCCTTTTCACTTCACCGGCGAGAGCCTCAAACATACGTTTTGAAGTATACGGACCCGCGGAAGTGGCTCTGGCACGCGGATCATGATCAGTCTTATACCCGGCCCACGCTCCGTATTTATCATGCGGAAACGGTACCCCGAGCCTGACAAGGTTCATGAATGCCTGAACCGATCCCTGCGCTTCGCAGAGTGCAATATCTCCGTGCATGCATTTTCCGTTAAAAAGGTCATTTGCCATTTCAGCAACCGAATCCGGTTTATCACCTGCAAGAGACAGCTTATAGTAAGTCTGCTTATCAGAACCTGCATTGTTTGAGGTGCCGCCTCCCCAGAGCGATGTTGCAACAACAATATTTGTCTGTCCCAGCGAATGAAGAGTGACAGCCGCATTAAGTGATGCTGCCCCGCTGCCAATAATCAGAGTATTGACGCTGTGATAATTGATTTTAAATCTTCCTGTCCTGATAATTTTATTTTCCATCAGCGATAAGCTTTTTAAGTTCCGTGCCATAAATATCCCTGTCACGGATAACACAACCACCGGGTCTTAAGTTTTTTATAAGCCGTGTGCACCCTGAACAGGTGATGCAGACTTTCGAAGGATCAGCTTGCCCCGTTTTAATAAGATCGACCGGCAGCGAAGGATATGCAAATGATCCCCTCCCGAATCCTATAAAAGAAGCATCACCATTTTTAACAACAGCAGCTCCTACATTGGGCGCATACTGCCTGAGATATGAATAGGCTGAACCAACGAAAAATATCCGTGGAAATTTTTTCTGAAAAAGGGATGTCCCTTTTATCATCCTCATAACACTCTTCAGTGGATGTTCTTCAGGAACCGGATGACCGGGTAAAGGAGTATCAAATGGCCTGGTTACATAAGGATTGTAATATGGACTCCCCATGCTTATGTTTATAAGCCGGATACCTTTTTTCACCAGTTCATTGACAAGCAAAACAGGTTCAGCGAAATCAGGCTGACTGTTTCCATCCACTCCAAACCCCCCGCTGTAACAATCAGAAATATTCAGCCTCGTAGTGATAATTATTTGCGGAACTTCTGATCTGATCCTTTCCACGGTTTCAAGCATGAACCTGAATCGTTGTTCTGGTTCCTTTCCGCCATAAACAGAGTTCCCGCGGGATTTTGCAGATAATAACTCCACTACCAGGTAACCATGGCAGGCTTTCAGGTCGATGGCATCAAATCCTGAAAGAGCGGCCAGTCTGGCAGCTTCAACATATTGATCCTGAATTTTTTTCAGGTCATCATCGGTCAGAATATAAGGATTGGTTTTATCAAGGACCGGATTTGGAGCGGCTACCAAAGGCTGCGGTTTCCCTTGAGGTTTGCTGTATCGTCCGGAATGAGTAAGCTGAATCACCAGGAAAGGATTAAATCCCAGTTTGTTAGCCGCTTGTCTTAAATCATTATTTAATAAAGCATACTTACCTGAATTAGTATTATTTAACCACAGCTGATGAGGATTTGATCTACCACCGGAAGAAACAGAAACAGCTTCATACCAGATGATACCGCTTCCTCCATCGGCATAGCGGAGGTAACGTCTTCTTGTAAGATCGGAAGGCGATCCGTCATCTTCGGAATCGTATCCTTCCATGGGTTGTACCACCAACCTGTTGGACACCGAAAAACCTTCTACAGAAACAGATTCAAGCAAAGGACTTATATCATCGGAAAATGGCAGATCGATTCCAAGTTCTTTCGCCTTCAGAATAAGCTCATTTTTATTCTTAAACCTGAACCGTTCGTGCATTTATTTAATAATTAAGGAATTTTAATCATAATGGAATTCGTTCGAATTAAACCTGGGATTAACCACATTGTTGTAAATTGATCCGAATGTATAGGTTATTTCTATTCCACCGGCAATACGATATCTTGTAGCCAGTTCTCTTAACTGTAATAATCTTTGAGCTTCTGAAATGTCTTCTTTTCTAAGATTGAGCTGATCATTTATACGAGCAATGCCTCCATAGACCTGCAGAGATAATCCCTTAAAGATCCTTATATTGACTGATGAGTTCAGCTCAATCCTGTTCTTGGAAAAATCATGTAAATAATGTGAACCTGTCAATGACAAATTGACGGATCCCCATTTCTTCTGCACCTGGAATGCAATATTTAACATTTCCAAATAGAGGTTCTCCTTTAATTTATTATATATTGTTGTATCGATAAAATCATTATACTGATAACCGGCACTGTACAGAATCCTTAATTGCCGGTGAGTAGCTTCTGAGTAAGGGAAAATATCGTATTCAACTGATGGCAGAAACTCGGTACTGAAATCATAATTTTCCCTGGTTGAAGAACCAAGTCTCCATTTTAAACCTGCCGACCAGTGATCCCCAAGGCTTTTAACAAACAAATTATCCATTGAGGTTCCACTTGTTATATATGTATCTGTTCTGGCAGAATCAGTTTTTGCATATTTGATGAACTTCTCCCTTTCATAAAATTGATCCAGCTCAATTTCAAGTTTTATTTGCGGTGTAATCTTTGCAATATTTATCGAGTTTCTCAATTCCAGTTTCTTATATGCTTCTTCAGATTCAAACTGAGGTTCTGTTGATAATTCAAATACCCAGTTATTCCACCTGTCTATTACCTCTTCAGCTTCAAGTTCTTTATTATGCTGAATTTCAATCTCATTAATCAAAGGAGTCCTCGCTACATATCTCATAAGTCCCATTTTAAGCAGGTTGGTACGTTTTTCCCGGATTATTGTGCTTGTCTGGTCGGGGCTGCTGGTAAAAGTAAGCGTATCATTCATTCCCCTGAATTCGCCCTGACCAAGAAAGGTATAAGTATATTGGGATCCACCACTGGCTGCCTCCTGTTCGGTGACAAGAATAAATACCTGTGCTTCTCGAACATCCCTGACGTAATTTATATAAGGGATCTCCTGCCTGGTGTAGTTCATATCGCAATCATGACAGTCCAGAAAAATCTTTACTGCATATTTCCTGATCGTATCTACCGGATTCTGGTCCTCCTGCCCAAAAGCTGGATATGGCAATGAAACCATCAGGGAAAGAAAAACCATAATTGAAATTGTTGCTTTTTTCATAACCGATGCTTTTCAAAACTTAAAATACTGCGTTTTACTATTTAAGTATAAAATTCAAGTGCTAAAACAGGGAACAAATATGCTAATATAATTCTGCAGAGTTTTCAGATAATAACACGAAATAAGACAAATTAATACTTTTTAACATTAATAAGTTTAACTCTGAACCAGAATTGTTTCTAAAGAAATTGCTATGCGCACATATCAATTTCTCCTTTTGAAATTAACTGACCGCGGACTTATCCATGAATGCCTGATAAGAGATCCGGTATAGTAGCTTATTAACCTTAAGAATACCATAAGTCTTACAAGTAATTCCGGAATAAAAAACAAAATGGCACCAACCAGTCCGGTAATTATTCCTGTCAACAGATTATTGATAACCATAAAAGTCTGAATGAAGGACCTTTCCAGACCTGCTTTGTGCTTTTGAATATAAATATGTCTTGATATCTGAACTTCACATTTTGCGACAGAAGTTGTATTTAAGCCTATTCTTGAGCTTCCTCCGTGATTATGCTCAACTACAATATCTCCGTAATAAACTATTTCGCCCCCCATGTTCTTTGCACGGCGGCAGAGGTCAACATCTTCCGAATACATCCAGAAATCTTCATCAAATCCTTTCAGTCTGTTAAAGATTTCCTTTCGGATCATCATCACTGAACCGGAAACCCAGTCAGGAAATTTTATCCGGTCACTACAGGAGTCGTTACTATTCTTCCTGAAGAATATGAGCTTTAAGAAACCTGTAAGGTTCCATAATGCAGGAAATGATCCTGTTGCCTTGCTTTCCTTTCCGTTTTCCCGTACCTGCCTGCAGGAGAGGATATAATGTGCAGGATTAGACCTGGCTGCATTAAGCAATTTTTCAATTTCGGCCTCTGAGGCCACAGTATCAGGATTAAGAAATAATAAGAAATCCCCAACCGAATTACCAGCCCCAAGGTTACATCCGTTTGCAAATCCGCCGTTTATCCTGTTGTGTAAAAAACGAAACTTCCTGAATCTCTCTTCAATTCTATTAATGGCCTCATCCATAGAATGGTTATCAACCACAATAACCTCCATGCTGAACCGTTTCCCGGAAAAAGAATCCAGGGCTTCGAGACAACGGGTAAGCCTCTCCCATCCTTTATAGCTTACTATAATTACTGAAAGATCCATTCAAATCTCCCGCATGATATCTGTGCAAAATTACTTTATAAACAATTATATTCTCATTGCAATTTCTCCCACTCTCCCTATCTCCCTATCTCTCTCCCTCTCTCTCCTTCTCCCCCCCATCCTCTCTCCCATTCTCCCCCTCTTCTTCTTCTTCCATCCACTCATAAACGGGCATTTGAGGACCCTCTTTCCTGTACCAGACAGCAAGTACGATCCCTGAAAAGAATCCCAGCATATGTGATTCCCACGAAACGTTTTTATATATACCTGGAAAAAGGCCCCAGACCATCTCGCCGTAAAGAAATACTACCAGAAGCGATAAAGCCACCAGTCTGTAATATTTTCGTATGATACCGCTGAAAAAAAGGAATGAGGCCAGTCCGTAAACCAGACCGCTGGCGCCAATATGCCACGCATCCCTGCCTCCAAACCAAACCAGGATTCCGGTTAAAAGATATGTCCAGGAAAAGACCTTTAAAGCTATTTCCGAATAAAAGTAGAAAAGGGCTACCGATAGTAAAAACAGCGGCAGTGAATTATTAATTAAATGGTTAAGATCAGAATGAATAAACGGAGAGAAGATAATTCCTGATAAACCTCGGGCTGTTAATGGATGAATTCCCAGACCTGATAAATCAATTTCAAAGAGAATTTCAATAATCTTTACCAGCCACATAAGGAATACAAAAATGACCGGGATGATCAGGCTTAACAGGAGCTTCTTCCTGTAAAAAGCCCCTTCAGCTTTAATATCTGAACCAGAGTCTGACATATTTTGTCGTGCAGTTGTGTGGTATTGCGGTCTCCCTATCTCCCACTCACCCTCACTCCCCCTCAATATTTAGTCTCTTCCTGGAAAAACAATCCCTGCAGCCTGCCTTATCCTGTCAAGTGTGTTTATCAGATCAAGACTGAATGACAGAGGAACCACAGGGCTCTCCGTTCTGCCCTCAACGAGGCATTTCATAACCTCTTCGGCCTCCCAGTGATATCCCATTGCTTCTGGAGTAAAGATGAACTCCTGTTTTTCCCTTCCGTGCAGACTCAGAATAACTCCCTGATTCATATCCCGGCCGCGGGATACAGTTATATTTCCCTTTTCACATAGAATTTCACAACCTATCCCTGTGTCTGTCCTGAATGAACTGTATATGGTTGCCATCCGATTATCATTATAACCGAATATCACGCTAAGGGATTCTTCCGATCCTGTTCCGGCAAATGTTGCTGTAGCTTTGATCTCATCCGGTACGCCAATAAATGTGAGCGCATCGATTACCGGATATATGCCAATATCAAGAAGCGAACCGCCACCAAGGGCAAGGTTGAATTTGCGGTCATTTGGATCATAAGGCGGGATAAAGGAAAAATGACCATGGAGATAGTGAATTTTTCCGGTAATACCTGATTTCAATATTTCAGCTGCTTTTTTATAAAATGGCTGGAATGGCGGCCACAAAGCCTCCATCAGGAACAGGTTTCGTTTTTTAGCCTCGCTGATCATCTCTTTAACCTCCACCGTATTGATAGCAAATGCCTTTTCACAAATAACATGTTTCCCATTTCTCAGACAAAGAAGAGTATGATCATGATGATGGGAATGGGGAGAGGCAATATAAACTACCTCCAGGTCAGGATCAGAAACCAGTTCCTCGTAACTCCCGTAATATTTTTTAAATCCGTACTCTTCAGCAAACTGTTTTGCCCGATGAAGATCCCTTGAACCGACTGCATATAATTCTGCATTCTCCAGTAATTTAAGGCCTTTAGTAAATTTAGCCGACATCTTTCCTGGTGCAAGGATTCCCCATTTGAATTTTTTCATACTGGTAAATATTTGCATAAATATAATATATAGATTCTTAATTCATTTAAAATCTATTATCTGGCGTGTTCTTAACTCATTACCATACCTTCTCTCGTGTACACCTCACCCCATCCCCTCTCCATTTTGAGAGGGGCTAGTACCAAAAATATCTTTTTTCTTCACTCCTTCTCCTCAAGGAGAAGGAGCTGGAGGATGAGGTGAAACTATACAAGGAGCCGGAGGATGAGGTGAAACTATACAAGGAGCCGGAGGATGAGGTGATACAATACAAGGCGTTGGAGTATGAAGTGATCCAAGAAAGGGTACCGAAAGTATGTATTGTGCATTAGTTTCACAATAACTAGCAATTTCTTACTTCCTTTTATGAAAATGAACCATTTATTAAATGTCTGATTATATGTAATATATAAAATATTTTAATGATTTTTGTAATTTATTTAGTACTATGTATTGCATAGTATATTATTTTCTATATATCTTTGCATTGTTATGTTATATGTTGAAAATAGTAGTAAATATTTTATAGAACCATGAAAATAACAGTCAGCATTAATCTCGGGGGCTATTCATTAAACATTGATGAAGACGCCTACGCCGAACTTAAAAGGTACCTTAAAAATCTCGAGCTCCACTTTGCCGGAGAGGAGAGTTCATCAGAAATACTGTCGGATATAGAAGCCAGGATGTCAGAGCTGTTCCGTGTAAAACTCACAGCTTATAAACAGGTCATTTCCATGGATGATGTCCGTAATGTAATTTCAGTTCTCGGGACACCTGAAGATATTTCAGATAATGAAGGCACATCCGCCCGTGACAAGTTCTCATCTCCGGGTTACCACAGGATGTACCGTGATCCTGACAATCGCATAATCGGTGGTGTATGTGCAGGAATGGGAGCTTACTGGAATATCGAGCCATGGATTATCAGAATAATCTTTATCGCATTTACAATGCTTGGAGGTCTCGGAATTCTCGTATATCTCATTTTATATATAGTACTTCCTGAAGCAAAAACCACTGCCCAGAAAATTGAAATGAAAGGTGAACCGGTGAACATCCACAACATTAAGGATTCAGTAAAGAAAGAATTCGACACTGTCAGGAAAAATATGAAGTTGTAAGAGGCAAACCAGGAAGGTAAATTAAAGAGTGTAAAATTTAAAACTTATTATTATGGATCTGGAAAACACAAAAGCACAGATGCGCAAAGGTATCCTGGAATACTGCATACTTTCAGTATTATCACGGAGCTCCTGTTATGCGAGCGATATAATAAAAGAGCTCAAGGAGGCAAAGGTAATAGTAGTTGAGGGAACCCTATATCCTCTTCTTACGAGACAGAAAAATTCCGGACTGCTCAGCTACCGATGGGAAGAATCACAACAGGGTCCGCCACGAAAATATTATGAACTTACTTCTGAAGGCAAGGAATATCTCGCTGACCTTGATAAATCGTGGGATGAGCTTGTTAAATCAGTAAACATGATCCGTACGAGATAACCATATATTAACCAACTAAAGCTGAAAATAATGGATAAGACAATAAATATTAATCTCGGCGGGACTCTTTTCCAGATAGATGAAGAGGCATACCGTATGTTGCGTGATTACCTTCAGTCAATTGATCTGAAATTCAGAAATGTCCCAGGTGGCAATGAAACAATTGAAGATATCGAATTCCGCATTGCAGAAATATTTCAGTCACAAAAAGGCCTTGCTGGTGTAATCACCAGTGAGAATGTCGAAGCGATGATTGCAATTATCGGAAAGCCTGAAGATTTTGGCCAGACCGACAGCGCAGGGGTTGCAGATGAATCCACTAGTGTTCACAGAAAAAAGATGTACAGAAATCCCGACGATACAATAATCGCAGGAGTATGTGGAGGCATCGGTGCCTACATGAATACAGATCCTGTCTGGATCAGGATCCTGTTTGTAGTGTCTGCCTTTTTCTTCCTGATCGGTTTCTTTGTATATCTTGCTCTCTGGCTTGTAATACCTTTCGCTGCTACAGATTCTCAGAAAAAAGAAATGTACGGCTTTGCCTATGATCCGGCCAGATCTTCTGTAAAAGACAAATACCCTGGTTATACCACTACATCCAATGTCGGTAATGCTTTCAATGAAGTGTTCAGGGCAATCGGGAAAGTTCTGTATATAATTGTTCGTATATTACTTATAATCATAGGCATAGCGCTGGTTATCACAGGATTTGTTGCCCTTCTGGCTTTTATAATGGTATTTATTTTTAAATATCCCGGAACCTTCTCTACTGATGCTGTCGGGTTTAACCTTACTTATCTGCCCGATTTTCTCAATTATATTGTAACTCCCAGAATGGTCCCATGGATTAAAACATTGATAGTGTTTGTTGTTACCTTACCGCTTATTGCAATCATTTACGGGGGAGTGAGAATGATTTTCTGGTTCAGGGCACGGGATGGATTTGTATGGCTTGCAGGCCTGATATTATGGGTAATGAGCGCTGCTGCTCTGTCAATCATCCTCTTTAATGAAGGTGTTAGCTTTGGTGAAACAGAAAAAACCATGTCACAGGAATATTTTAAAGAGGTGCCTGACACCCTCTATATAAGGTCAGGGAGAAAAATATCCGACCTTCAGGTGGATAAAGAGATCTCAGTCCCTGATGAGGAATATAAAGTGTTCATCTCAGATGAAACAAAGGAAATATATATACGTACTCATCTTAATATTTCTCCGGATGAAGATAATTCTGCTAATGTGACTTTAAGAAAAAGATCAGCAGGACGAAACAAACTGGATGCACTGGAGAGAGCTGAAAGATTACAGTACAACTATAATATTTCCGGTAAAACCCTTTTCCTTGATGAATTCTTTACCCTCCCTGCCGGAACAAAATGGTCGTTTGATTTTGTTACAATAACTATTAATATTCCTGAAGGGACAATTATATACATGGATAAAACAACTGAGGGTCTTTTTCATTCAACTGACGATGATGATTTTGTAACGGACACAAAAAACAGATACTGGCTTATGACAGAGGATGGACTCGAATATATCAGACCGCAACACGATAACTAGCTTCCTGGTTTTTCATTCCTTATATCTTCGATGACATCCGGCACCGCCCTTCTGGTGCCGGATTCTTTTACCAGGGGTTAATGATTTGTTAATTCTCTGATTTTATAACTAAAGATTTAATTCTTTGTTTAACTTCGGCCTCGTTTATAACTAACCAGCCTTATTACCATGAAAAGAATTTCTGTTTTATTTGTATTTACCCTTCTGGCACTTCAATCGTTTTCACAGGGACAATCCACACAATCTGATACTTTGAGGAAAGATGCTTTGAATGTATTTATGGAAGCTACCGACTACATAAAAAAAGAGATCCCTTTTATCAATTATGTACGGGACAGGAAGGTTGCCGATGTCTATATAATCTGGACCCAGGAGAGTACTGGTTCGGGAGGCTCAGTATCGACTTTTTTTATTGTAGGACAAGGAAAGTTCAGCGGGATGGCTGATACTGTGAAATGCAATATCAGTCCGGATGAAACTGCTGATATCAAGAGAACCAAAGAAGTAAAAGGCTTAAAAATGGGATTGATGCGGTATGTGCTAAAAACACCTCTCTCAGAGTATATGAATATCAATTTCAGCCAACCGCTTAACGAAACAGTATCATCAGATAAATGGAACAGTTGGGTTTACTCTGCAAACTTGTATGCTTATCTTTCCGGACAATCAACATCCAAGATTAATTACCTGTCTGGTTCGCTCTCGGCGAACAGAATCACTGAAAAATCCAAGTTCGAGTCAAGCCTGAGCCTGGATATCGAAAACGATAAGATCATATATAAGAGAGTGGATTCCGATACAACTTATAAGAGCACCTATAAGAGAAGGTCTGGTTATCTTTCCTATGTTAAAAGCATAAATAATCACTGGTCTGCCGGCGCATCATTAAACATATTTTCATTCACTTATTCCAATCACGACCTTTCAATAAATGTTGCACCCGGTATTGAGTATGATATATTCCCATATACGGAATCAACACGCCGTTTAGTGACTTTTTTGTACAAGGTAGGGCTTGAAATCAACTACTATACTGAAGAGACTGATCGCTTTAAAACCAAGGAAACAGTACCATTTCATTCACTGGCTGCTCACATGTCATATATCCAGAAATGGGGGTCAGTGTCCTCAACACTGACATGGAACAACTACTTCTTCGACTGGTCTTATAACAGGCTCCGTCTTTATACAATTACCCGTCTGAGAATATTTAAAGGAGTTCAGTTTAACATCTCGGGAAGTTTTTCCCTGATCCACGACCAGATTTCACTCCCCCTCGGAGGTGCATCACTTGAGGATATCCTGCTCCGGAGAAAGGAGCAGAAAACAACTTACTCATATTATACGAGTATTGGCCTTACCTATACTTTCGGATCGATCTATAATAATGTTGTAAATCCGAGGTTTAACGATTGATCTAATTCAGGTACAGTTTATCCTTCCCTGCCACAAACATCCTGGTGCATTTTGAATAGGTGCCTTCTACCGGATCGGGATAAGTCAATTCCAGGTAAAATGCCCTGAAACCTGAGACGGGGTGATCAACCTGTATTATTATTTCAGAAGGATTTTCAATTAATATATCCTGATCAACAAATTTATTATCCCTGAAATCCTGATCCGGAGAATCACAGATCCAGAGGGTGGCTTTTTTTAATTCCGGCGATGCCTTGACTTCGAGAACTGTTTTCGTGCTATCGTGATTAACTATCCAGTTACAGTCAGGATGTTGCTTATTATTTATTACAATGTTGAAAAAAGCACTCAGAGTCTGCATGGCTCCTCTTCCGCCTCCCAGATTATGTCCGACATTCGGTTCATAATGAATATAATTTTCACCTGGGATATCATAAAAGTAATTTTTAATTGCATCGACAGTCCAGTATTCATCGTTCGTGCCCATTATTATCATTTTAGGCATATCAAGCTTTGTCCGGTAAGAATAAGGATCTATCATGGTCACCAGATCATTTCCATCTGCTGATCCCAGGTCCTGGGCAATCCCCAGTTTTACATAATCCTCAATCTGAATGCTGTAGTCACCCCATGCTTCTTTCTGATAAGCTATATTCACAGGCATATTAAGCACGTCAATAACCATGGGTGCAATGGCAGTAATCCTCGGATCCTGTGAACCTGCAAGCCATGTTGTCCAGCCACGTTTTGAAGCCCCGGAAACCACAAACCTTTTAATTCTATGCTTTAATTCCTTTTTTGAGTATTGTTGAACCGCATCCATTGCCCGGATTGCACTTTTAGTCATTGGGAAAAGGAGAGGCCAGGTAAAATCCCTGTCGTTTTTGAAATTGTCAAGAGTGAATGAAATCAGTGCGTCCTCATACAGATCATCATACAATGGCTGGTTTGGGACCTGGGAAATAACTGCAACGACTGCTTTATTTTTAGCAGCTATTATGGCTAACATCTTCAGCAATCCGTCATCTT
The DNA here is from genome assembly GCA_022865305.1 of Bacteroidales bacterium. GTDB lineage: Bacteria > Bacteroidota > Bacteroidia > Bacteroidales > VadinHA17 > LD21. The sequence continues at coordinate 5,122 of JALHSP010000027.1, read as the reverse complement.
TGCCTTTCCAATTTGGCATCCCGTCTTTATTGCTGCCACTATTGATAAAAAGTAATGCCCCGTCTGAAGTGCATTCCGCAGGTGAGATAACTGTTAACTGATGATTCCAGGATATCCCGCGCCACTCCTGGGAAGTGAGTTTCAGATCCGCAACCAGCAATCCGTCAGTTTCATACTTTTCCTTAACCTCCCACGAGAAGGATTTGTCCTTGTTTTTTAAATAACTCTGAAGTGCCGTTTCAGGAGTTACCGGGCTCTTTGTTTCTGAACAGGCAGTCAATCCAAGGAGCAGTGCATATGATATAATCAGGTGCTTTTTCATGGTTATCTGGTTAATTGTACGGAAGTAATTTTCCGAATTTATAATTTTTTCCATTCAATCTCTTGTTTTATAAAAGATATTTCCACATACAACCATTTCAAAAAAATCGTATTTTGCATTAAAATCCGGAATTGTAAACTTTGAAGCTATTCCCGTACCATTTCTTCAAAAGGATACTTCCGCCGTACATAAGTCTAACCATTATAAAAAACAAAATTATGTCAAACTTAATTAAAGGCACCAAAACAGAACAAAACCTGTTGAAATCATTTGCAGGCGAATCCCAGGCCCGTAACCGGTATGAATTTTTTGCAAGCGTTGCCAGAAAAGAAGGCTTTGAACAGATAGCAAATCTCTTCCAGGAGACGGCTCTTCAGGAAAAAGAGCATGCCAAAAGGTTCTTTAAGTTTCTTGAAGGTGGCATGACTGAAATCACAGCTTCTTATCCTTCCGGGAAGATCGGATCGACAAAAGAGAATCTGAAAGCTGCTGCTGAAGGTGAACATGAGGAATGGAATGACCTTTATCCTCATTTTGCCGAGGTCGCCAAGATTGAAGGATTCCCTGAAATTGCTACTGCTTACAAAATGATCGCAAAAGTTGAAGCCGAACATGAACGCAGGTACCTGAAGCTCTTGCAGAATGTTTCGGAAGACAAAGTATTCATGAAGGCCGGAAAAGTATGGTGGAAATGTATCAACTGCGGTTATGTTTATGAATCGGAAAAAGCATTTGAAACATGTCCCGCCTGCCTGCATCCTAAAGCTTTCATGCAGCTCAGGGAAGAGAATTATTAAACTAAATTGACAATAACAGGAATATGAAAGCGTTTATCTTTTACGCATTAAGCGTGGTTTCACTGGCTATCGCGCTGGTGATTTTTATCAAGAGCCTTGACTGGAAAGCAATACCATTTCTTATTTTCGCACTGGGTGCCGTCTTGCTTTTCAGGCAGGGAATGATAGAATCAAAAAAGAAGTAACTGCACTGACTGCATTGAAGGGGGATTGGATTAATCCTTTTTGCTGAATATGTAAATCCCCCGGGACGGTGAGTACACCGCCTGCTCTTTATGATTGATTTTCATCTGAAAAAATGATAAAAGAGCTTCTATTTATTATAATTATTGCTGCGTTGCTCGGATATATCATTTTCCTGAATATTCAGCTTGCAAAGAAGAATATTTTCATCGAATCGACTGTAAAACGGTTATCCGGAATCGAAAAGAACTGGAGCGCTGACGAAATGAAGCGGTTCCTTTATGAGATCAGAAAGGTTCATGATTACCATTCATTATTAACCGACAAGTTATTTGAAGAAAGATCTATGAACTTTCTCCTTGAAAATGAAAAAGATTCAAGAATTTACATCCATTACACTAAAGAGGAGAATGATGCATTGAATATTTTAAAAGATGGCTTCCGGTTTGAAGAAACATTTTATAAAACCGCATTACCTGTTTCCGGCGACAGACTCGACCTCCTTATAAAACATAATGGTCGGAAATCTTTTGGTGACTATGTCATAATACTATGTCTTTCTGATAAAATAATCAGTCATTATGCAGCCGAAATGGATAGAAACAGGCTAAGGAGCTTTTCTGTTGAAAATGTGTTGACAGAGAATGCTCCTTTCAGAGATGATAATTCTGAACTGGTTTATGTCCTCTCTCCCCGGTTTGTTAAAGGAATTATTAACCACAGAACCGGAGAAATAACAAGGAATCCTGTTTTTAATCCTTTATATGATTCGCCGAACTTTGAAAAGAACATTGAAATGTTAAAAGCCGGTGAAATAACCTGAAAGGTAGAATTTATTATGGAGCAAAAGATCCTTGTAACTTATGCCAGCCGTACAGGCACTACAGCGCGAGTTGCTGAATCAAAGAATTGAAACATGGTCTGTTTTCAGGAAAAATAAAAAAGACTATCTATGAACCAGTGGTATGAAGAACTTTTTAAGAATTACTCTGATAAATATGATAATGAAAACTTTACGAAAGGAACAGTCGGGGAGGTGGATTTTATCGAGAATGAAATAACCCGTAATAAATCCTGTAAAATTCTGGATATTGGCTGCGGCACCGGCAGGCATTCAGTGGAGCTTGCCCGGCGCGGATACAGTGTAACAGGCATCGACCTGTCGGAATCGATGATTAAAAAAGCAAAAAGCATTGCCCAGAAGGAGAACCTGAAGATTGATTTCCAGGTAAAAGATGCCAGAAATTTCAGCTTTGATGAACCTTTCGACCTGGCAATTATGATCTGTGAAGGGGCATTCCCTCTTATGGAGACGGATGAAATGAATTTTTCAATTCTTAAAAATGCATTTTCATCCCTGAAATCAGGTGGAAAGTTAATTTTGACTACCCTGAACGGACTTTACCCTCTTTTTCATTCAGTTAAAGATTTTGTAAACAGCGGTAGTGAACAGGGCAAAAGCAGCGAAAACAGTTTCAACCTGATGACTTTCAGAGATCATTCAATTTATGAAACAGAAGATGATAAGGGCAAAAAGCAAGTTCTGAAATGCAACGAAAGATATTATGTCCCTTCAGAAATAACCTGGCTTCTGAAATGTGCCGGATTCAGAACTTCAGAAATATTCGGAGCCAGATTAGGGGCATTCAGCAAAAATGATAAACTGAATACCGAAGATTTTGAAATGCTGATTATAGCAACAAAATGACTCAGGTTCATATTATTTTGGCATATCACTAAAGTTCCTGTTCCGACATTTTAATTGCATTTATCGAAAAAAAGTTAACTTTATTTGTTTATTTCATGGTTGTTTTAAAAGTCCTTTATATTCCTGAAAGACGACATTTGTTTTTTATTCCGTTATAAAATATTTACAATGAGCCCGTTATTTGCATTTACCAAATCTCCTGCCTGGACAGGATTTGTCCGGAAGACTAAAAAAATCTTCAGATGGATTTTATTCCTGCTGGTAATCTTCCTGGGTATCTTCATTTACTGGAAATATTTCTATACTTACAGTGAGGGTTACAGAGCCGGTTTATTGCAGAAATTTTCCAATAAAGGCACCTTTTTCAAAACTTATGAAGGAGAAATGATACTGAGCAGTGTGGCAAGCACCAGAGATATTGCCCTGGCTTCAGAAAAGTTTCAGTTTACCGTGACCAACAGAGCTCTTGTGAGGCAGTTTGATACCCTGCAGGGAGATAATGTCATCGTTCACTACAAGGCAAAGAATGGCGTTGTATTCTGGAGGGGTGATTCTAAGTATCTTGTTGACAGTGTTATGATTAAGCGATAAGTATTAGATTTCAAATGATGTTATCGTTAGAATTTGAATCAATAAATAATGATTGGATCGCGAAAAACGTCAGCAGTAATTAAAGAAAACATTAAGGGGATTTTTCTAATTGGTTTAGGAATTTTCTCAGCCAGTTTCGGATTAAAAGGCTTCCTCCTTCCGAATCAGTTTATCGATGGTGGAGTAACAGGTATCTCGCTTCTGGTCGCCCATGCAACGGTAATTCCTTTGTATGTACTTATTTTCGTAATAAATATTCCGTTTATCATCCTTGCTTACTGGCAAATCTCAAAAATATTCGCAATCAAAACTTTTGTGGCAATAGCAGGTTTATCAGTTGTTCTTGCCACTGTTAATTTTCCTGTCATAACCTATGATAAATTGCTGATTGCTATTTTCGGAGGATTATTTTTAGGTGGAGGTGTAGGCTTATCGGTAAGAGGTGGCAGCGTACTTGACGGGACAGAGATACTGGCATTGTTCATCGGGAGGCGTTACGAGGCTTCAATAGGTGATATGATCCTTATTTTCAATGTTATAATATTTACCTGTGCAGCTTTTATCCTGGGGATTGAACCGGCATTGTATTCAATTCTGACATACCTGGCTGCGTCAAAGACTATCGATTACATTGTTGAAGGAGTAGAGGAATACACAGGTGTTACAATAATATCCTTTAAGAGTGCAAAAGTAAAACGGATTTTAATGACAAAGCTCGGTCGTGGAATAACCATCTATAAAGGGAAACGCAGCATGATAGGAAAAAAGGCTGATCTGGATGGTGTTTCAGACATGGACATAATTTTCACAATAGTAACCAAGCTTGAAATAGGCAAGGTTAAAAAGCTTGTCAATGATGTTGATGAAAAAGCTTTCATTTACTATTTTCCGATCAGCAATGCAAAAGGCGGAGTTCTTAAAAGAAGACCTCTTCACTGACAATGTACGGTTTCGCTAACTGAATTTTGCCTGGCAGGTTATCACATCACCCTCTTAAGTATACCCATCATTCCCCTGATAAAAGTAGCACTTGTCAATACTTTTACAACAGGACTTACACCTGATCTTCTTCTTCCGGTAGTACGTGTGGTACGAGATGTTCTTCTCCCCCACTCTCCCCCTCTCCCTTTCTCCCATTCTTTCCTTGCGTCCTCCTCTGCCTGTTCTTTTTCAATGATCTCAACTTTTCTGCCCAGTATTTCATAGGCGCTTTCACGGTCAATAACCTGGTTGTATTTTCGTAACAGAGTTTACTTTTAACTCAAAATCTTCTATTTGGGCATACCTTTCCCCAGAATGTAATTGATTATCAGGCTATATATTTGGGATACTGCGATTTAACATTTCTAAGTTCGAAGCATGATCAGCATCTCAAAGCCTTTGATTTGTTCCTTTTTTGTCGTGCAAAACTGTGGTAACTCTATTTTTATCCTGGTTTTCATTTCTTTAACCCATGCAGCTGTTTTAATAATTTTAAGCTGTATGGTCTTCATGGTTGCATTGGCATACTCACTACCCTTT